>JBFGWM010000158.1:0-6792 GCA_041588495.1 Pseudomonadales bacterium | reverse complement strand
CGGGACCGACTGCGGCACGCTGGGCGGATTGTCCTGCAGCACGGTGACCTTGTTGGAGTCCCGCGCCTGTTCGAACACCGCGATGGTGTCGATGGGGGACTGGATATCCGGCGCCCGTACCGTGTTGACCGCCTTGAAGGTTACCGTGAGTTTCTCCGGCGTCACCTCGAAAACCCCGTAGCCGTGGCAGTCGGTATCGGCGTACTGGTAATAAGGGTTGGAGACCCGCGCCGCCTTGCCCGCGACGCGGGTGGTGCTCTTTTCCGGCGCGACCGGGCCGTTGTGACCCTCGAGGTCGTCGAGTCCCGCGGAACTGATGCCGCTGACCACGTACTCGGTGCCGACCACACGGGTCAGCGGTTCCAGGCCGGCGTCGAAATTCTGCCAGCAGTGGCCGGCGAAGAACATGTGAATGTCGCCAGTCATGAACACCACGTTCTTGAGGTCCTGCTCGGACAGGAAATCGAGGATCTTCTGGCGCTCCACCGGGAAGCCGTCCCAGCTGTCGAGGGTGACGTAGACCGGGGGAATCGAATCCATCGGGAACTGCTCGCGCCCCGGAATCTGGTTGAACTCGCTGGGGAATCCCGGTGTCGACGGGGTCAGGCGCAGGGGCATGACCATGGTCTGGTTGGCAATCATGCGCCAGGTCGTGCCGCGCGCTGCCGATGCGGTCAGTTCACCCTTGAACCACTCGAGCTGCTCCAGGCCGAGGTTGGTGCGGTCCTCGCTCTCGTAGATCGCCGGGCGCGTGGTGAAGGCGGCCGCCGGCTCGGTGCCGGGGCTGACCCGGTGCTGGCGGCCGTCGAGGATCACCAGGTCGATCAAACCGCCGATCGCGTGGCTGCGGTGCAGGCGCGTGGTTGCGGAGGGCGCGTCGACGATCTCCCGCGCATCACACTTGGCGCCGGCGGGCGCCGCGGCGCCAAAGCGGCGGATCGGCATGTATTCCCAGTACACGTAGTAGGCGTTTGCCAGGCGGTCGAACTTGCTGATGACCTGGCTGCCCACGGGCTCGGTCTCGCGCCGGAACCAGTCACCCGTGTGATCGTCGCGCACTTCGTGGTCGTCCCAGGTCGAGTACATGCCGGCGACCCGGTGCGCGGCCTGCAGGTTGGGCTCGTTGCGGTAGTACTTGTACTTGAAGCGGTACTCGCTCAGCGTCTGCAGTGACAGGTGCTCCTGCAGGTCGCCGTCGGGGTTGGGGTCGTTCTGGCTTTCCGGCGGGTACGGATCGCAGCGTACGCCGTTGGCGTCGTCGCCCACGCTGTCTCCGCCATACTCGTAGATGTAATCACCGAGGTGGAGCAGGAAATCGACGTCCTGCTCCTGGCCGACATGGTGCAGTGCATTCCAGTAACCCTGCCAGTAGCTCTGGCAGGAGAACGCCACGAAGCGCACCAGGTCCGGGGTGGTGCCTGCCGCGGGCAGGGTCTTCATGCGCCCCAGCGGACTGAAGGTCTTCTTGTAGGAGAACCGGTAGAAATACACCGTGCCGGGTTGCAGGCCGGTGACGTCGAGCTTCAGGGTGTAGTCGCGCAGGGTGCTGGTTTCGGCCTTCCCCTCGCAGATCAGTTGCCCGTTCCCGTCGTAGACGTGGTAGCCGACCTTGGCTTTTTCACCCTGGTCGAGGGTGCGTAGCTGGTCGAGCAGGTAAATCGTGGAATAACTCTCCGGATCGCCGTTCGCGCCGGGGGCCTTGCGCCATTCGCGGTGGGTGCCGCCACCGGAGACGTTCTGCATGTCCACGGGTTCGGAGCGGTAGGGACTGGTCACCGGGATCAGCGCCGGATCCTCGATGCGGGTCCAGATCACCACCGCATCAGGGGTGGGTTCGCCGGAGACGACGCCACAGGTGAAGTAATTGACCCCGCCCTGGTGGCCCTGTTTCATCAGCGCATCGACGTCGATGCTTTCCTTGTTTGCCGCGAATGCCGCGGGATTGACGGTGACCGTGGGCACGGTCAGGCCGGCCAGCATGTATTTCAGGAATTTGCGGCGATCCGGCATGTGTGGTTCCTCGTTCTTTCTTGTAATTCCAGCCTGCAGATGAGTTTTTGCCTGGCTCAACACAGCGCGGACCGGTGTACAGCCTTTCTTATTAGGGCAGGGCGGCAAGGAGGGAGTATTGCCTGTTTTTTAGGCTGACTGCAATTGCCCGAAAGTTCAATGTAGCACCGCTCCCCCGGGCAACCCCCGGGAGGCCGGATTGTTTGGCGTTAAGTGACTGTAAGAAATGGGGTTTTTGAAACGAAGGGTGAGGCGGATATGGGTTCAGGGGTGGTTTGCGTGGTTTGCCCGCAGGCTGTTGAATTCGCGGTCGCCGCCTGTCAGGATTTCCTCCCTGCACGGCCCCCGGCCGGAAACGAATTACCCGATAGGTGAAACCATCATGGCCAGCACGCTCCCCCTGTTCATCGAAGGCGCGTTCCGCGAGAGTTCCACGGACCGTTTCCTGCCGGTGCTGAATCCGGCCACCCAGGAGGAACTGACCCGTGCGCCCTGCGCCACCGCGGACGAGTTCGCGCGGGCGGTGGCATCCGCGCGTGCAGCCTTCGAGGAATGGCGTCACGTTCCGGCTCCGGAACGCGCGCGACTCATGATGCGCTACCAGGCCCTGCTGAAGGAACATCATGATGAGCTGGCGGAGATTCTCAGCCATGACACCGGCAAGATCTTTGCCGACGCCAAGGGCGACGTGTGGCGTGGCATCGAGGTGGTCGAGCACGCCTGCAACATCAGCAGCCTGCTGATGGGGGAGACCGCGGAGAACGTGGCTCGCGGGGTCGATACCGCGACCTACGTGCAGCCCCTCGGCATCTGCGGCGGGGTCACGCCATTCAATTTCCCGGCGATGATTCCCCTGTGGATGTTTCCCATGGCCATCGCCTGCGGCAACAGTTTTATCCTCAAGCCCTCGGAACAGGACCCCCTGGTCGTCAACCGCCTCGCGGAACTGTTCGTGGAGGCCGGCTTCCCGGCCGGGCTCCTGCAGGTCATCCACGGCGATCGCGAGCAGGTCGATTTCCTCCTCCACGAGCCCGAGATCAAGGCGATCTCCTTCGTCGGCTCGGTGCCCGTCGGCCAGTACATCTATCGCACCGGCACCCAGAACCTGAAACGGGTGCAGGCATTTGCCGGGGCCAAGAACCACATGGTTGTGATGCCGGACGCAGATCGCGGGCAGGTGGTGAACAACCTGGTCGGATCCTCGGTGGGCGCGGCCGGACAGCGCTGCATGGCGATCAGCGTCGCCGTGCTGGTGGGCGAAACCCGGGAATGGAAGACGGACATCCGCGATGCCCTGGCCCAGGTGCGTCCCGGCGCATGGGACGACGAGGGCGCGGGCTACGGTCCGCAGATCAGCCGTCCGGCGCGGGAGCGGGTGCTGGGCCTGATCAAAAAGGGTCAGGAAGAGGGCGCCGAGTGCCTGCTCGACGGTTCCGACTGCAGCGTCGAGGGCTACCCGGACGGCAACTGGATCGGCCCGACCCTGTTTGCCGGGGTGGACACCGACATGGAGATCTACCGCCAGGAAATCTTCGGGCCGGTGCTCCTGCTTATCGAGGTCGACACCCTGGAGGACGCCATCGCCCTGGTGAACCGCAGCCCGTTTGGCAACGGCACCTCGATATTCACCGCCTCCGGGGCTGCGGCGCGCAAGTACCAGAACGAGGTCGAGGTGGGTCAGGTCGGCGTCAATGTGCCGATCCCCGTGCCGCTGCCGTTCTTTTCCTTCACCGGGTGGAAAAACTCCTTCTATGGCGATCAGCACGCTTATGGCAAGCAGGCGGTACGTTTCTATACCGAGACCAAGACCGTGATCTCCCGCTGGTTCGACAGCGCCCCGGCGGGCGAGGCGAACATGACCATCACCCTCAAGTAGGCCGTCATGGACTTTTCCCTCAGCGAGGAACAGCAGGCATTCCGCAATACCGCGCGCGCCTTCGCCGAACGCGAACTGGCGCCCCATGCCGCGCAATGGGACCGTGACCAGCATTTTCCGGTCGACGTGATCCGTGCTGCCGGTAAGCTGGGTTTTCTCGGCATTTACACCCCCGAGCGTGACGGCGGACTCGGTCTGGGCCGGCTCGACGCCAGCCTGATCTTCGAGGAGCTTTCACGGGGCTGCACCTCCACCGCGGCGTACATGACCATCCACAACATGGCGACCTGGATGATCTCCGCGTTCGGCGCGGCGGAAGTCCGCAAGGAGTGGTGCCCGCGCCTCACCGGCGGCGAACTGCTGGCGTCGTATTGCCTCACCGAGCCGAACGCCGGGTCTGACGCGGCCTCCCTGCGCACCCGCGCCGAAAAGCGCGGCGGCGATTACGTTCTCAACGGGGCGAAGTGTTTCATCTCCGGGGCGGGGTCGACCGAGGTCCTGGTCCTCATGGCGCGCACCGGGGAACCCGGGCCTTCGGGAATCTCCAGCTTTGTCGTCCCGGCCGACGCCGAGGGCGTCAGCTACGGGCGCAAGGAAGACAAGATGGGCTGGAACAGCCAGCCGACCCGGACCATTTCCCTGGACGACGTGAAGATTCCGGAACGCTACCGGCTGGGCGCCGAGGGCGACGGGTTCCTGATCGCCATGCAGGGGCTCGACGGGGGGCGCATCAACATCGCGACCTGTTCCCTGGGAACCGCGCGCGCCGCGCTCGAGACCACCCGTGCCTACATCTCGGGAAGGCGCCAGTTCGACCAGCCGATCAGTGATTTCCAGTCGGTGCGCTTCAAGCTTGCGGACATGGCCACGCAGCTGGTCGCGGCACGCCAGATGGTGCATCTCGCGGCGGTGAAGCTGGACGCGGGAGACCGCGACCGGCGGACCTACTGCGCGATGGCCAAGCAGTTCGCAACCGACGCCTGTTTCGGAATCTGCAACGAGGCGCTACAGTTGCACGGCGGTTATGGTTACATGAAGGAATACCCGCTGGAACGCCATGTCCGCGACGTACGCGTGCACCAGATTCTGGAGGGGACCAACGAGATCATGCGGGTGATCATCGCGCGCCGCGTGCTGCAGGAAAACGCGGTGGACGATCTTTGCTGACAGGCCCGCGTGCGGTGCGGGTCAACCACGGGTAGCATCATGTCCGATCCGGAAGTTCTGTTCGATACGCTCGAGGCCCGTGCCGGGCGCATCGGTGTGGCCACGCTGAACCGGCCCGATGCGCTCAATTCTCTCAACCTGGAAATGATTGACGCGCTGTACGCGCGTTTCCAGGAGTGGCGTGCCGACCCGGATATCGTGCTGGTGATCCTGCGCGGTGCCGGTGACCGCGCCTTCTGCGCCGGCGGCGACGTGCGCCGCTTGTACGAGACGATCATCGAGTGCGACTACGGACCGAACCCTTACGCGGTCGAGTTTTTCACCCACGAGTACCGCCTTGACTACCTGATCCACACCTTCCCCCGGCCGGTGCTGTGTTTCGGCGACGGGATCGTCATGGGTGGCGGCATGGGGCTGATGACCGGTGCCAGCCACCGGGTGGTCACCGAGCGTACCCGCATGGCGATGCCGGAGATCACCATCGGGCTGTACCCTGACGTCGGCGGAACCTGGTTCCTGAACCGCATGCCGCCTGGCGCGGGCCTGTTTCTCGGCCTGACCGGCGCCTCCATCAACGCGGGTGATGCGCTGTACACCGGCCTGGCCGATGCGTTCCTGGAGTCCGGGCGTTGGTCGGGCCTGGTGAACCGCCTGCTCGCGGAGAACTGGCAGGGCGATGAAAGCGCCGACCGCGAACGTCTTGATGAGATTCTCTCCTCCGTCGCCGCCGACACCGGGAACTGCCCGCGTGCCAACCTGGAATCGCACGCGAACACCGTTGCGCGGGTCACCGCGCCCGACAGCCTGCGCGGCGTCGTGAAGCGAATACTCGCCGCGGGTCGCGACGGCGACCGCTGGCTCGAGCGTGCGGCCGCGGGCCTCGAGGCCGGCTCCCCGACCACCGCACACCTGGTTTACGAGCAGTTGCGGCGCGGTGGTACTCTTTCCCTCGCGGAGGTGTTTCGCATGGAACTGGTGATGTCGGTCCAGTGCACGCGTCATCCGGACTTCGCGGAGGGCGTGCGGGCGTTGCTGGTCGACAAGGACAACCGGCCGCAGTGGAAATACGGGCGCGTGGCGGACGTCCCCCGCGACTGGGTCGAGGCACATTTCCGCTCACCGTGGAACGAAGGCGAACATCCGCTGGCCGATCTCGGCAGCGATTACTGAATGTAACGGGAGCAGTCGTCAGCATGGCAAGCATCGGATTCATCGGACTGGGTCACATGGGTGGCCCGATGGCGGCGAACCTCTTGAAAGCGGGGCATTCCCTGAAGGTCTTCGATCTCGTCGACGCGGCGGTGCAGAAAGCGGTGGACCTCGGTGCAACTGCCGCCGCGGATGCCGCGGAAGCGGCGCGCGACGTCGACGTGCTGATCAGCATGCTGCCCTCCAGCCCGCACAGCGAGGCACTGTACCTGCACGACGCGCGCGTGCTCGAGGTGGTCGGGACCGGTACGCTGGTCATCGATTCGAGCACCATTGCGCCGGAAACTGCGCGCCGCATCGCCGCGGCCGCCCGCGAACGCGGGGTGCGCATGATCGATGCCCCGGTGTCCGGGGGCGTGGCCGGGGCCGAGGCCGGAACCCTGACCTTCATCGTCGGCGGCGCCGCGCAAGACGTCGAGGCGGCCCGCGAGGTGTTGTCCTGCATGGGCAAGAACATCTTTCACGCGGGTGATTCGGGCGCCGGCCAGGTCGCCAAGATCTGCAACAACATGCTGCTGGCGGTGCACATG
>JBFGWM010000157.1:0-6809 GCA_041588495.1 Pseudomonadales bacterium | reverse complement strand
GGTTTTATTTCAATGGGCTCGGTAAGCGCATGCAAAAAGGAAAGCAGGTCCGCGATTTCCGCGTCGCTGAGGTGCAGCGGGCGGATCAGGCGGCTGCGGTGTCGGGGAGAATCACCGCCACGATTATAAAAATGAAGCACGTCTTCCAGGGTCGCCTGGGAACCATCGTGAAAGTACGGCGGATGCAAGGCAACGTTCCGTAAGCCAGGCGTCTTGAAGGCGCCATGCAGTGACGGGTCGCCGATCACGCCGCCCCTGCCCGGATCATCGAAATTCCTGTGCCCGATATTGTGGAAACTGTCGTCCGTGAAATTGGGGCCATCGTGGCAGCGCACGCATTCGGCCTTGCCGGAAAACAGTTCGAGCCCTCTTTTTGCCGCGTCATCCATCGCCGATCCATCACCGGCAAGGTAGCGATCGAAGGGAGTGTTCACCACGATCAGGCTGCGCTCAAATGCGGCCAACGCCCTTCCCACCCGGCCCGCGGTGATCGCGCCATCTCCGTATACGAGGGCGAAGCTTTCCCGGTATTCGGGAACGGACTGCAGACGACGTTCCAACTCCTGGGTGGAAACCGCCATTTCCTGCCGGGAGCGGATCGGCATGAGCGCCTGCGCCTCGAGTGACGGCGAGCGGCCATCCCAGAAAAACAGCACGCCCCAGGCCAGGTTGTAAAGTGAAGGTGTGTGCCGGGAGAGGAATTCACCATCGACACCCACAGATAACGGTTTGCCATCGCCGAATCCCAGATCAGGATCATGGCAGGAGGCACACGACATGCTACCGTCCTGTGACAATCGGGGATCGAAAAAAAGTGTCTTTCCGAGATCGATCTCTGCTTGCGTATGCGGTTCATCATCGGGGTAAAGGATGTCGTACTCATCCGGCGTCGCGAGCGGCCGGTGGCCCGGGTTGTCCGCAGACCATGCATTCGCCGCATTGAGGACTGTGCTCAACAGGCAAGCCAATGCGTAACGTTCTGCCAAATGGGGGCGGGTCAGCGAGCCCATCGATGCTACCTGTTGATCCGGCACTGGCACATAATGATTAGACTACCATTGATTCTTTATCCGGGTCCTTTTTTCGCACCGTTCGTGCGAATGACCCGCAAAAACATGAAGACAAAGCCACATGCGAATTAGAACCAGAATCCTGGCAGCCTTCATACCCATCGTCACCATCGCGATCGCGGGGACCCTGTACGGCCTGCACGGGTATGTCTCCAATCTCCTGGAGGAGCAGGCGGAATCGCAGCTGCAATCGCTGGCGGCGGCCCAGGAGAACAGGCTGCGCCACCTGACCAACCAGTACCGGGAACGTTTCACGGTGGCGGCACGCCACAAGCGGCTGGCAACCCTTGTGGAATCTTGGTCTGCATCCGGGCCGATCTCCGGAGAAGAGCTCGAGGGGGTTCTCAGCGAAATTCTGGCGAGCACCCACGAGTTCAATGCGGTTGCCGTGGCCGACGCAAACGGCCGATGGCTGGGCGCCACCGACCCGTACTGGTTTCCGGAGGACCTTCCGGCCGAACCCTGGTATGCGATGGCCCGGGAGAAGTCGAACATTTACGCGTTTGTCCTGGACGAGGAAGACGTGCCGGGGATGCTGATCGCCGGCCCCATAAACCGCAACGACTCTCACCTCGGCACGTTGGTCATACACAGCTCACTGGAATCACTGGCCGCTGCGACGGTGGACTATACCGGGCTCGGGGAAAGTGGTGAGACACTGCTTGCAGCTTTCGACGCGGACGGCAACGCGCTTTTCCTGACCCCCACGCGATTCGATCCCTGGGCTGCGCTGCAACGAACCGTCGACAAGTCGCAAACGAAAGAGCCCATGAACCTCGCACTGCAGGGCGTGGAAGACGTAATGCGGGACGTCGTCGATTATCGGGATGTGCCCGTGCTGGCTGCCACCCGCCACCTGGATGCCCATGGCTGGGGCATCGTGGTCAAGAAAGACAAGCAGGAGGTTCTCGCGCCGCTTCGACAGGTTCGCCGGGTTGCAACGATCCTCGCCGCCGTTCTGTTGCCCCTCCTGATTGCGGCAAGCTGGTGGGTGGCCTTCGGCCTGACGCAGCCCATCCGCAAACTCACGGACTTTGCCTGGAAAACCCACATCGCGCACGTGCACGACGAGGACACTCAGGGGAAGAAAGGCAGTGAAACGGATAACGAAATCCTCTTGCTTGAGAGTGTCCTGAGGCAGATGACGAGCGCCCTGGTGCGCGAGAAGGACCTGCTGGAGCAGCGCGTTGAGGAAAGGACGCTGGAACTGCGCGAGGCCGTGCAAAAGCTCGCGGAGAGCGAGACCCGCCTGGAGGCCGTGATCGGTGGCAGCAAGGACGGACCCTGGGACTGGCAAGACACACTCGTTCCAAACATGTGGTTTTCTCCCCGGTTCTACGAATTGTTGCGGTACCAACCAGGAGATTTTCCGGCGACGCTGGAGGGCCTGCTCAGCATTGTTGTGGAGCCTGACCCCGACCAGGTCCGCTCATACATGGAACAGTACGCGCAGGAAACGGGAGACTTTACCGAGGAACTCCTGCTGAAAACCGGAACCGGGGAAGACCGCTGGTTTGCCCTGCGCGGAGCCAGCGTGGCTCTGGAGGATGCCCCGGACCGCATGCGCATGGCGGGCACCCTGCAGGACATCATGGCAGCCAAGACCGAGGAGGCCAGGAATCTCCAGATCATAAAGGAGCGGCATCACGAGGCAACGCATGACGCGTTGACCGGAATGCCGAATCGCCGGGGATTCGAAGAGCGTTGGGAAGTCAACGTGCTGAGCGGCCGGGCGGCAAAATCACCGCCCCTGGTGCTCGTCATGGATGCGGATCATTTCAAGTCGGTGAACGACACATGGGGTCACGCCGTGGGCGACGAGGTACTGAAGATGCTGGCGGACCGCATTCGCAAGGACATTCGTGAAGTGGACCTTTGTGCACGGTTTGGAGGCGAGGAATTCGTGATCGCGTTACTCAACAGCCGTCTCGACATCGGATTGAAGGTCATCAACCGACTCCGCGAGAACATTGCAAAAGAGGAAGTGGACAACGGCCAGGGGGGAACGCTTCGCATCACCTGCAGCTTCGGAATGACGCCGCACCGTTTCGGGAGCACCCTCGACGAAACCTTCCAACGTGCCGATGCCGCACTTTACCAGGCCAAGGAACAGGGGCGGAATCGCGTGGTGGTGGCTGAATAGCTGTTCATGCCGGGAAAGGCCTGGATCATTCGGACAGCCGCACTACCTCGTCGACGGCAAAGCCGCGTCTGAACCTCTACAGTTTCCGGGAAACCACCTGGTGACCCTCACCTGCGGCGTGGGCCTCGCGCAGCGCCTCCTGCGCCGCGCTGACAAAAGATGCCGGATCAGCCTGGCTGCTGGCCGAGGCGACCGCCACGCCAACCGCCAGGTCCACGCTGCCATCGGCGTTTTCCTGCGGCCGAATCGCATCGGCGCATTTCTGGATCCGGTCAATGACCAATTTCACCGTTTCGCTGGAGGCGGTGGGTAACAGGGCCGCGAAGCTCGCCACATCGTAACGGACGCACGTGTCCGCTGCTCGTGTCGAACTGTTCAGCCCCCCGGCGAAGTCTCTCACCACCTTGTCGAAACCGGCGTAATCACCATGAGGCAGCAATTCTTCAATGTTCTTGAACCCGATCATCAGCAGCGCCGCATTGGACTCGCTGCGCCCGATACGGCCCAGTTCCCCAGGCACCCGCCGCTCCAGCACTTCCCGCGAAAACAACCCGGTCTGCGGATCATGGTTCAGTTGGGACCGCAGACTGACCCCGGCCTTTTCCATCTTTCCGCAGGCGGCCAGTCCCACCAGCATGGCCAGGACCAGTCCGACCACGACCACGAGGAACCACGGGAGCGGCACCGGGTTGTCCGGCTTGAATGCCTCAGCGAGCATGCCCGCCGGCCCGCCGGACAGAATGTCGACCACGGCCACGAGCAGGAGGATCACCAGGAAACCGAATGCAGCCGGATTGGCCTCGCTGCGTGGCAGCAGCAGGTAGAGGGTGAGGATTACGGGCGGCACCAGGACGATTGCCGGCCCCTGGACGCCACCGGTCATGCGCAGGAAACCGAGCAGGTGCAGTCCGTCGAGCGCCAGCAGCGCGAGCAGAACCCAGCGGAGGCGACCCAGAGCCTCGCGGGGCGCGCGATCAAGCCACTCTGTACGGCGCAATAACAATACGACCCCAAGATTCAGAACGGCGAACTCGACCAGCGCGAAGTTGTAGGTCAGCGAGAAGTTTCCCCAGTGGGGCCACTGGTGGCTCTCGGAAGTCCGCAGAAACACCTCGACGATCAGCGCGGCGGCAATGGCAATCCAGTTCCCCGCGCAAATGTAGCCGAGGATCGCCCTGTAATCCTCGGGCTGCGTGGGAATACTGCGGGTTGTGGCCGTACTCATTCATCAACTCCCGTGCATGACCGCCCGACCGGCGACCGGTCAGACTCTTCTAGTTTCGGCAGGTTTTTGGCACAAGGGTGTGCGGAATCGCCGTAGAACAGACCCACTTGATCGATCCGTCCACTGGCACATAGGAAGGCGTCCAGACCAGGGAGCCGCCGAGCAGCGCAGGGTCGTCGAACAACACGGAAACCACGCCGTTCGCTCCCACAGTCACGCTGGCAACGTAATCGCCCGAGTAATCCGTGGGAGCGCCCAGGCCCGCCTCGCCATTGTTGTCCGGGAAGCGGCCCGACTGCAGCCGGAATTCCACGACGCCCTTCTTGGCCGGCACGAAGAAACTGAGCCCTTCCGACGCCTTGGCCCGGGTCGAATAGTTGAAGTAGGCGGGGAGCGCGATCGCGGCGAGCACACCCAGCACCAGGGTGACAGCCATCAGTTCAATCAGTGTGTAACCGCGTCCAGTTCTGAAATTCATGCCGTTACCATTACGATTACGCGAGAGGTTCACAGCCGGTGTCGATATTAGATTTAACCATTATTCCCGCTTCGGACAAGTGCGCCCCCGCAGTCGGCGGGTAGTGACAGGCAGTTTCCCCACAAGGATAGCTCAGCGACCGGTTTCCGATGAACGCGCGACCCTGTAGCGTGCCGAACGGTCGCTATTCTACCCTGCACCGGCCATCGCTGAGCGGTGCCCGATATATCCTCAGCAGGGCGTCGCAGGCCCGTGCGCGTACAAGGGAATCGCGACTGGCAAGTGCCTGCTGCAGTGAGGGGAGCGCCCGTTCTCCAAAGCTGACCACCGCGGCGATGTAGGTCATGCCCTCCTCACCATTGGGCCTCCAGAAATTTCCGACCAGTCGGGACAGGGCTGAATCGGCAACCTCGCGGATCTCGGCGATCTCTTCGGCCGCGACAATTCTTACCGACGAATCTTCAACCGTGAGCAGGTCGGCGAGGTCAGGCACGCGCTCCCTTTGCATGGCCATCGGCAAGTCGGACACGGAACGAATCTCTGCCAATTTCTCCCAGTAGCTCAACTGGTCCAGGTGATCCAGCCAGCCGGTGCACCCGGCCAGCGCGTCCGCGCCAATCCATAAGAGCGCCAGCAGAATTTTCTGCATTACGTGGCACCCATTTCGCCGGTGCACCGCATGGATCCGGTTGCGGTTGTTTTACCGGGAATCGGTGCTCTGGTATTCAACATCGGAACCCGTCCTCGCAAACCGGTACGGCGGATTCCCGGGATTGCATTCACGCCTATGCCGGGTCGGTTACGGCAGGTTCATTTACACGAATTCGCATCGGGACGGGCCGTCCCGACCGCGTTCTCCAGCGCCGCACGCGCCCCGGGCAGGCCACGTGCCCGGTAGCGCATCAAGCTCCTGGCCGTCGGCAGCGAGCGTTGCGGCACCCGGGGCAACTGTTCAAGCGTGTCGGCGATCCACAGGTTGATGATATCGTCCAGTTGCCCGTCCCGCAGTCGAATCCACCGGCCGAGACTGCGGTGCATGATACGCGGCGGCGTTCTGCCCTCGAGGCTGTCGCGCAGGCTCTGGCGACGCCCGCAACACCACAGCCACACCAGCGCCTCCGCCTCCGCACCGATCACCGCCCGGAGGTTCTCACGAGCTCCGCCGTCGACGACGCCCGAACCGGCGCCAAAGAACTCCGTACCGTAAATCGAGTGGAACAGCGCCGCGTCGCAAAGCGCCGGGCGGCCGCTCCAGGCACGCATCAGCCGGTGGGTGCCGGCCAGGTGTTCGAGCAGGCTCTGGTCGGAGTTATGAGGAATTTCGGCAGCGCCCAATGCTTCGAGCAGCCGAAAACGGGGATCGGTGGAATCACCTGCCTGGGGCATCTGGCTGCGCTCCGGGGACATGGGAATGCACTCGGCACATTTCCTCCACCAGTCAGCGTATCATCTCCCCGCCACCACGATCGATAAACGGCCGACGCCCCCGCTCAACGGGCGCCGGCCGTTCGCACCACCGCGCAACTATGCCGCGGCGGGCGCCTTCCCCGGCACCTTCCAGGTCTTGCGCGCTTCCTTCGCCAGCTTCACAACTTCGGCGATGTCCTCGTCGGTATAGACCCCGTTGACCCCGGCAATCGCCGCAAGCTTCATGCCGTGCTTGAGACCCAGCTTGTAGATCTCCTTGACCTTTTCCCACTCGGTGTCACGACCGATGGTGAAGACTTCGAACCGGCCTTCGAGTGCAAGCACGATCGTCTCGGCCAGGCAGGCGTAGACCACGTTTTCCGGCAGGCTGATGGATTTCATCCGCACATCGGAAGGCAGTTCGATCTCGCCAGACTCGATGACCAGTACGTCGGGACGCTTCGCCACCTCCTCTGGCGGCAGATC
>JBFGWM010000156.1:0-6841 GCA_041588495.1 Pseudomonadales bacterium | reverse complement strand
CGGATCGTGCCGGAACTGTCGTTGTGGCCGCGCTGGTCGATGCTGATGACGCCGTAACCGAGTTCCATCAGGCGCGCCATGCGGCCACTGGCCTCGGTGCTGCGGCTGCCGCCGAAGCCGTGGCCGTTGAGCAGCAGCGGGTAACGCTCCACCCCCGGCTGGGGTTGCGGCTCGTGGACCTGGAAGGCGATGACCTCGCCGCTGGCCGACTGCAGGTTGATCGCGTAGGAACGGCCGCCAAACGTGCCCGCTGGTGGCGTGTCGCCGGGACGGCGTGGGTCCTGCTTCTCCATCTGGTCGAAACCGGCGCCGGCTTCGCCCAGGGCCTGGCCCGCCGGGCCGAGGCCGGCTGCGATGGTGGTGGTTGTGCCGGACAGCGCGAGTCCGGCCCCCAGGCACAACGATGCCAGTCGGGAGCGGTGGTTCATGGCGGTTTCCTCGAAACGATCTGGTTTTAGGTAAGTTATAAAAAAATAAAGGTGCGATATTATAATTAAATAGAGCGTGGCCGGCAATCGCTCATCCGGAGGTGGCTTCCTCGAGTTCCAGCCAGCGCTCGGTGGCCGCCTGCAGGGCCTCGTTGCGTGTGGCCAGGTCGTCCAGTACCTGTTTCACGCGCACGTGATCCCCATCGTAGAAGCCGGGTTCCGCGATGCGCGCCTCCAACTCGCCGATCTCCAACTCCAGTTGCTCAATGCGTTCCGGCAGGGTCTCCAGTTCCACCTGCTCGCGGTAGCCGAGCTTGCGTCTCTTTGCCGGTTTTGCCGCAGGTGCCTGCGCTCCGGCGACCGGGACTTTGGCTGCCACCGGGGACTCGTGTTCCGCGAGCCGGTGACCGTGGCGCAGCCAGTCCTGGTAGCCGCCCACGTATTCGTGAACGCGGCCGTCATCCTCGAACACCAGCGTGCTGGTCACCACGTTGTCGAGGAAGGTGCGGTCGTGACTGACCACGATCAGGGTTCCGCTGTACTCCACCAGGCGCTCCTCGAGCACCTCCAGGGTTTCCATGTCGAGATCGTTGGTGGGCTCGTCGAGGACCAGCAGGTTCGCCGGGCGGGTGAACAGGCGCGCCAGGATCACCCGGTTACGTTCTCCGCCTGACAGGGCCTTAACCGGTGTAAGCGCTCGCTTAGGGGTGAACAGGAAGCCCTTGAGATAGCCGATGATGTGGCGGTCGCGGCCATTGATCTTCACGTAGTCGCGCCCGTCGCCGACGTTCTCGGCGATGGTTTTCTCGGGGTCGAGGTCCTGGCGCAACTGGTCGAAGTAGCCGATCTCCAGGTTGGTGCCCAGTTTCACGGAGCCCTGTTGTGGCTCGAGCTCACCGAGCAGGATACGCAGCAGGGTGCTCTTGCCGACCCCGTTGTTGCCGATCAGGCCGACGCGGTCCCCGCGCATGATTTTGACGGAGAAGTCCCGGATCAGCGGCTGCTCGCCGAAACCGTGGCGGATGTTGCGGGCCTGGATCACCTTGCGGCCGGATTTCTCGGCCTCCTCGATGTGAATGCGTGCCTTGCCCGGCTGCGACACGCGTCGCGCCCGCTCCTCGCGCATGGACTTGAGGGCCCGCGCGCGGCCCTCGTTGCGGGTTCGCCGCGCCTTGATGCCCTGGCGGATCCACACTTCCTCGTCGGCGAGCTTGCGGTCGAAACGGGCGTTGGCCGTGGCCTCGTCCTCGAGCGCCTTCTCCTTGCGGCGCAGGTAGTTCTGGTAGTCCCCGGGCCAGCTGGTGAGCTTGCCGCGGTCGAGCTCGATGATGCGCGTGGCGAGTTTCTGCAGGAAGGTGCGGTCATGGGTGATGAACAGGACGCTGCCTTCCCAGGCGTAGATGCGGTTCTCGAGCCACTGGATGGTGTCCAGGTCGAGGTGGTTGGTGGGCTCATCCAGCAACAGCAGGTCGGGCCGCGGAACCAGCGCCCGGGCCAGGGCAACGCGCCGTTTCCAGCCCCCGGACAGTTCGCTCATGCGCTTGTCGGGGGGCAGGTTGAGATCGGAGATCACCGTGTCCACGCGCTGGTCGATGGCCCAGCCGTCGTGGCTGTCGATGTGCCGGTGAAGTTCCTCGAGCTCTGCCAGGCCGCGTGCGTCCAGGTGTTCCTGGGAACGCCGCTCGTATTCCCTGCACAGCGCCTCGATGCGGGCCAGGCCCGATTTCACCACGTCGCGGACCACGGCCTCGCCCGCATCCGGCAGGGCCTGCTCCAGTTCGCTGATGACGAGGTTGGCCCGCGGCTGGATCTCCCCGGAGTCCGGCTGCAGGCGCCCGGTGATGAGCTTGAAGGTGGATGACTTGCCGGCGCCGTTGCGCCCGATCAGGCACACCCTTTCACCGCTCTCGATGGAGAGGTCGGCCTCGCGCAGCAGCGGCAGGTCGCCGAATTCCAGGGATACGGCGTCGAAACGGATCAGGCTCATGGGCGGTTGGGTCGCTGGACAGGGAACGCGCCGGTGGAACGGGCCGCCATCCGGGCCCTATTCAGCGGCGCCGTGCATCGGCACGCGGAAATAGCCGGCCTCGGCGCGATGGTAGATGGCCCATTGGAGCGCGACCTCGTACAGCAACTCGCCCCGGTAGGGGCCGTGAAAGGTCGTGCGGATATCGAGCAGCTGGCGGGCGTCGTCGTCGGTCGGCTCGCCGTCGAAATTGACCTCGATCGAGGTGCCGCCCTCGAAGTTCAGCCGGTGCACCTCGACTTCCGGGCACAGGATCTCGTGGTGCTCGATGATCGCGCCCGTGGCGCGGGCCTCGATGGTGTCCAGGGCCGGCATGCGGCCGCGCAGGCGGACGATGTGGGCCTCGAGGATCGCCTGTGGCAGGGCGTGGGCGACTTTTTCCATCAACTCGATGCGGTGGTCGAGGATCGCTGCCACCCGGCGCGCGAGTTCCTTTTCGGAGACCTCGTCCGGGGCCTCCCGGGTGACCATCCTGCGCAGCCGCCTGTAATTGGAAAAAGCCATCGTTTCACCTGTAATTCGCGTCGGGACACCAACCAAGGCCAGGCCGGGTCTTGTCCCGTTCCCTGTGCCTAATATTAACTCATGGTTCGGGATGTCGGCATGCCCGTGTCGGGATGCCCCCCGACTATAGTGTTCTTGGAAGCCGCATCGGGCAACGCGTCCTTGAGGGGGAACCAGGCCATGAACGAGATCGTCGCAATTTCCGGGACCAGCCGCCCGGACAATTTCACCGCGCGGGCGCTGGCGGTGGTGATTGACGAACTGCGCCAGAAAGATGCGCCGCTGCAGTCTTTTGACGGCCGCGAACTGCAACTCGGTTTCCCGGGTCATCCGGAAACTGCCGACGCCGCACGCATGCGCGAGGCGATCGGGGCGGCGCCCGCCGTACTGTTGGCAACGCCCGAGTATCACGGCAGTTTCTGCGCCATGACCAAGCTCATTATCGAGAACCTCGGTTTCCCCTCGGTACTCTCCGGCAAGCCGGTTGCCCTGCTGGGCGTGGCGGCCGGGCGGATCGGTGCCATCAAGTCCCTTGAGCAACTCAAGGGCGTGTGCTCCCACGTGGGTGCGATCGTCGTGCCCGGAGCGGTGTCGATCTCCGGAATCCGCGGGGTGTTTGACGCGGACGGCAACTGCACCGACGCCGGCACCGAAAAGGCCCTGCGCGGACTGGCCGGCTCGCTCCTCGATTTCCTGCGCGAGTACGTGTGCCCCCGCCACCGCCTGGAAATGGAGGGCGCGGTGCGTGGCGACGGACCGTCCTGGGCGGCGACCCTGTAGAAGGAGAGAAAGCCGGGTTTCGAGCCGGCCGGCGTCATGAACGGCGCCAAAAAAAAGCCCGCCGGTGAGGGCGGGCTCTGGCAATTCCGGCCGGGTTCACGCGCGGATGTTGCGCCTGCGGCCGGATGGGGTTCGCTACCGCTTACTTTGCCTGTGCGTCGGTCCGGGTCAGAACCAGTTGCCCGTCCTTGACGGGAATCTGCTTGCCGGGGTCATAGTCCATGCGCACCGCGTCCTGCTTGCCCTTCCAGGTGTAGGACACGTCGTATCCGATCACCTTTTCGTGGCGTTCCGAGATCGTCTCGCAGCGCTGCTGGGTGGTGGTGTAGGTGTTCTGGTTCTGCATGTTCTGCTGAACCTTGTTGCCCGCGTAACCACCCGCGGCGGCGCCCGCAACCGTGGCGATCTTCTTGCCACTGCCGCCACCGACCTGGTTGCCGACCGCGGCACCGACCACCGCGCCGATCACCGAGCCGGTGATCCGGTTCGGATCCTTCGGCGGTTCGACATGGGTCACGGTTTCCTCGTGGCACACCTGGCGCGGGGTGCTCACGACGGTGGTGACCGGCTTGACCCCGGTCACCTCGGCAAAGCCGCTGTTCGAGTTGAGCATCGAGATTCCGGCGGCGCCGCCGGCGGTTACGCCGACTGCACCGAGCACCGAACCGATAATCAGTGATTTGTTCATCAGGATTGGCTCCCTTCCATTAACTGTGTGGACAAAATGTACCCTGCCCTGGCTGAACCGCGACTGAACCCGGCGACCCTTTCCAACGACGAATTTGCAGGACACTTCAGATATACTCCGGCGCCCGGAGCATTGGAAGCGGGCCGGTGCGGAGCAGTCCCACCGGTAAACTGCAGGGAGGACAGGAACATGGCTGACGGAGGGGGCGCATCTGCCGCGCCGGGATTCCAGTTCAGGGGTGCCATGCTGCCCCTGACCGTGCTTGAACTGTACAGCTACGATGCCCGGGAGTTCGAAAGCGCCCTGTGCGAACGAATCGCCCAGGCGCCGGGGTTCTTCAGTGGCATGCCCCTCGTGGTGGGCCTTGAGAAGTTTGCCGGGGCCGCCGCGACGGTGGATTTTGCGGGCATGCTGGCGACCTGCAAGGGGCTCGACGTGCAACTGCTCGGCGTGCGCGGCGGCGGTGACGAGCTGGTCGCCGCGGCGCGGTCGGTCGGGCTCGCGCAGTTCCCCGCCACGACTTCCCGCCCGCCGCGTGACGAGGTCCGCGCGCAGGAGCGGACCGCCGAGTCCGCAAGCGAAGCAAAACCGCCGCCGGCCGCCGCCGACAACACGCCGCGATGCGCGAGCCGCGTCGTCACCCAGCCGGTCCGTTCCGGGCAGCAGGTGTGCGCGCCGGAGGGCGACCTCGTTGTCCTGTCCTCGGTTTCCGCCGGTGCGGAGGTTCTGGCCGCGGGTAACGTGCACGTGTACGGCACATTGCGCGGTCGCGCCCTGGCGGGAATTCACGGCGACGAGGACGCGCGCATTTTCTGCCAGTCGCTGCAGGCGGAGCTTGTATCCATCGCCGGACGCTATAAAATCTCCGAGCACTTGCAGGGAAGCGGCTGGAAACAGCCGGCAAAAGCCGAACTCAGGGACGACACGCTGATCGTCACTCCGCTCGCGGAGTAGTCTGTCGAACGTGTTCGTGCGGGTTTCCTGCACACCTCTCGCTGGCAAACAGGACGACGACAGTGGCAAAGATCATCGTAATCACCTCGGGCAAGGGCGGCGTCGGCAAGACGACCACCAGCGCCTCGATCAGTACCGGCCTGGCGACCCGCGGCTTCAAGACCGCGGTCATCGACTTCGACGTCGGTCTGCGCAACCTCGATCTCGTGATGAACTGCGAGCGGCGCGTCGTTTACGACTTCGTCAACGTGATCCAGGGGGAAGCGGCGCTGCAGCAGGCGCTGATTCGCGACAAGCGCGCGGAGTCGCTGTTCATCCTCCCCGCATCCCAGACCCGGGACAAGGAGGCGCTCACCCGTGAAGGCGTCGAGAAGGTGCTCAACGAGCTTTCCGAGACCTTCGATTACATCATCTGCGACTCGCCGGCAGGCATCGAGCATGGTGCGCAGATGGCGCTTTACTTCGCGGACGAGGCGGTGGTGGTGACCAACCCGGAGGTTTCGTCGGTGCGTGATTCCGACCGCATCATCGGCATCCTGCAGAGCAAGTCGCGGCGCGCGGAGCAGGGCGAGGATCCCGTTCGCGAGCACCTTCTGCTGACGCGTTATACCCCGGAACGGGTGGACCGCGGCGAGATGCTCTCGGTGGCCGACGTGCAGGAGATTCTCGCGATTCCGCTGCTTGGCGTGATCCCCGAGTCCCAGGCCGTCCTCAACGCGTCCAACCAGGGGGTACCCGTAATCCTCGACGAGGAAAGTCCGGCCGGGCAGGCCTACGACGATGCGGTGGCACGCCTGCTCGGTGAGAACCGTGAACACCGTTTCCTGCAGACACAGAAGAAAAACTTCCTGCAACGGATGTTCAACTGAGGGTGGTGCACATGAGTTTCTGGGATTATTTCAGCAGCAAGAAGACCAACACCGCCTCGGTAGCGAAAGAGCGTCTGCAGATTATCGTTGCCCACGAAAGAACGCAGCGCAATCAGCCTGACTACCTTCCCAACCTGCAGCAGGAGCTGCTCGCGGTGATCCGCAAGTACGTGGCCATCAATGATGACCAGGTGCAGGTGCAGTTCGACAAGAACGACAACTGCTCGGTGCTCGAACTGAACGTGATGTTGCCGGGGGGCTGAATCCGGGCAGAGCCCGCGGGGGCAGCTAAGCTTTCTCCCATGGATATCGGAACCTGGGAATGGGCACGACGCACCGGCGGCAGGATCGGATTCCGGGACCGCTTGCGTCTCGCTGCGCAGGGTGCCGCAGCCCTGGTCGCCGATCTTCCACCGCTGGTCCGGTACCGTCTCGGTCTCAACAGGAATTTTCCACGCCATCTCGATCTTGATGCACTGAAAGTGCCGGACAGCGCGTGCGCTCTCGCCGCAGTTGAGATGCTCGAGACCCACACGCCGCCCTACATGGTCAATCACTCCATACGAACCTACTGGTTCAGTCGCCTGCTGGG
>JBFGWM010000155.1:0-6896 GCA_041588495.1 Pseudomonadales bacterium | reverse complement strand
CGCGATGGATGCGTTAGCCTCCCCGGCGTCGAAGGCGCGCGCCGCGCCGTACACCAGCTGCCGGGTCCGCTCCACGTTGGACCACAGGGTGCCGACGCGATGCTGCAGCAGCGGCGAGCCGGACAGCGCAAGACCGGTGTGTGTGTGGCGGCGCCGCATCAGGTGATTGCGCGCCTCACCGAGCGCGGCGTTGGCGACGCCCAGGTAAGTGCCGGCCATGGCGATCAGAAAATACGGGGCAACCACGTTGAAGGCGTACCAGATCTCGTCGCCCTCGCGACCCAGCAGGTTGCTGCGCGGAATGTGCGTGCAGTCCAGGGTCATGGAGCGGGACGAATTGCCACGCATGCCGAGACCGGCCCAGGGATCGCCCCAGGTGACGCCCTCGGCGTCGGCCGGGACCACCACGCAGGAGAAATTACCGGAATCCGCCCCCGACCCGGCATCGACCACCGAGACCACGTAGGAATCCGCGTAGCCGCCGTTGGTGACGAAGGTCTTGGTACCCGACACCTCGTAGAAGCTGTCGCCGCCGGCGGCGAGACGCGTCTCGGGAAAATAGAAATGAGCCCCGGTGCCCGCCTCGCTCAGCGACAGGGTGGTCAGGTGGCGACCCTCGCTGATCGGCGCCAGGAACCGCTCGCTCTGGTCCGCGGTGGGCTGGCTGGCCATGACCGCGGTGCCAACACAATGCATCCCGAAGCAGATCGCGGTGGACGCGCACTCGCGCCCGAGACGCTCGCAGACCCGGGCCAGCGCCAGCGCGCCGTGGCCGCACCCGCCGAAGTCGGCCGGCGCCACCAGGCCACCCAGCCCGGCATCCTGCAATGCGCGCAGCGCGGCCTCCGGCCAGGCGCAGTCGCGGTCCACGGCGGCGGCCGCCGGAGCGACCACGGAGGTGGCAATTTCCTCAGTGCGTTCAAGCACTTCGTCAAGAGTGCGTCGGGCCACGCGGGTTCGCTCCATGCGCGGGTGGCGGATCCTGCCCCGGCCTCCGGCGCGGGCCGGCGACAGCTAGAACCATTATGCGCCAGTGGACGGGAGAACCGCTGAACAGCCGGTCAGCACCCTCGCTCAGGAATGCGCCCGTGGCAGCGTGAAATGAAAAGCCGCACCCCCGGCAGGGGAATCCCCAACCCAGATCCGGCCACCGTGCCGGTTGACCACCCGCTTGCAGATGGCGAGCCCGAGGCCGGTGCCGTCGGATCCGCCCTGCTCGCCCCGATTGAACGTCACGAACACCTGTTGCCGCAGCTTCTCCTCGATTCCGGGGCCGTTGTCGGCGACCACCACCTCCACGTCCGGTCCCGCGTCCGCGACGGTGATGGAGATCTCGGGCCGGTCACCCGCGTAGGCCAGCGCGTTGCCGACCAGGTTCTGGAACACCTGCACGAGGAGCGCACGGTCCCCCTCGATCGAGGGCAGTTCGTCCACCCGCAGTTCGGCGCCGACGGTGTCGATGTCGGTCTTCAGCCGGGACAATGCCTCGCCACAGGCCTCCGCCAGGGACACCTCGCCGATTTTCAGCTGGCCGCCGGAACGCGCGAAGGCGAGGATGTCGCCGACCAGCTTCATCAGCGACGTGCCCAGTTCCCCGATACGGGAGGCAATGTCCCGCGCCGAATCGACCGCGCCCTTGTCCAGCGCCATGGACAGGCGCTCGCTCTGGCTGGCGAGACGCCGCAGGGGGGCTTTCAGGTCATGCGCCACCATCGAGGAGAACATGTTGATCTCGGAATTCAGCCGGCGCAGTTCCTCGTTGTCCGCGGCCAGGCGGGCACGCGCCGCCGCGAGGCTCAGGTGGGTGGTGATGCGGGCGAGGAGTTCACTGGTGTTGACCGGCTTGATCAGGTAGTCGACCGCGCCGACCTCGAATCCCCGCGCAACGTCCTCCTCGGCACAGGCGGTGACGAAGATCACCGGGATCTCGGCGGTGTCGGGATCGGACTTGAGGCGCACGCAGGCCGAGAAGCCGTCCATCTCCGGCATGCGCACATCGAGGAGGATCAGGTCGGGCCGCTGTTCCTGGGCCAGCGTGATGCCGGCGGCGCCGGACTCCGCGGTCAGCACCTTGCAGCCGGCGCGCGACAGGAAGCGTTCCAGGGCGATGATGTTCGCCCGCGTGTCGTCGACCACCAGCACCGAGGAACGCGCCAACAGGACGCCGGTGTCATCCGGGTCGCAGTTCATTGCGTCATCCTGGCGCATCGGGCACCACCTTGCCGGGGTTCATCAGGTTGTCGGGATCGAGCGCCCGCTTGATGGCGACCATGACGTCTACCGAGGCGCCATGCTCACGACACAGGAACTCCCGTTTCCCGGTACCGATACCGTGTTCGCCGGTGCAGGTACCGCCGACCTCCAGCGCACGGTCGATCAGTCGCTCGTTGAGGCCCCGGGCCTCGGCGACCTCGCGTTCGTCATCGGGGTCGATGCTGAATATTACGTGGAAATTCCCGTCGCCGATATGCCCCACGATGGGCGCGTCGAGAAAACTGCGATCGATGTCAGCGATGGTCGCGTCAATGCAGTCAGCGAGGTCGGAAACCGGCACGCACACATCGGTGGTCAATCCGCGCCCGCCCGGACGCGCAGCGATGGCAGCCCAGTAGGCGTGGTGGCGAGCCTGCCACAGGCGGTTGCGCTCCTCCTCCTCCACCGCCCAGTCGAAGTCCGACCCGTGATGCTGTTCGGCGAGCTCTCCGAAACGCCGCGCCTGTTCACCGACCTCGGACACGGTGCCGTGGAACTCGAGGAACAGGGTCGGAACCTGGGGAAAAGCGGTTTTCTTATAGGCGTTGATGGCGCGCAAGGCCGCGCCATCGAGAAGTTCCATCCGCGCCAGCGGAATGCAGTGCTGCACCGCGGCGATGGAAGTGCGCACGGCGTCGCCGACTTCCGGGAAGCGCACCGACGCGCTGCACACGGATTCGGGCAGGCCGTGCAGGCGCAGGGTGACCTCGGTGATGACCCCCAGGGTGCCCTCGGAGCCGACCAGCAGGCGGGTGAGATCATAGCCCGCCGCAGATTTGCGTGAGCGCCCGCCGGTGCGGATTACCTCGCCGTTCGCCAGCACCACCTGCAGGCCGAGCACGTTTTCGCGCATGGTGCCGTAACGCAGCGCATTGGTGCCCGAGGCGCGCGTCGCGGCCATCCCGCCGATGGAGGCGTCGGCCCCGGGATCCACGGGAAAGAACAGGCCGGTATGCCGCAGGTAGTGATTCAGCTGCTCCCGGTGCACTCCGGGCTGCACGGTACAGTCCATGTCGTCGACGCTGACCCGCAGGACCTCGCACATGCCGGACAGGTCCAGGCACACGCCCCCCTCTACGGCCTGCAGCTGGCCCTCCACCGAGGTGCCCGCACCGTAAGGAATGATCGGCACCCCGCGCTGCGCGCAGGCGCGCACGATGGCGGCGATTTCGTCGGTGGACTCGGGAAACACCACGATGTCGGGCGGCACCGTACGATGCCAGGACTCGTCGTGGCCGTGCTCGGAGAGAATCGACTCGCAGGTGCTGAGGCGCTCGCCGAGAATCTCCCGGAGTGCCGTGGTGGTGTCCCTGAGTACGTCCGCGCCTGGCCGCGACATCCTGTTGCCCCGTGGTCGCGATGCCACGGCAGCCACGTCAGGATTCGGTGGTGACCATGGCAACCCGCTGGTAGGTCATCTGTATGATCTTAGCATCGGTGCTGGCGCGGTGACGGTGCAGCGCCAGTTCACGGGTGACCTGGGCCTTGACGTCGGCCCAGCGCGCGGCCTGTTCGTCGTCGAGCAGCGCGCGGATGGTTTCCAGGCGGAAATTCTGCACGACTCCCGCCATCGCGTAGAGCAACGCGATCCACGAGCGGTCCACGCCCCAGCCGTCGCTGTAGGCCACGCGACCGTCGATGGCATGGTTGATCAGTTCCGCGACCTCGCGCACCGGCAGGCCCGCATCGAGCAACTGCTCGCGCTTGATGCCGTGGACCTCGGCCGCCCCGGGATCCCAGTGGGTCCATTCCGGTTCCGGGCGCACCAGGAAGCACTTGCTGGTGCCGTCGGGCAGCACCGCCCCCACCTCGATGGGGTAGCTCCCTGCCCCGAACCCGGACGCCTCCACGTCGACCACGACCGGGACCCCGGTCGCGCGGTGAAAAACCAAGATCAGCCGAGCGCGGAGAGCGCGGCGTCGTAATCCGGTTCCTCGGCGATCTCCGGGACCTGCTGGCTGTGCACCACCTTGCCCGCCTCGTCGAGGACCACGATGGCACGCGACAACAGGCCGCTGAGGGCGCCGGTGGTAATCTCGACCCCGTAATCGCGGCCGAAGCTGCCACGGAAATCGGAACCGCTGACCACGTTGTCGATGCCTTCGGCGCCGCAGAAGCGGGCCTGGGCGAACGGCAGGTCCTTGGACACGCAGACCACGGTGGTATTGTCGAGAGATGCCGCCGCCTCGTTGAAGCGCCGGATGGAGCTGGCGCAAACCGGGGTGTCCACGCTGGGGAAGATGTTGAGGATCACCCGCTTCCCGGACAGTCCCGAACGGGTGATGCTACCGAGATCGGTGGACACGAGGTCGAAGTCGGGCGCGGCCGCCCCGGGAGCCGGAAGTTCACCGGCGGTTTCGACGGGTTCACCCTTCAAAGTGATCGTTGCCATACTGGAATGCTTCCCTGATGCTGGTCGGTGCCGATCATTGATAGCAGAGATTGGCGGCCGGTAAAAGCATGCAGCGCCGGCTTTCACTCCAACCCGGGTCACCGCCGTGGAATTCCTCGTCGCCGTCCTCTTCACCACTGCCCTGATGATCGCCTTCGTGGGCCTGCAGTCCTGGCTGCGGGTACCGCGCTACCGGGTGGAGCGGGAGGATCTTCGCGAACTGGTCGAGGAAGCGATCGCCGGCCAGGCCCGGGTCGAGCGCTGGGACCTCCTGACCGGCCTGCTCGCCCGCCACGACAACCGCCTCTGCGCGTGGCAGCAACGCTGCCGGGCCATCGCCGATGAGCACATGCTGCCTGCCGAGAAAGCCGCCGGGCTGACCCTGTGCCGGTTCAGCGACCGGGGCATCGAGGCCCTGCGCCGTGTCCGGCTGGAAATGGACCATGCCGCGGACCGCGCCACGCGGCGCGATTTTTGAACAGTCAGTCAAAACATCCGTGCCGATTTCCCAATCGCGTTCTACTTTTATAGAATCACGTTCGAATCGTACTATTAAATTATTGAATCGCAATTGATTTCGGGAGATGGCCACGCCCGTCAGGCGGATCCGGGGCATCGGGTTCATACTATATGGCTGGAATTACAAGTTATTCAGGGATCAAGGCAGGCTTGAAGCTCAACCTCTCGTTCTGGGAACGCGAACGCGCCGGGTTCATCCTGCTCCTGGCGGCGGTGCTGTGCGTGGTCGCGATCAGCGCCATGCTGGCCTGGGCCGAGCGCGATGCGACCATGACCGGCTACCGCTCGCAACTCAGCGGGCTGGTCCGCTTCGTGGCCGGTTCCGAGGGCCGCGAGCTCGCCGGTGAAGCCACCCGCGCAGAATCCCTGCGCCGCATCTGGCACCTGCACGACAACGCCCACATCGCCTACCTGGCGGTCACCGATTCCCAGGGCCAGGTGCTCGCCGACCTGCGCGCGCCCGGCGTCGCCGTGCCCGCCGCACCGGCGCCCATCGCCCCCCATTCCTGGGCCGGAGACCGCGAACTCGCCGGAGTCGGTGGCAGCCGGATTCTCGACTTCTACGCGCCCCTGTTCCAGGAAACCGACGTCGGCGGTTTCCTGCGCATGGGCATGAAGGTGCCGGAGCCCGCCATCGTCCCGGAAGACACCCGCTTCATCGCCATGCTCGCGGTCCCGGTGTTCCTGCTGTGCGGCCTCGCATGGATCCTCTACAGGCGCGAGTTCAGCGCCTTCGGCACCCTGCGCGCGCAACTCGAAACACTCGACGACGCCGCCGATTTCAGCGGGCACATCGACATTCCCGAGAGCGGCGAAAGCGTCAAGCTGTTCGAGAAAATGTCCAGCCTGTTCGACAAGGCGGCCAACGAGGCGCGCGAGTATGCCCAGCGCTGCGAGGACCTCGAGGTCACCATGAAGATCACCGGCTTCAAGCGCGCGCGCCTGGAGTCGGTGCTCGAGGCCATCCCCAACGCGGTGATCGTCATGGACGAAACCGGCGTGTGCAGCTTCGCCAGCGCCAAGCTGGAAAACGTGCTCGGCGTGCTGCCCGAACAGATCAACGGAAAGAAGACCCAGGAATGGTGCGAGGACCAGCAGATCCTCGAATTCATCCTCAGCGGCGAGGGCCGCTCCGCCGCCGGGCGCGCCAGCGAGGCGTTACGCTTCTCGCCGCAGAATGCCCCGGAGAAAACCATCTCCGTGACCACCTATCCACTATACTCACCAACACATCCGGAACAGGTATTCGGGAAGCTGGTCGTGTTCAGTGACGTCACCGCGGAAGTCATGGCCAAGCACAACGAGGCGGATTTCGTCGCGCACATCTCCCACGAGCTGAAGACGCCCCTCAACGTGCTGTCCATGTACAGCGAGGAACTCCTCGAGGAAGGCGAGAACGAGGAGTTCCGCGTCGAGGCGATCAACGTCATCCGCGACGAGGTCGAGCGCCTCGCGACCATGATCAACAACCTGCTCAACATCACCCAGTTCGAGATGGGCAGCATGAACCTGGACCGCCAGCGGGTGCGCCTCCATGAACTGCTGCAGGACGCGTTCGACAACATCATGCGCAGCGGCAAGGGCCAGGACCTGGAGTTCAGCATCAACGTGCCCAAGGAGATGAGCCCGATCTTCGTCGACAAGGATCTCCTGCGCATCGCGCTCAACAACCTGCTGACCAACGCCATCAAGTACAACCGGCCCAACGGCACCGTGGAACTCAGCGCCGAGG
>JBFGWM010000154.1:0-6925 GCA_041588495.1 Pseudomonadales bacterium | reverse complement strand
GTCTGGCACCGGGGCTTCGACTCCATCGAGGAGACCCACCTGCGGATCCCCGAACTGGAGCTCGAACGGTTTCCGGCAAACAAGAAAGTGCTGCCCGACACCACGGCGCCGGACGTCGGACAGCGCCATGGCTTCCTCGCGACCAGCGCCGGCCCGGTGATGTTCTCGAGCACGCCGGTACTGCGCTCGGACCGCACCGGTCCCGCGGCGGGGGTATTGCTGTTCGCACGCAAGGTCCGGCCCGAACTTCTCGACCGCATGTCCGCGCTGTCCCAGGTGGGGCTGAGCCTGCATGACCCCGGCGAGGTCCCCGCCGGCGTGCAGGTGCCACCGCTGGGCGGCGGTCTGCAGGGCGAGGTGCAGGCGGAGTCGCGCTGGCGGATGTTGATGGACGTGCACGGGAACCCGGTACTGGCGCTGCAGGTCACCCACCAGTTCGCCCCCGAGTTCGAGTTTTTCGACAAGCAGGTGCTGGTTACGCTGTCCTTCTTCCTGCTGGTGCCGATGCTGGCCTGGTTCGCCATGCACCGCTGGTTCGTGCAGCCACTGCGCACCGCGGCCAAGGCCATCCGCGGCATGACCGAGAGCGAGGATTACCATCACATCAAGGCCACCTCGCGCATCGCGGAACTGCGCGACCTGCGCCGGAACTTCAACACGATGGTGGACCGGGTGGTCGCCCAGCGCGAACAGCTGAAACAGCTCACCCTGACCGACGGGCTCACGCGGATCGCCAACCGGCGGGCGATGGACCTGTCCCTCGCGCGCTCGATCAGCAGCATGAAGCGGACCGGTTCTCCGCTGGCCGTGATGCTGTGCGACGTCGACCACTTCAAGCCATTCAACGATCACTACGGCCACCAGGCGGGGGACGACGCGCTGATCGCGATCGCCGACGCGCTGAAAAACGCCTTCACCCGCGAGAACGACCTGGTCGCGCGCTACGGCGGCGAGGAGTTCGCCGTGGTGCTGGAGAACCTCGACCCGGAGGACGTCCGCTCGGTGGCGGACAAGGCGCTGCAGGCCATCCGCGAGATTCCGATCCGCCACGAGTACTCGTCCTGCAGCGACGGCCTGACCATGAGCATGGGCTGCGTGATCGTGCGCGAATGGCCGCCCACCCTGCCCTCACACGCCGCCGAGACCCTCCTGAAGCAGGCGGACCAGGCGCTCTACGAGGCCAAGGAAGGCGGTCGCAACCAGTACCGCATCGTCGAGGCGTCGCTGGCGTAGACCGCGGCCCGAGCCCATTCCCTCGGCCCGCACGGGCCCGACCGGTCGTGCGCGAAAACCTCGCGGAACGACCTCATAGTTGAAACCTGGCGGGAGACCTTCCCGCGCCTGGAATGCCCCCCGCAAGCCCGATCCGACAAAGCACCGAGCACACGGATTTCCGGCCGGATTCTGTGCAACGGGAGCACCCCGGCACCAAGCGAATCCAGGCTATTCAACATCTTGGGTCCGCCTCTGACATCCACGCACGCTCTGGTGCAAAAACCGTGTATGTGCGGCCGATGACATCATGAAAACCTGTACTTTTGTCTGATGTGCACCTGCCGTTTCATTCGATTAACATGGATGAATAGCACTTTGTCTCCTCTCGTCTTCCTGGATAGGCACCCACGATGAACGGCTTCCGCTTTTTCCCGCATCTGCTGGCAGTTCTGATGCTCTCGACCAGCGTATCTGTAACGGCCGGACCCGAGGATGCACAGCGTCTCAAGCGGGAACAGGTCGTCAAGCACTGGAACGCGTGGCGACGGGCGACGGCCACGCCCCGTGACCTGCGCATTGATGCGGATGGCCGCGCCTATCTGCGCAAGGCGAACGGGGTGCTGGTGCCCTATGGGCAGGAACGGGCCGGCAGGCCGGAACCCGCCAAGGGCAAGCCTCCGGGTGCGGGCGGCGGCAACGGTGGCGGTGGCGGCGGATCCGACGACGGCGGTGGCAGCGGTGGCGGCAGCGGCGGCCCCGCGATCAGCAACATGGATCCGGCAGTCGCTAGCGAAATTGGCAGCACCCATCTGTTCAAGGCAAGGGTCGAGGATCCGGATGGCATCAAGTCCGTGGTGTTTTCCGTGCGGAATGGCCCTGGCGGACTCGAACAGACTTTCCGCCCTTCTCTCATCGGGGATCCCGCCGATCACACCTGGGGGATCACCCTCAGCGGGTTTTCCGGCGGCAGTAACTGGCAGTGGTGGGTCACCGCCAAGGACGGCACCAAGAAAGGCGGCAACACGACCGTTTCGGACGTGGTCCAGTTCAGTGTCAGCGCGCCTGTCGCCAACAGCCCCTGGACCGACGGTGGCGATGTGCAAACGGCAGCGGGGCGCATTTACTTCGAGATGCCGGATACCGCGAGCCGATCCACCTGGAGTGGCTACGTTTGCTCCGGCACCGTGGTCACCGAACTCGAGACGGACCGGTCCGTGATCCTGACCGCCGCGCACTGCGTGTACGATGATGCGAACAAGGCCTTTGCCCGCAATGTGCTGTTCATCCCGAACCAGGCCGGAACGTCGGGCGCAGGCACAGACCTCAACTGCAGCAACGACCCGGTCGGTTGCTGGGTTCCATCGTTCGGCGTGGTCGACAGGGATTGGACGGGGGCAGTCTTCCCGGACAATATCGAATGGGATTACGCATATTACGTCGTGGATAACGTCGGCGCCCACACGCCCGGACTGAATCCGAGCAATGATGCCCTGGATGCCACCGTGGCCAGCATGGATACCTCGTTTTCCGAACCGGTGAGCGACGCCAGCGACAACTCGGACCACACCCACGCGCTGGGCTATTCCTACAGTGAAGACCCCAACTTCATGTACTGCGCCGAGGGCATGACGACCAACGGAGCAGTGAACTGGTGGCTGCCCAGCTGCCTGCTGAGCGGCGGTTCGTCCGGCGGCCCCTGGGTGCAGCCGATGGATGCGGGTACCGGAAGCGGACCGGTGATTTCGGTGAACTCCTGGGGTTACGTCTCCGCGCCCGGCATGGCGGGGCCGAAGTTGTCATCGACCAGCGCCTTCTGGGTATTCTCCTGTGCCAAGTTGGCGGACCTGACGACAGTCTTTGCCGATGGCGACGCGGGTTTCGTGTTTCCGGCACCCGACCCCGATCAGGATACCAATGCCGGTAGCTGCCAGTAGGGAACGGGCCACTGAACCGGAGGGTCATCGGATACCCCCGGTTCGCAGTGCGGCGCGGTCCCGGGGACACCTGCCCGGAGGCGGGCAGGACGCTGCCCTTACGGATACCGTGCTGACGCGAAGCCCCCGGCTCGCGGGACCCTAGCGTGCAAACACGCCGATCGGGGGCGCCGGGCGCAGGATGCCACCGGGATCCGCGGCCCCCCCGGCGCTGCGGATCCTGGCGCTGGATTTTTCGGTGGTATCCCACATGCGCAGGTAGGCCTCGGCGGAATTGAACAGGTGCTGCAGCTGGTCAGGATGACCCTCGAGGGCGATTTCCTGGACAAACCCGCTGATCATGCCGTGATGCGCGTTGCCATCCTTGTCCTGGTGCCAGGTACGCGCCACCTTGCCTTCCGCGTCCGAACTGCTCGGTTGATCGAACACGACCGGGCCGCCTTCCACAGCCTTGAAAGCGGGCAGTTTGTCCCAGCCTTCACCCTCGAACAGGACATAGGGATAGCGAATCTCCTTTCCGGCCTCGATATTGCTGCGCGGTCCGGTCTGGCCGGACAGGCCGTTGGTATCGGTACCGTAGCCGAAACCGAACAAAGGCTTGTCGTCCGCGGTCATGTCGGCAATCACCCCCAGGTAGATCCCGTAGGTCTCCTCCATGTCCTCGCGGAAGCCGCGGCTGGACCCGTTGCTCGGATACAGCACGCCACCCGCCTGCAGCACCCGCGCCGCCTGCTCGATGGTGGTGCCGCCAAAGGTGCCGTGGGTTGAAACCAGGGGATACGGAATCTCCTGGGCCTCGGCCAGTTCCAGCAACTGGGTCTTCATGCCCATTTCGAGGTGATCCCAGTCGAAGATGAAACCGCGTTCCATGATCTTCTTGTAGGCAAACAGGCCGATGGGGGTCATCCAGCGCGCGTTGCACTGGCGGGCGCGGCCTTCGGCACCGGGCATCTCCGAGAACGGCGGATAATCCGAGAAGCGGAAGCCGGAACTCTCAAAGCCGTCGGTGACCGGACCCTTCGGGTAACAGGGCGTCGGGCCGCCGTAGCGGCCATCCTGTCCCATGGGCTGGCAGAACGGCGCTGACAGCCAGCTCTGGGAACTGCCGCCGGTCTTGCTCCACAGATAGCCGCTGAAGCCCTCGGTCTCATCCTCGACCGGGCAGTCATAGGTGGTCCACCACTCGCCGGTGGGCTGTTCCAGGGAATTCGAACCGCCGAGCAGGCTGGCAACCTGGCCCGGATCGCCGCCCGCGGAAAGAAAGTTGAACGCGCGGGCCATGTCGTCCGATGGAATCAGGCCCGAGTTCTCGCGGTTGCCGAGGTTCAGGATCAGGCCGTCGAAGATGCCGTTGCCGCCAAAGGCGTTGTCGAATTCATGGATGGTGATGATCTGGCGCACGCCCCAGCCCCAGGCGCGGTCCATCTGTACGACCAGGCTCTCCCGGGTGCAGCCATAACTGTTTTCGCGACCTCCGGAACCGGTTTCCTCGAAGGGACGCTCGGTGCGCAGCGGGTTGTAGTTCACCGTGCAGTCGAACAGGTTGGAGATCTCGATGCCGAGGATCACCGCGACCTTGCCGTCGGCAATGACCTCGCGGGCCCGCCCGGAGTCATGCACGATCCGGAAGAACCCCTTGCCGCGCCCGCCGTACTGGGCATCGATGTAATCCATCATGCCGTACATGGTGCCCGCCTGGCGGCCCGCGTTGTTCATCGAGTTGCAGTCGTACGTGGGGTCCCCGTTGAGTTCCCGGGTCAGTTCGCAAAGAGTCTGGTTATCGACGAGATCGTTGACGATCACCCGCAGGCCCGCCGCCCAGGAACGCTCCAGCCACTTCCAGTAGATGGCCTCGTGGGTCAGCATGTCGCGCGCCGGCCATTCCGCGAACTCGGGGAAGCCACTGGTTGCGTGACCGTCAGGGTCCATCGCGAAGAGTCCGCCCATCGCGTCCCCCAGGCCATGCTCGCCGTGGGTCTCGCGACAGTCCGACAGCGCGTGGGTCACGCCGAACTTGTGGTACGGGAAACCGTGCTGGATGCCGCCGAGGAACTCCGTGGCGCTGATGTGCACGTGGGCGTCCGTGTGGCCGAGCACCGAGCCGTCCTCCAGGGCGCCGCGGAACGGCACACCGCTGAAATTACTCTCGGCCTCGGGAAAGTTCGCGCAGCCGGCGCTGGGCACAAAGCGGAAACCCGGGTTGTTGCCGGCGGTGGACACGACCAGCGCGCCGCCGCCGTCCACGGCGAGTTGCTCGCCCGGCCGCGCGGTCGGGGCGATGGTGAAGTCACGCGACTTGGTATCGGGATCCTTGAATTCGAGGTACGCGCGGACCTGCTCCGGCGTCGGCTCCACGTGGTATGCGGGGGTCGGCGGGTACTCGGTATCGTCGCCCACCGCGAGAACCGTCCACTCCGCCGCATCGGATGCGTCGTCGAGGCTGGCAAGACCGGTGCGGTTGCCCTCGGCGGTGAGCAGTGCACGGTCGGCGTTGTACAGCATGTACTTGCCCAGCGCCGTGGGCTTCAGGTAGAAAGCCGCGGCCCCCTCTTTCATCGCATTCGCCGCATAGCCATCACCCTCCGCCGCCAGGTAAGCCTGGTTGGCGTTCGAGATAATCGCCCAGCACTGGTTGGCCATTTCGTAGCGGGTCATCTTCGCGAACTTGCCCGGCGCATTCTCGCTGTTGCCGTGGTCCGCGAGCGCGGCATGCTGGAATCCGGCGAGAGCAAGGATGCCCACAAGCAGGCTGGAGAAGACCGGACGATCGCTGCGGGTGTTCTTATGGAGTGTCATGTTCGGGCCGCTTCCATGTTGTGAGAGTGACGATCGCGAATCGGGGAAGGGAGGCCCAACCGGCGAAAAGCGCGCGATTGCTCAATTAATGAACATCCGCTCAGTATTGACCATTCATTCAGTATTAAGCAAATAGTCTACTTTGGCACTAGTAATTTTTGCGGTGCAGGAGAGTTTTCATGGGCGGTCACATGCCGGGGATCATGGTTGGCCTGCTTGGCGCCATCGTGCTGGCCGTGTTGTTCCTCGTGATGCGCCCGGACCCCGGGGAGCCATACCACCCACCGCCCCCGGTTGGGGAAACGGTCACCGCCACGCCGCCAGTGCCGGATTCCGCGGACCCGCCGGCGACCGGGGAAACGACCCGTGTTGCCAAATCCGCAGAGCCGTTGATCCCACTGGTCCGCATCGCCGGGCATCAACGCGTCGACGGCCCCGCCGTGCTCCGTGTACGGGAGGGGGACCGCGTGCGCCTGCGTTTTATCGCTGACGCGCCGGTCGAACTCCACCTGCACGGGTATGACCGCGTGCTGCGCCTCGCGGCCGACACGGAACAGTTGCTGGAGTTCGACGCCAACAGAACGGGCCGTTTCGAGTTCGAACTCCACGGGCACCACGGCGGCGGCCACGCGGGTCTCGGCGTGATCGAAGTCTACCCGCGATGAGATTCGCGCTGTCCCTGCTCCTGCTGCTCTATGCCTCCGGCAGCCCGGCACACTCCTTCGGGCAGGTGTACAACCTGCCGGTCCCATTCTGGCTCTACGCCTGGGGCGCCGCAGCCGCCCTGGTGGTTTCCTTCGTGATTCTGGCCATTTTTCTCGCCAGTCCGGCCCGTGCCGCGAAAAGCGGGGAACACGATCTCAGTCACTCGCGCCTGGTGAAAATCCTGAATGCAATGCACGTGACGAGAGTCCTGCGCGTGTTCAGCGTGGCCCTGCTCGGCCTGTGTATCGCCACCGGCTGGTGGGGCGACCGGAATC
>JBFGWM010000153.1:0-6977 GCA_041588495.1 Pseudomonadales bacterium | reverse complement strand
GTCGATGTCGTGGCTGATGTCGATGATGCGCACCTGTGGCGCGAGGGTCAGCAGGCGTCCCTTCATGGCGCCGACATAGCCGTCGCGGGTGCCGAAGTCGGTGGTCAGCGTGACCAGGGCGCGATTGCTCATTCAGCGTTTCCCCGCGAGGCCGAGCTGGCGCAGGGCCAGACCACTGGTCGGCGCCTGCACGAGCAGTGAGAACAGGACCACGCCGAAGGCGATCGACTGGATGGTCCACCAGTAGTCGAGATCCACCGGGAGTGTCAGCGCCAGGGCCAGGGTGATGGCGCCGCGCAGTCCGCTCCAGGCCACGAACCATTGCATGGGGCGTGTGACCGGCTCCGCGGAGAGTCGCCCGGCCACCGCGAAACTGGCGAAGATGCAGGTCACGCGGGCCAGCAGGACGGCGGCGATGGCGATCAGCATGGCCAGCCAGCGCTCCTCGAACATGGCGACCGTGACCGTGATGCCCATGATCAGGAACACCAGTGCATTGGTGAGGTGGCCGAACACCTCCCACAGGCCGTCGAGCGCGGCGCGTGATTCCGTGTTCCAGCTGCGGCGCGCATGCCAGGACAGCACGAGTCCCGCGACCAGCACCGCCATCACCCCGGAGACCGCCAGATAGTGCTCCGCGCAGTAGTAGGATCCGTAGGCGACCAGCACGGTGACCAGGCCGCGCCCGGGTTCCCCGTTCACGAAGAGCAGGAGCAGGACGCCGGCCAGACCGGCCACGGCGCCCGCCCCGGCGCCGCCGAAAAACACCACGCAGAAGCGCACCACGGCCTCGCCCGTGGTCGCCGCTTCCGGGCTCATGCGGGCGAGGGCGATGAGGACGCCGAACAACACGATCGCGGTGGCGTCGTTGAACAGGCTTTCGCCCTCAAGCACCAGGCCCAGGTGCCTGGGGCCGCCGCAGTCGCGCACCTGGGCCACTACCGAGGCGGGGTCAGTGGCGGCGAGGATGGCGCCCGCCAGCAGTGCCGCGATCAGCGGAAACCCGGTGGGGTGACCGATCCCGTGGAAAAGCAGGAAGCCGGCCAGTGCGGCAGTGCCGAGCATGGCGAACACGGCGAGGAACAGGATGATGCCGAGGTTGCGGAACAACATCACCTGGTCGATGCGGTAGGCCGCCTCGAAGACCAGCGCCGGCAGGAACACGTAGAACACCAGGTCATGGAAGCTGCCCGCACGCACCCCCGTGTCGGCGCCGAGTGCCACGGCGACCTCGGAACCCGCGAAACCGACCACCACGAGCACGGTCGCATAGGGCAGGCGCAGCCAGCGCGACAGCGGCTCGGATGCGATCACCGCGGCGAGCATGACGCAGAACACGGCCAGCAGTTCAGCGATGGACATGAGTCCAGCCTAGATGTTTTCCCGTACGGGGCAACAGGTCAGGGATGCAGGGTGGCCAGGGTTCAGGCCCGGCTTCCAGTGTCTGCGCGGGTCACTGCACATTGCAGGGCGGTATCGTAATCGAGACGCGCGTTGCGGTTGCCGGTGCCGATGGAATGGTCGATGCCGGCAGCGCGCAGTTCACCACCCAGGCGTTGCGCGGTCTCGGCGACCGCGTCCGGGGTGCTGTCGGAGAGAAGGATGCCGAACAGGTCGGTGGCAAGGCGGGCGACGAAGCGGTTCGATGCGTTGAACCCGCTGAGAATCTCCGCGGAGCGGGCGATATCCTCCGCGCCCGGGGTTTCCCGGCCGCGGGTTTCGATGCGCACGACAACCACGCCACCGGGGCTCTGGATGCGCCGGCTGCGATCATTCTCCCGCCTGAGAAAATCCTTCCACACGCGGGCGGTGTGCAGGCCGGTTTCCACGTCGATCCCCGGGCTGTCATTGATCTCCGTCTGCCGGGAGTACCCCTGCAGCCGGATTTCATTGTGCAGGAGGGTGCCGAGCAGGCGCACGTGCTTTTCGAAGTGCCCACGCAGGTTGAGGATTTCCTCGTCATGGGCTTTCGGGTCGATGCCGCATACCGTGCCGAACAGGCGACCGTCGAGATCGCCGAGGGGGAAGCCGACGTAGGTGCCGATGTCCAGCTGGGAGGCGATCGGCGCGTTTCGGTAATTGCCGACCGCATCCGCATCGGGGGCGATATTGGGGCCCTGACCCTGCACCATCCGGCAGCAGAAGGAGTCGGACCACTTGAACACGTCGTCCTCGTGGACGCCGTACTTGTGGTCGATGGCGGCCACCACGATCCAGTCGTCGCCCTCGGTGCGGGTGAGCATCCACAGGCCGAGCGGCAAAGCCTCGAACAGGTCGGTGAGCACCGCGCGGGCCGCGTCGCGGAAGTCGATGTAGGGTTGTATGACTCTGAACGCACCCCTGTCGCCGTCATCGGACATCTGCTTTCTCCCGGGCATCCCGTAGATTCGTGCGCTCATCGTTGGGAAAGTATATGAAAATGACCGGGCTCCTGCCCGCGGAATCGGCCCGCTTTCCCCGGGTCGGGCAGGCAGCGCAGGGCCGCGTCGCGGACGACCGCCGGGCAGCCCGCAAACGCGAGGCGCCCGGTCGTCCGCCGCGCGACCCGGGGCGGCGTCGCTTTCGGGCATACGTCCGGGGAAAAAATCTTTTAAACAATCACTTGGGATCACGACTTCACGCAATTTTTCATGTGTGTACGGGGATGTCACGGGTGCGCTTCGCCGGCGCCTTGCCGGTCCACTGGCGCACTACCATACTTGAACGGGCATCCTCCGCCCCCGGTGGGCCGGAGATGTCCGGACATTCCCTTGCCGAACTGGAGAACCACGATGAGCCAGGTGCGCAGAGTCGCCGTGATCGGTGGAGCCCGCATTCCTTTTTGTCGTTCGAACACCCTGTACGCGAAGCTGTCCAACCAGGACATGCTCACCCGCACCCTGCAATCGCTCACCGACAAGTACCAGCTGGACGGCGTCAAGATCGACGAGGTCGTGGGTGGCGCGGTGGTGACCCATTCCAAGGACTGGAACCTGGCCCGCGAGGCGGTGCTGGGAACCACGCTCTCCCCGCTGTCTCCGGGCGTGACCCTGCAGCAGGCCTGCGGCACCAGCCTGCAGGCGGCCCTGATGTCCGCGGGCAAGATCGCCAGCGGCCAGATCGAGAGCGCCATCGCCTGCGGTTCGGACACCACCAGCGATCCCCCGATCGTGTTCTCCAAGAAGTTTTCCAAGCGCCTGGTGAAACTCAGCAACGCGCGCACCACCAAGGAGCGCATCAAGGCGTTCAAGGGGTTCCGCTTCAAGGAACTGGTGCCGGTGGCGCCGGGGGTCGGCGAACCACGCACCAGGAAGTCCATGGGCCAGCACTGCGAGATGATGGCCCAGGAATGGGGGGTCGGTCGCGCCGAGCAGGACGAACTCGCGGTGGCGAGTCACCAGAAGGGCGCTGCCGCCTACGATTCCGGGTTCTTCGATGACCTGGTGTTTCCCTGCGAGGGCGTCGAGCGCGACAACAACATGCGCGCCGATTCCACGGTCGAGAAGCTGTCGACCCTGCGCAATGCTTTCGACAAGTCGGACAAGGGCACCCTGACGGCCGGCAACAGCACGCCGCTGACGGACGGCGCATCGTCGGTCCTCCTGGCGTCGGAGGACTGGGCCAGGGAGCGCGGGCTGCCGATCCAGGCCTACCTCACCTGGCACCGTACCGCGGCGGTGGATTTCGTGGGCAAGAACGAGGGGCTGCTCATGGCGCCCACGGTCGCCGCGGCTGAAATGCTGCAGATGGCCGGACTGAAACTGCAGGATTTCGATTTCTACGAGATCCACGAGGCCTTCGCGGCCCAGGTATTGTGCACGCTGCGTGCCTGGGAGTCCGAGCAGTACTGTCGCGAGCGGCTGGGTCTTGACGCCGCGCTGGGTTCCATCGACATGGACCGGCTCAACGTCAAGGGCAGCAGTCTCGCCTTCGGCCATCCGTTCGCCGCCACCGGCGCGCGGGTGATGGCCAACCTCGGCAAGATTCTCGAGGAGGCTGGCAGCGGGCGCGGCCTGATATCCGTGTGTACCGCCGGCGGCATGGGCGTGACCGCGATCATGGAGCGGCCATGAGCGGAAGTGAGGCCGAGGTCGATCTGATTGACCACCCGCTGGAGTTCCGCCCGCCACCCCTGCGGATGGTGGAGCGGGTGGTGGCGCCGCTGCGCACGTATTTCGATCCGCGCTTCTTCGGGCTGAACAATGTCGACCCGCGGCGGCCGACCCTGTTCGTCGCCAACCACACGCTCTACGCGGTCATGGATCCGGCCCTTTACATCGCTGAACTGTACCGGGTGCACAACATCTTCCTGCGCTCCCTCGGCGACTTCCTGCATTTCGAGATCCCGGGCTATCGCAAGCTCGCCGCGCGCATGGGCATCGTGCGCGGGGACCGCGCCACCTGCGCGCGCCTGATGCGCGCCGGCGAACATCTCCTGGTCTACCCCGGTGGCAGTCGCGAGGCGGCCAAGCGCAAGGGCGAGGAGCATCGCCTGCACTGGAGCGACCATACTGGGTTCGCCAAGCTGGCGATCGAGCATGGCTACCAGGTGATCCCGATTGCCTCGGTGGGACCTGATTACGCCTTCAGCATCCTCCTCGATGGCGACCAGGTGCTCAACTCGCCGGTCGGATCCCTGTTGCGCTGGACCGGCCTGTCGCAGCGCTTCCTGCGCAACGGGGAAATGCTGTACCCGGTGGTGCGCGGTATCGGGCCGACGCCGTTGCCGCGCCCGGAGCGATTCTTCATCAAGTTCGGGGCGCCGATTGATTCCGCGCGTTTCCATCGCAAGGCGACCCGGGAAAACGTTCTGGCGTTTCGTGGGCAGGTCGAGGAGCAACTCGACGACCTGATCGACGAGATGCTGGTCCGGCGCGAGGAAGACAATGCGTCCGGGCCGTTGCGACGCCTGCTGACGTCGATCTAGGCCGGCGACGGCAAGCGTCGGGGCTGCCCCCGACCACACGGGTACACGGGAGAACGCGAACATGGGTGACGACCGCAAGGGAAGGACACTGGTCACCGGCGCGTCCGCCGGGATCGGTGCTGAAATCGCGCGGGTGTTCGGCCGCGAGGGGCATGACCTGGTGCTGGTGGCCCGCCGCGAAAGCCAGTTGCAGGCGCTGAAGGAGGAGATCGAGAAGGCCCACGGGGTCGCCGTCACCGTGCATGCCGCTGACCTCGGTGTGCCCGGGGCGCCCGGGGAGCTTGCCGCGCGACTGGCTGACGACGGGCTGGATGTCGATATCCTGGTCAACAACGCCGGCATTCTCTTTGACGGGCCGTTTCACGAGATCGAACTGGAGGAACACCTGTCCCTGGTGCAGGTCAACATCGCGGCCCTGGTCGCCATGTCCCACCTGTTCCTCGGTCCCATGCGCGAGCGTGGCTACGGGCGCATCGTCAACATCGCGTCGACCTCGGCATTCCAGCCGGTCCCCGGGCTGGCCTGCTACGCGGCGTCGAAATCCTTCGTGCTGTCGCTGACCGAGTCGATGTCCGTGGAACTCAAGGGTTCCGGGGTGACCATGACCGCGATTTGCCCCGGGTTCACCGCGACCGACATGGTCAAGAAGATGGAGGACGACCAGTGGGGCGGTGTCGCCAACGCCCTGGCGATGAAACCCTCCCAGGTGGCGGAGGAAACCTACCGGGCCTGCATGAAGGGTCGCCCGGTGCACGTGAACGGCCCCCTGAACAAGGTTGCCGCGACGTTCGTCCAGCACCAGCCGCGCTGGCTGGTGCGCAGCATCGTCGGGTACATGACCCGCAAATGAGACCGGTCGACGACGCGCCCGTGGCGGCAGGTGGCGAGGCGTCCGCAACGTCCGCGCCCGCGGTCACCAATTCCCTGGTCCACATCCTGGTCATCGAGGATGATCCTGATGATTTCGACCTGGTGTGCTCCTACCTGGAGGGCCTGCGGGTGTCGTGCACCCTGGCCGCGGATGGCGACGAGGGGCTGCGGAAGTTTCCCGAACGTCGCTGGGGCCTGGTGGTGCTCGACCTGCGCCTGCCCGGCATGGACGGCCTGGAAGTGTGCCGCCGGCTGCGCGCGATGGACTGCGGGGAAACCGTGCCGGTCCTGGTGCACAGCCGCCTCGACCGCGAGGAACAGGTGCTCGCCGCCTACCAGGCCGGCGCGACGGATTTCCTCCCCAAGTCGGCGCATCCCGCGATCTTCGCCGGCAAGATTCGCAACCTGCTGATCCTCAGCGCCGAGAAGCAGCGCCTGGAGGTATTGATCGAGGAGCGCACCCGCGCCCACCGCGAGGCCGAGGAAGCGGCTGCCCGGGCCTACCAGGCGCGATCGCGTTTCCTGTCCAACATGAGCCACGAACTGCGCACGCCGATGAACGGTGTCATGGGCATGGCCCAGTTGTTGCGCGGCACCGAGCTCGACGCCACCCAGTCCGAGTACCTGGAGACCCTGCAGACCTCGGCGGAAATCCTCCTCGCGTTGCTCGACAACCTGCTCGATTACACCCGCGTCGAGGCCGGGCTGCTTGAAATCCTGCCGGTCGAGTTCGACCTGCGGGTGGCCCTGGAGGAACTCGTCGGGCGGACCTGCGACCGCGTCCACGGCAAGGAACTGGAGTTCCTGTTGCGGATCTCCTCGGACCTGCCGACCCGGGTGCGCGGCGACCCGGCGCGTATCCGGCAGGTGCTGCAGATTCTCATCGACAACGCCATCCAGTTCACCGCCGAGGGACACATCAAGCTGCAGATCCGCCTGGTCGGTCACCACGGTTCCAGCGCCCGGCTGCGTTTCTCGGTGCACGACACCGGCGTCGGGATCTCTGCCGCGAAACTCGCGGAAATCCTGCAGGGCGCCAACGAGGGCTGGGACAACCCGGAAATGCCGCTGTACGGGGGTGTCGGAATCAGTCTCACCCTTGCCCAGCGCCTGGTGCGGCGCATGGACGGGGAGATCGGGATCGACAGCCGGGAGGGCGGCGGCTCGACCGCGTGGTTCGAGATCGAGTTGCCCGTGGTTC
>JBFGWM010000152.1:0-6980 GCA_041588495.1 Pseudomonadales bacterium | reverse complement strand
TAAGGACACTTGCGCACGCACCAGGGAAAGTGCACGTACAGGCTGACTGGCGGCAGCCGGAGGATATTCGCGGGCGGAGTCACGAGCCCAGGCTTGCGAGTCGCTCCCTCAGCAGGGCCATGGCCCTGCCGCGGTGGCTGCGGCGGTTCTTGATCGCCGGGTCGAGTTCGGCAGCGGAGCCTTCACCGTCCGCAGGGAGGAACAGCGGGTCATAGCCGAATCCGCCTTCGCCACGCGGCGCGGGGGCGATGCGGCCCTCCCACGCGGCCTCGCAGACCAGCGGTACCGGGTCCTCGGCGTCACGGAGAAATACGAGGATGCAGTGGTAGCGCGCGCCGCGGTCCTGTTCAGGGACGCCGGCGAGCTCTTCGAGCAGCTTGCGATTGTTCGCCAGATCATCGGCATCCGGGCCCGAGTAACGCGCCGAGTAAATGCCGGGTCGTCCGTGCAGGGCGTCGACCGCGAGGCCCGAATCGTCGGCCAGCGCGGGCAGCCCCGTATGCCGGGCCGCATTGCGCGCCTTGATGAGCGCATTCTCGATAAAGGTCAGTCCGGTTTCCGGGACGCTGGGAACGTCAAACTCGCTTTGCGGAACCACCTCGATGGCGAGGTCGGCGAGCAGGGCACGGAACTCGCGCAGCTTGCCGGCGTTGCCGGTGGCGAGGACCAGGGTCCCAGGTAGCGACTTTTCCACCCTGCTGTTCAGTCGTTTTCCACGTAGACCTTCTGTTCGAACTTGAGTTCGAACGGGGCGGCCTCGCCTTCGGGCTGGATCTGGATGCGGAACCGGTACAGTTCATCGTCGGTGATCTGCAGGGTGGCCACGTAATAAACTGCGTCCCCCTCGCGGAACTCGCGAAACTCCAGGGTACGCTGCTGTTCAATGATGTTGGTCGCGGTGCCGACGATCCTGGCGGGCACTGCCACGGGCAGCCCGACCTTGGCATCCTTCAGCACCGAGATATTCAGAAACGCGCGCTGCGAACTGCGGTTGATGGCGTAGCGCCGGGCCACGTCCTTGTCGAGCTCGGTGGAGTTGAAAGCAATGTAATGTACCGAGTAGGGACCGAAGCGCTGAAACCGTTCGGCCTGGGCCGAGAACGGGACGAGCAGTGCCGCGATGGCCAGCAGGGATCCGAGCTTCTTGGCTATTGCAGGGTACGACATGGCAGTGTCCTCACTTGGTCACCCGGTAGATCGCGATCTGACCCAGCAGGTTGGGCCACAGGCGCGCCAGCCAGCGGCTCCGGTGGGCGTTGTCCACCACGTTTCGGTTCAGGATTCGCAGCTGTTTAGTATGGCACAGGGCCTCGAAGTCCCTGAACGTGCACAGGTGGATGTTCGGCGTGTTGTACCACGCATAGGGCAGGGTGCTGGACACCGGCATGCGCCCGCGCCAGGCGAGGTAGAGGCGGCAGCGCCAGTAGCCGAAGTTCGGAAACGTAATGATGCATTCCCGACCCACCCGCAACATCTCGTCCAGCACCAGGTGCGGGTTGCGGATGGTCTGCAGGGCCTGGGTCATGATCACCACGTCGAAGGCATCGGTGCGGATATTGTGCAGGCCACGGTTGAGGTTCTGTTCGATCACATTGACCCCCGCGGCGACGCAGGCGCTGATGTTGTCGTGGTCGATCTCGAGCCCGTAGCCGGAAATACCCCTGTTTTTCATTAGATACTGAAGCAGCTCGCCTGTTCCGCAGCCGAGGTCCAGTACCCGCGCCTCATCGGCGACCCACTGCTGGATGATTTCGAGGTCAGCTCTCACCACAGCACTCCCGGAAAACGCGGTCCATGTACAGCCGGAGCAGGTCCACGTAGCGCTCGGTCCGCAGCAGGAACGAATCGTGGCCCTGGGGCGCCTCGATTTCCGCGTAGCTGACATCCTTGCCGACCTCGATCAGGGCGTCGACGATCTCCCGGGAACGTTCCGGAGAAAAACGCCAGTCGGTGCTGAAGGAGATGACCATGAACCGGCTGCGGCAGCCCGCCAGCGCCCGCGCCAGGTCGTCGCCGTGTTCGTTGGCGGGGTCGAAGTAGTCGAGTGCCTTGGTCATGAGCAGGTAGGTATTGGCGTCGAACTTCCCCGAGAAACTCGTGCCCTGGTGGTGCAGGTAGCTCTCCACCTGGAACTCGCGCCCGAAGGCGAAATTGATCGATCCGGAGGCGAGTTCGCGACCGAACTTGGCGCGCATCGAGGCATCCGAAAGATAGGTGATGTGACCGAGCATGCGCGCCAGCATGAGCCCGTTGCGCGGCTGCACACCGTGTTCGTAGTAGTGTCCCTGGTGAAAATCGGGGTCACTGAAGATGCACTGCCGCGCGACCTCGTTGAAGGCGATGTTCTGGGCCGAGAGCTTGGGCGCGGCGGCGATGATCACCGCGTGGGCGATGCGGTCCGGATAGTCGATGGCCCACTGCATGGCCTGCATGCCGCCGAGACTGCCGCCGACCACGGCGGCGAAGCGCCGGATTCCCAGGTGATCGGCAAGCCGCGCCTGGGTCGCCACCCAGTCACGCACGGTGACCAGGGGAAAGTCGGGCCCGTAGGGCTTGCCGGTCTCCGGGTTCAACGAAACCGGCCCGGTGCTGCCATGGCAACCACCCAGGTTGTTGGACGACACCACGAAGAAACGCTCCGTGTCGATGACTTTTCCGGGGCCGATGAAGGCATCCCACCAACCGGGTTGACGGTCCTCCGGGTCGTGGAAACCGGCCGCGTGGTGGCTGGCGCTCAGGGCGTGGCAGACCAGTACGGCATTGCTGCGCTCGGCATTCAGCCGCCCGTAGGTCTCGTACACCAGTTCGTAGGCATCCAGGTTGCGCCCGCAGGCCATCGCGAGGGGTTCCTCGAACGACACGCGGGCGGGCTCCACGAGGCCCACCGAGTCTGCCGGTATTTCTTTTGCCATGTCAGGTATTTGGGGAAGTGAGGCTGGAAGTCTAAAGACGCCCCGCGGGCGGCGCAAGACAGCGGGCCGCGGGGCGCTGCGCGGCGACTCAGAGGCCCAGCAACAACCCCCTGGGAACGCCGAGGGTCTGGGCGAGCGGGTTCAGAATGAGAATGTTCATCACGTTCAGAAGCAGGAAGACCAGCAACGGGGAGAAGTCGATTCCCCCGGCGGGCGGCAGCAGCTTGCGCGCGGGCTCCATCACCGGCTCGGTCAGCTGGCGGATGAGCAGCGCGGCCGGATGAAAGGACTGCGGGGCCACCCAGCTCAGGATGATGTCCACGATAATGGCGAAGAAGTAGATGTTGAACAGGGTCACCAGGATACCGAGCAGACTCCACAGCACCAGGGTCGGCAGCCCCAGGACCACTTCGAAGCGCAGGTAGACCACGATCAGCAACAGCAGCATCTGCACGATCAGCGCCAGCAGGATCGATGGCACATCGAAGCGACGGTGCCCGGGGATCAGCTTGCGCATGGGGTTCAGGAAGGGATTGGTCGCCTTGACCACGAACTGCGAAACCGGGTTGTAGAAGTCGGCGCGCACGAGCTGCAGCAGGAAGCGCAGCATGACGACCATCAGGTACAGGCTGAAGATGGTCTGCACAATGTAGACAGCAGCTGCGACCGGGGGGCTCATCAGTGGGGGCTCCGTTCAGGCATCGAGTTCATCGGCGAGTTCCTCGGACCGCTTGCGGGCCGCCTCGACGGCCCTGTTGACCAAATCGCCGAGCCGACCCTCGGTGAACACGCGCAGCGCCTGCTCGGTGGTGCCGCCGGGGGAGGTGACCCGGGCGCGCAGGGTTGCGGGATCCTCGCCGGCCTCGGCCACCATGCGCGCGGCCCCGAGCGCGGTCTGGCGCACCAGCGCCGCAGCCAGCTCATCATCCAGCCCGTTGTCGCGGGCCGCGGCGAGCAGCAGTTCCTGGAACAGGAAGAAATAGGCGGGTCCGCTACCGGAAACGGCGGTCACCGCATCGAGGGCGGATTCCTCGTCGACCCAGGCGCTGATGCCGACCGCGCCGAGGATGGCCTCGGCGAGCTCGCGGTGGGCATTGCTGCAGGCGTCCGTCGCATACATCACCGTTGCGCCGCAGTGCACCAGCGCCGGGGTGTTGGGCATGCAGCGCACCAGCGGACATGGGCGGCCCAGCCAGCGCTGCAGGGTCGGGGTACGGATACCGGCCGCAATCGAAACCAGCAGCGGGGCCGGTGTCGACAGCGCGTCGCCCAGCGGAGCCAGGGCGGACTGCATGTGTTGTGGTTTAACCGCGAGAATGATCACGTCGCAGTCGGTCACCACTGCCTCGGCGGACGCGCTGACCGTCGCCCCGAAGTCGGCGGACAGGGCGCGACTGTGTTCCGGGTCGATATCGTAAACATGCAGCGCGGCGCCGGAGTGGCCGCGTTCGGCCAGACCGCCGACCAGGCTGCGCGCCATGTTGCCACCGCCGATGAAGCCGATGGGCGTGTTGCTGTCCATTCAGGTTCCGCTCCCGTCTGGCGGGGGACTATAGTGGCGTTCGCCAAAAATTGCACTACCGACCCGGACCAGGTTGGCCCCGCAGGCGATGGCGGCCTCGAGGTCGCCGGACATGCCCATGGACAGCGTGTCCATGTCCGGGAAGCGGACGCGCAGGTCATCGTACAGCTTGCGCAGGTGCTGGAAGTCGCGGCGGGTGATGTCCGGGTCCGGCCCGGTGGCGACGCCCATCAGGCCGCGCAACCGCAGATTGCGAAGTGGGCGGCAGTCCTCGGCGAGTTGCTGCAGGCCGCGCGGCGCCACCCCGCCGCGTTCCGCACCGCCGCCCAGCCGGACCTGCAGGCAGACATTCAGGGGCGGCATGTGGCCCGGCCGCTGTTCACTCAGGCGACGCGCGGTGCGGGTCCGGTCCACGCTGTGCACCCAGTCGAAATGGCGGGCGATGCGCGCGGTCTTGTTGGACTGTACCTGGCCGACGAAATGCCACTGGATACCCTCGGCACGCACCCCGGCGATTTTTTCCAGGGCCTCCTGCAGGTAGTTTTCACCGAAATCCCGGATTCCCGCGGCATGCGCCTCGCGGACCGCCTCCGCGGGGAAGGTCTTGCTCACCGCGACCAGGGTGATGGCGTCCGCGTCGGTCCCCGCGGCGGCGGCGGCTCGACGGATTCGGTCGCGGACGGTTACTATATTGTTGGCTATCATTACGTTTGTACCGGGAGCCGTTTCCGGCCGTTCGGCCCGGATTCGACGCGGACACTTCGCCCCGCTGGCCAACTGCCCGTCACGTTCATTGGAGTGGTTGATGGATATTACCGAACTGCTTGCGTTTTCCGCCAAACAGGGTGCCTCGGACCTGCACCTCTCGGCCGGCCTGCCGCCCATGATCCGGGTTGACGGCGACGTGCGCCGCATCAACGTCCCGGTGATGGACCACAAGCAGGTACATACCCTGATCTACGACATTATGAATGACAAGCAGCGCAAGGACTACGAAGAGTTCCTTGAGACTGACTTCTCGTTCGAAGTGCCCGGGGTGGCCCGTTTCCGGGTCAACGCGTTCAACCAGAACCGTGGCGCTGGCGCCGTGTTCCGGACCATTCCTTCCAAGGTCCTGAGCATGGAAGATCTCAAGATGGGCAAGGTGTTCAAGGACATCGCCCAGATTCCGCGCGGGATTATCCTGGTGACCGGGCCGACGGGTTCCGGGAAGAGTACGACCCTCGCGGCAGTCCTCGATTTCATCAACGACAACCGTTACGAACACATCCTCACCATCGAGGATCCGATCGAGTTCGTGCACGAGAGCAAGAAGTGCCTGGTCAACCAGCGCGAGGTCCACCGCGACACGCTGGGGTTTGCCGAGGCGCTGCGCTCGGCGCTGCGGGAAGACCCGGATATCATCCTGGTGGGCGAGATGCGCGACCTGGAAACGATCCGCCTGGCCCTGACCGCGGCCGAAACCGGTCACGTGGTGTTCGGTACCCTGCACACGACTTCGGCCGCCAAGACCATCGACCGGGTGGTCGACGTGTTCCCCGCCGAGGAAAAGGCGATGGTGCGTTCCATGCTCTCGGAATCCCTGCAGGCGGTGATTTCCCAGTGCCTGCTGAAACGCGTGGGCGGCGGCCGGATTGCGGCTCACGAGATCATGATCGGCACGCCGGCCATCCGCAACCTGATCCGCGAGGACAAGGTGGCGCAGATGTACTCCGCGATCCAGACCGGGGCCAACTTCGGCATGCAGACCATGGACCAGTGCCTGCAGAACCTGCTGGCCCAGAAGATCATTTCCCGCGAGGCAGCCAAGGCCAAGGCGAAGATGCCGGACAATTTCTGAGTCAGCGGCCGCGTAAAAACCAGATTACCAAGGGAGGTTCCAGATGGAACTCACCGAAATGCTCAAGGTCCTCGTGGAAAAAGGCGGCTCCGACCTGTTCATCACCGCCGGCGTGCCCCCGGGCCTCAAGCTCCACGGGAAGATCCGGCCGCTCACCAAGGAACCGCTGAGCCCGGAGCAGACCCGGGAGATCGTGTTCGGCTCGATGAGTGACGCCCAGCGCAAGGAATTCAGCGAGACCCATGAGTGCAACTATGCCCTGAGCGTCCGCGGGACCGGCCGGTTCCGGGTCAGTGCGTTCTTCCAGCGCAACCTCGTGGGCATGGTGCTGCGCCGGATCGAGACCAAGATTCCGACGGTGGAGCAGTTGATGCTGCCCGAGGTGCTCAACAAGCTGTCCCTCACCAAGCGCGGGCTGATCATTTTCGTGGGCGCCACGGGTACCGGTAAATCGACCTCTCTCGCGGCGATGATCGGTCACCGCAACCGCAACAGCCAGGGACACATCATCACCATCGAGGATCCCATCGAGTTCATTCACCGCCACGAGGGGTGCATCATCACCCAGCGCGAGGTGGGCATCGATACCGAGGGATTCGAGGTCGCCCTGAAGAATACCCTGCGACAGGCGCCCGACGTCATTCTCATCGGCGAGATCCGTACCCGGGAAACCATGGAATACGCGGTGCAGTTCGCGGAAACAGGT
>JBFGWM010000151.1:0-7018 GCA_041588495.1 Pseudomonadales bacterium | reverse complement strand
GGAACTCGCGCGCGTCGCAGCGGAGTCGTCCGCGGAGGGGGCCCGCACCGAGCGGGACCGCGCGACGGCCGCACATGCCGAGGCGCGTCGCAATCTTGGCCTGGCCTTGTTCAAAAAGGCGCAGGAGAAGTACGCGGCCGGGCATTTCAACGAGGCAGCGGTGCTTGCGGCGAAGGCATGGGTTGAAGATCCGCGCAATTATTACCGGGGCCTGTTCTCCGATGACCGTGGGCTGGTACCGCTCGCCGGAATGCTCGTCGCCGCGGAAGGCGATGATGTCCCCGCCGGGGTCAGCGGGTTTGTCGCCCACGGCGATCGCATTTACACCGGCCACTACGACAACATCGTCCGTGCCTGGAGCTGGCCGGATGGCGAACTGTTGCAGGAGTTCACCGGTCATCGCGACAAGGTTCGGGAACTGGCGCTCACGCAGGACGGGCGGTTGCTTCTGAGCGCGGCCTACGATCGCGAGGTCCGGGTCTGGAACGCCGCCGATGGCACCCTGCTGCAGCAGTTTCGCAAGCATGCGGACCGCGTCTATGCGGTGGCCGTCAGTCCGGACGGGTCCTTGGTGGCATCTGGTGACGGCGACGGTTCCGTGTACCTCTGGAACCCGGTGGACGGCAGCGTCAGCAGGCGCCTGCAGGCTCACGAGGGCATCGGGATCATGTACCTGCGTTTCAGCCCGGACGGGAAATGGCTCGTCAGTTCCGGGTCGGATAACGGCGACCTCCTCGCATGGTCGACCGGCACATGGAAGCCCACGCCGATAATACGCGCCACCTCACCCTGGCCGGTCAAGGGTTTTCGATTTGTGGATGGCGGCGCGCGCATGCTTTTCGTTGCCGGTGTCGACCAGGGCGGGCTGCACGAAATTGCCTTTGCAGGGCAACCCGGAGAAATCAGGACGCTGTTGCGTCACCCGGCTTCCTGGTTGCGCGATGTCGTGGTCGCCGCAGATAACCGCCGGGCCGTCACCGGTGGACGCTTTGGCCACATCGCTGTCGCGGACCTGCATGACAACGCGTGGTCCAGTACGGTACTCGCCCACGACAAACCGATCCGCCGACTGGTGTTGCTGAATGAGAACATGGTGGGGAGTGCGGCTATGGACGGGGTCGTCCGGTTCTGGAGACTGCCCGTCACTGATGAGCGCGCGACGGGCCGGTTTACAGGGGCCGCGACACGCATCTACCGGCTTGCCCATGATGCGGTCGGCAGGCGCCTGGCGGCCGCCGATGCGAACGGGTTCGTGCACCTCTGGGATGTCACGGGCCGGTCCCTGGCTGAACCGGTGGCGCTCGCAGGAGGGCAGGCCCTGACGGACCTCGCTTTTCTTCCGGGAGACCGCGTGCTGGCGGTGGGTCGTAATTTTCTTGCTGAACTGGACCTGTCCACCGGGCAGATCAGTTCGCGACCCTTCAGCGAGTCATCACCCGAACCACACATTGCGGTGGACGCGGAGGCGGATCGCGTGTTCCTGACCCACAACGGGGGGCTGATACGGGGGCGCGATCTGAATTCCGGACAGTCGCGGTTGCTGGATGACCTCGCACGAACCGAGGTCCATGCGCTGGCCCTTTCCCCGGATCGCAAGGTGCTGGCCAGTTCTGGTTTTGACAAGGTCATCGACCTCTGGAACGTAGAGACCGGCAAACCGGTGAAACAATTGGAGGGACACACGTTCTCGGTGCGCAGCCTGGCGTTCCTGCCCGACGGTCGCCTGGTGTCCGGTTCTTCGGATCGCTCGGTGCGCCTTTGGAATCCGGCAGGAAACACAGGGGAGATGGTTCTGCACGGCCATGCGCGCAAGGTCGAGGCTGTGGCTGCCAGCCCCGGAGGTCGTTACGTCGCCAGTGGCGGCGAGGATCAGACGGTGCGTGTCTGGGATGCCGCAACAGGTTCTGTGGCGCTGGTACTGCACGGACCTCCGTCGGCGGTCACGAGCCTGGTGTTCGGCGCCGACGACTCGGATCTCTACTCGGCGCACGCCAATGGTGACGTGAGGCGGTGGAACCTTGAACAGGTCTCCGGTGATCCGCAGGAGCACCTGCGCGACATGATGCGCGTGACCGGACTGACCGTGGACGGCATCAGCGTTCGCGTGATGACGCCGGGCGAGTGGCGGGCTCTGGCCGGGGACGGTTGATCAACCCCGCTCGCCAGTAGCGGATCGGGGGCTCAGCCCTCGTTCTTCCACTTGATGTTGCACCCCACCGATGGCAACTGCTCTTCCGAAAGGGGTTGTCCGGACAGGATCGCATCCAGGGCGGCACGCATGTCGGCTCCGGTCAGCGGTTCCTCGTTGCGGGGCGTGGAGGCATCCAGGCGTCCCCGGTAGGCGCAGCGCAGGTTGCCGTCGAACACGTAGAAGTCGGGTGTGCAGGCCGCATCGTAGGCCTTGGCCACGTCCTGGGTCTCGTCGTACAGGTAGGGGAACGGGTAGCCCTCCGCGGCGGCGGTCTCCTTCATCTTCTCCGGAGCGTCTTCCGGATAATCGTTGACGTCGTTTGACGAGATCGCGATGAACGCCACGCCCTTCGCCTGGTACTCGTTCGCCAGGCGCACCAGTTCCGGATTGATGTGTTTCACGTAGGGACAGTGGTTGCAGATGAACATCACCACGGTGGCCTTGCCGGAGGCGAGTTCACGCAGTGAACGGGTCGCACCGGACACGGTGTCCGGGAGCGTGAAGTCGGGGGCCGGCGTGCCGAGTGGCATCATGTTTGATGGTGTCCGGGCCATGAGGTTTGCTCCTGGTCTGGGAATGGGTAATGGGGGCGTTCTGAAACCGAATCAGGCGCGTTTCTTGATGTCCATCAGGCGCAGGATCATCGGGGTCAGGATCAACTGCAGCGCGACGCCCATCTTGCCCCCCGGGATCACGATGTTGTTGGGCCGGCTCATCCACGAGTCGTGCAGCATCGACAACAGGTACGGGAAATCGATGCCGCGGGGGTCCGCGAAGCGGATGATGACCATGCTCTCGTCGGAATTGGGCACGTCCATGGCAATGAACGGGTTCGACGTATCCACCGCGGGCACCCGCTGGAAGTTGATGTGGGTGCGCGAGAACTGCGGACACATGTGGTTCACGTAGTCGGGCATCCGGCGCAGGATGGTGTCCACCACCGCTTCCTGGGAATAACCGCGATGGCGCTGGTCGCGATGCAGTTTCTGGATCCACTCCAGGTTGATGATCGGCACCACGCCGATCATCAGGTCGACATGGCGGGCCACGTCGACGGTCTCATCGGCGTAGGCGCCGTGCAGTCCCTCGTAGAACAGCAGGTCGGTGCCGGGTTCGATCTCCGTCCACGGAGTGAACTCGCCGGATTGCTGTCCGTAGGGCTCGGCCTCGTCCGCGCTGTGCAGGTACTTGCGGGTCTTGCACGTGCCGGTTTCCCCGTAGGATGCAAAGCATTCCTCGAGTTCCTTGAGCAGGTTGGCCTCGGGTCCGAAGTGGCTGAAGTGATTGTTGCCGCGGCGTGTGGCTTCCTCAATCGCAACCCGCATGCCCTTGCGGTCATAGCGGTGATAGGCGTCCCCCTCGATGACCCCGGCGGTTATATGTTCGCGCCGGAAAATGTGCTCGAAGCTGCGCATGACGGTGGACGTTCCGGCTCCGGAAGATCCGGTCACCGCGATGATGGGGTTCTTGATCGACATGGTTCGCCTCAGTTTTCCACGCGGTACAGGGAGCGGGTATTGAACAGCGGGGACTGGTAAGGCTTGTCGGTCCCGGTATCGAACTCATGATGGTATTGCTCAATGCGTTCGATCTCGTGCTTCGACCCCAGCATGACCGGTACCCGTTCATGCAGCGTGTCGGGGTCGACATCCAGGATTCGCTCGCGCCCGGTGATGGCACACCCACCCGCCTGTTCGACCACGAACGCCATCGGGCTGGCCTCGTACATCAGTCGCAGGCGGGCCGGCATGTCGAGGTCGCGGGTGCTGCGCGGATCCATGAACACCCCGCCCTGCATGAGGATGCGGTGCACATCGGCCACGGTGGATGCATTCCAGCGCATGTTGAAATCCTTGCCGCGGATGCCCGTGCTGCCTTCCTTGCACTCGGCCACGTAGCGCAGGATGGGCGGCTCCCAGAAACGTTCGTTACTGGTGTTGATGGCGAAGTGCGTGGTGTCCGCGGGAATCTGCATGTCCGGGTGAGTGAGCACGAAATTGCCGATTTCCCGGTCCAGGGTGAACCCGTAGGTTCCCTTGCCTGCCGTCAGCACCAGCATGGTGGCGGGCCCGTAGATCGCGTAGCCGGCCGCGACCTGGCGGCCACCGCATTGCAGGAAGTCGGCGGTTTCCGGCTTGCCCTGGCCCCGGTACTCGTGGATCGAGAAGATGGTGCCGAGCGGAACATTGAGCTCGATCTGCGCGGAACCCTCCAGGGGATCGAACATGAGCAGGTAGCGACCCTGGAGCAGGTCTCCGGAGTTGTAGATCGGGTCCTCGGTCTCTGCCGAGACCATGCCCGCCACCGGACTGCTGAAGCTGCAGTGCTCGACGAAGATCGCGTTGGCGATCACGTCGAGTTTCTTCTGGTGGTCGCCCTGGGGATTCTCGGTCCCGCTGTTGTCGTACATTCCGCCCAGTGCGCCCTTGCCGGAAATCGCCGAGATGGTCTTGATCGCCGCGGCGACATCGACCAGCAGTGCGGCCAGGGAGGCGTGTTCGCTGTCGCCACCAAGATGCTCAATGACAAACTTTGAAAGCGTTGTTCGCCCGGTAAACAGGTGCATCAGTAATCCTTAGCGACCCGGGGTCGCGTCGGGGTCCGGTTCATTCGAGAACACGCGCGACGCCCGCAGGTCGGGGCCGCCGATCTCGCTGAGGTCGTTTGCGGTGAGTTGCGTGCCCTCGGTGGCCTGTTCGAACAGGCGGTTCGCATGCCGCAGGCGGGCCCGGTCCAGCGCGTTGCGGATCGAGCGCGCGTTGGCGAAATTCGGTTGGCGCAGGCGGCGCTCGATGTACTCGCCGAGCGCGGTCTTCGCTTCGGGACTGAGCGTGTAGTGTTGCTCCTCCAGCATCTTTTCCGCGATCTGGAACAATTCATCCGGCGAGTAGTCGGGGAAGTCCAGGTTGTGGGCAATGCGGGAAGCCATGCCGGGGTTGGAGGAGAAAAAGGTGGCCATGCGATCCGCGTAGCCGGCGAGGATTACCACCAGGTCGTCGCGCTGGTTCTCCATCACCTGGAGCAAAATCTCGATGGCCTCCTGGCCGTAGTCACGCTCGTTCTCAGGCCGGTACAGGTAGTACGCCTCGTCGATGAAGAGCACGCCTCCCATCGCCTTCTTGAGTATTTCCTTGGTCTTGGGCGCGGTGTGACCGATGTACTGTCCGACGAGGTCGTCCCGGGTCACGGCTACCACGTGGCCCTTGCGGACATAGCCGAGGCGGTGAAGGATTTCCGCCATGCGCATGGCGACGGTGGTCTTGCCGGTGCCGGGATTCCCGGTGAAGCACATGTGGAGGGACGGCGGGGCGGCTTCGAGTCCGAGTTGCTGGCGTGCCTTGGTCACCAGCAGGAACGCCGCGATTTCACGAATGCGCCGCTTGACCGGCGCCAGGCCGATCAACTCGCGGTCGAGCTGGTCGAGCACGCTGTTGACATCGCTTTCCTGCAGCAGGGCCTGCAGATCCACCGTTCCGCTGTTTGCTTCCTGGATTTCAGCCATGCTCCGCATTCCGATCATCGGGTGAACGAGTCGCGGGCCGCATTCCGGCACCGCGTCGCGCCACGACGGCCGGGTCGGAACCCGGCCTGCCGCTGTGCGCTGTGTCTTTCACGGTCCAGGGGATCCTGGAGTTTTCCGGCCGGCTCAGTACCGGGTGCCTTCCGGCTTGTCGGTACCGTAGCCATGCGTGGTGTAGCGCATGTTCCGGCCGTTGGCTTCCTGCCGCTGGAGCATAAAGCCGGGCTCGTCATCCGGGCGGTTGACGATGAAGCTCATGACGATCGACTCGATCCCGCGGGTCGAATCAAAGGCCATCAGGCGGATGTAGAGGTTGGGAAAGGTGTTCCGGCAGTTCTTCACTTCCTCCATCACGCCCGCGGCATCGCGCAGGTCGAACATGGGATTGCCGTACATTTCCCAGTAGGTGTTGCGCGGGTGCGGGTCGTCGGTGTACTCGACGCTCCACGCGTAGCCTTTCTCGAGGCCGTACTCGATCTGCAGACGGATCTCGTCGTCGGTCAGGTCCGGCAGGAAACTGAACTGGCCCTGGGTAATGCGGCCGGTCGGATTGCTCATCATGGCAGGAATCTCCCGTGTGCTCAGGCGACGGACGGCGTGGGCACGTAGTCGCTGGAATCGGTGGGCGCGTAGTTGAACGTGACGCTGCCCCAGGTATCGAGCGCCTGCTGCAGGGGCGTGCACCACTGTGCCGCCTTGCGCAGGACCTCGGGACCCTCGTTGATGATGTCGACGCCCTCGTTACGGGCCTTGACCATCGCCTCGAGCGCCACGCGGTTGGCGGTCGCGCCCGCCTGGATGCCGCCCGGGTGACCGATGGTGCCGCCGCCGAACTGCAGGCAGACGTCGTCGCCGAACAGGTCCAGCAACTGGTGCATCTGGCCGGCGTGGATGCCGCCGGATGCCACCGGCATGACCTTCTTGGTGTCTGCCCAGTCCATGTCGAAGTGCAGTCCGCGGGACAGGTCGGTCTTCGTGTAGCTGTCGCGCATGACGTTGTAGTAGCCCTGCACGGTCGGCGGGTCACCTTCCAGCTTGCCCACGGCGGTGCCACCGTGCAGGTGGTCGCAGCCGGCAAGGCGCAGCCACTTGGCGATCACCCGGAAGCTGACGCCGTGATTCTTCTGCCGCGTGTAGGTGCCGTGCCCGGCGCGGTGCATGTGCATGATCATGTCGTTGGCCCGGCACCACTCGGCGATCGACTGGATCGCGGTCCAGCCGATCACCAGGTCGACCATGATGATCACGCTGCCCAGTTCCTTGGCGAACTCGGCGCGCTCGTACATCTGCTCCATGGTGCCGGCAGT
>JBFGWM010000150.1:0-7090 GCA_041588495.1 Pseudomonadales bacterium | reverse complement strand
CTGGTCATCGGGTCAGGCCTCACGCCGGAGCTGCGAATGACCGGTCTCAATGTCCGTAACCTGTCGGGGTCGGCCGACCTGGTGATCAACTCGACGAATCCCGCGAACCGTTTCGACAATGGCAGCCTCGACATCGTTAGTGGCTCGACCTTCACCAACAACGGCTTCTTCGAGATTCGCAACGGCGAGAACATCACCGGTACGGGAACGTTCGTAAACGCGGCGGCTGGCACCCTCAAGATCGACAAGACGGTGACGACCAACGAGGCGACCTCCATCGCGCCGACTTTCACTAACCACGGCACCATCAACCTGGCGAACACCAGTGGATCGGGTCTGATGGAGTTCCTGCCCGACTCCCAGGGTTCCAGCACGTTCAACGGTACCGTCAACCTGCCGGTAAACACGGCGCTGCGGTTCAATTCCGGTACGGGTCATGTGATCAACAGCGGCGCGACCATCACCGGCGCCGGCACGCTGGACTTCCGGACCGGCACCGTGACCCTGAAAAGTACCAACGTGACCACCGACCGGGTCTACCTGAACGCTACCCTGGCCCTGGAACCGGGCCTGACATGGACCTACAACGGCCTGTTTGACTGGAACGGCGGTACCCTGACCGGTGACGGCACCCTGGTGATCGGCTCGGGTGCTACGCCGGAACTTCGCCTGACCGGCCTCAATTCGCGGGGGCTGTTCGGGTCGGCCGACCTGGTGAACAACTCGACGAACCCGGCGAACCGTTTTGACAACGGCAGCCTTAACGTCAATACGGGCTCGACCTTCACCAACAATGGCTTCTTCGAGATTCGCAATGGCGAGAACGTCGACGGGACGGGCGCATTCGTAAACGCAGCGGGCGCGACCCTGAAAATCGACAAGACGGTGACCACCAATCAGGCGACGACGATCTCGCCGGTTTTCACCAACCACGGCACCATCAACCTGGCGAATACCAGTGGATTGGGGCTCATGGAATTCCTGCCCAACTCCCAGGGTTCCAGCACCTTTAACGGTACCGTCAACCTGCCGGCCGACACGGCGCTGCGGTTCAGTTCCGGTACCGGCCACGTGATCAACAGCGGTGCGATCATTGCCGGTGCCGGCACACTGGACTTCCGGACCGGCACGGTGACCCTGAAGAGTACGAATATCACGACCGACCGCATCTACCTGAACTCCACCCTGGCCCTGGATCCTGGACTGACGCTGAACTACAACGGCCTGTTCGAGTGGAACGGCGGCACCCTGACCGGCGACGGCACCCTGGTCATCGGCTCGGGTGCGACACCGGAGTTGCGACTGACCGGCCCCAATCCCCGGACGTTGGGTGGATCGGCCGATCTCGTCAACAACTCGACGAACGCCGCCAACCGGTTCGACAATGGCAGCTTCGTCATCAACGCGGGTTCCACCTTTACCAACAACGGTTTCTTCGAGATCCGTGACGGAAGGGATATTTTTGGCGTTGGGGCTTTTGTCAACGCTGCAGGGGCGACATTGAAGGTCGACAAGACACTGACCTTCGATCTGGTGACACGTATCCAGCCCACCTTCAGCAATGCCGGTACCATCAACGTGGCCAATGGTAGCGGAATGGGTGTGATGACGCTGCAACCCGAGTCGGGCGGCGCCAGCATGATCGATGGCATGGTGAACCTTGCTGCAAACACGTCACTTAAGTTCAACTCCGGGAGTGCTCACGTCATCAACAGTGGCGCGGTCATATCCGGCGCCGGCACCGTCGATTTCAGCGTCGGTAACGTGACTCTGAAGAGCACGAACATCACCGTCGATCGCATGATCCTGAACGCAAGCCTCACCCTGGATACGGGGCTTACCCTGAACTACGACGGTCTTTTCGACTGGAACGGCGGCACCCTCACCGGTGACGGCACCCTGGTCATCGGCTCCGGAACCACCCCGGAACTGCGCATGACGGCGAATAATTCCCGCAATCTCACCGGGTCTGCGGACCTGGTGAATAACTCGACCAACCCGGCAAACCGGTACAGTTCGCCGAGCTTTAACATCTTCAGCGGTTCTACGTTTACGAATAACGGTTTCCTGGAGATTCGCGACGGCGCTGACGTGAGCCAGTCGGGCACCTTCATCAATGGCGCCACCGGGACCCTGAAAATTGACAAGCTGCTGACCACCAACCAGTCGACGGTGTTCACGCCGGTATTCATCAACCAGGGCACGATCAACCTGGCCAATACCAGTGGAGCGGGCCTGATGGAATTCCTGCCCCGCTCGCAGGGGATGAGCACCATCGGCGGCACCGTCAATCTCGCCGCGAACACCGAATTGCGATATGACCTGGCCGGAACGCACACGCTGAACAGCGTGACGGCCTCGGGTGCTGGAACGTTCACCGTCGGTGTCGGCACGCTCAATGCGCAGGGCGCCAATGTCCTGGGAAGCGGTGGTGCCGGCACGACCCGCTTTATCGGCGGCGGCGTCAGTGTCAACGTTGTCGGTGCCAGCGACACCCTGACCATTGACAACACCTGGGATTGGAACGGACCGACCCTGGGCGGCGCCGGCACCACATTCGTCGGTGCCAACGGACTGTTCGCGATATCGACCGGTAGCCGTACCCTCGGCCCGAATGCGCGCCTGACCAACCAGTCCCCCGACATGGGCAACATCTGGAGCGGCGGCACGTTCACCCTCGATGCCGGTTCCGTGTTCCGCAACGAGGAGTTCTTCCAGATCAACAGTGGGTTGAGCTTTGCCGGCACCGGCACCTACCAGAATGTCGGCACCCTCAATTTCCCCGGTGGACTCACGGTGTCCTCCGGAACCACCCTGTTCAATTCCGGGAACATCAACATCACCGGCAATCTCGATATCGCCGCCGGTGGTACGGTGGAGTGGAGTTCGGGGAATATCACCATCAGCAACAATCTCGATATCATGAACGGCGGCGTGTTCAAGGCAGACACCACCGGCACGCTCTCGCTGACCGCGGCCGCGGTCAACATCTCCGCCACCGGTTCATTCCAGAAGCTCAACACGGGCACCGTGACGGTCAATGCGCCGGTGACCAACAGCGGGACCTTCAGCGTCGACAACGGGACGCTGAACCTGAACGGCGCCTACGTGAACAACCTCAATACGGTGGTGCAGGGCGGTACGCTTGGCCTGTTGAGTTCCACGTTCACCAACAACAGCAACCTGTCGATGACCAGTGGCGCAATCAACTTCAGCGGCGGTGTCTTCACCCAGGCCGGTGGTACCAGCACGTTCAGCGCCGGTACGCTGACCGGCAACACGTTCACCTACAACGCGGGCAACATCTTCCTGAACACCAACGTCAACGGCAACCTGGTGATCAATGGCGGACAGTTGTCGCCGGGTTCCTCGCCGGGCGACATCACCATCTCGGGCAACCTGACCCTGGGCCCCTCCAGCAGCACCCTGATCGAGATCTTCGGGACCACGCCGGGCGGGGCCAGCGGGTTTGACCGGATGACCGTGACCGGCAGTGCGACCCTGGGCGGCAGTCTTACCTTCAGCTACTTCAACGGCACATCCACGTTCATGCCGACGACCCGCAACGCGTTTCCCTTCCTGCTGTTCGGTTCGAGCAGCGGCAGTTTCGCGTCGGTCACCGATCCCAGTTCGGGGGCGCTCCAGTTCAATGCCTCGAACCTGACCCTTTCGTTCATCCCGCCGGGCAGCGGGGCGTCCGGCGCATCGACGTCGGGAGCAATCACCACGAATGCGACGCAGGTTCTGACCAACAGCACCCAGCCAGCCAGCGAGCCGATCGGTACGGAAGCCTTTGCGGAGGAGAATTCGGTGAGCACCACGCAGACCGCGACGACGTCCGGGGGAGAGTCCGGGGCCGCGGCCAGCGGGGAGTCCAGCGAGGAGGAAGATTCGGAGCAGAACACGACCGCGGGGGGTGGGACGATCACGGGGTCCGGCAGCAGCGACCGGGAGATGGAGATCTGCCTGTGAAGTCGGGTGATGGGTCCGGCAGTCAGGACGCCCGTCGTGGAATCCCGGAACACGGCCGCCGCGCGTAGTTCGCGCTTCGGCCTACTATTAAGACGGAATTGCACGAATGGTGCCGCGGCCGACGCATCGAGGCGTCACGCCGGAAACCTCGCTACGGAGTGCAGGCGGACCGATGCAGAAAAAGCAGAAAAACAAGAAACGCTTCTGGGAGCTGGTGTTGCCGGCACTTGTATCCGGGTGGGCGATTGCGGGCATGACGCTCAGTCCCTTCGCGCAGGCGGACGAGGGGCGCTACGTCCGCTTCCGGGTCAACGACTTCGCATTGAATTCCCCGGTGCCCATCCCGGAGGAGCGCGTGCGCGCCGTCTTCGCGCCTCACGTGGGCAAGGACCTCACCCTGCGCGAGGTGCACCAGGTCGGCAAGGAACTCGAGCGGGCGGTGCGCGAGGAGGGCTGGTCCTTCGTGCGCATCGTGTTGCCGGCCCAGGAACTCGAGGGCGGCGTGGTCCGTTTCGACGTGTTGCGATACCGGGTCGGGAAGATCGAGGTCACGGGGAACAAGTGGTTCAGCCGTGACGACGTACTTGAGGCGCTGCCACGGCTGAGAACGGGATCCGAGCCCAACGTCCTGCAGTTGTCCAGCGATGCGAATATTGCCAGCCGGCACCCGGCCCGCAACCTGCGCCTGGCGTTCCGGGAGGGCGAGGCCGGAAAATCCGTGGATGCGACGGTCAAGGTCGAGGACCAGAAACCCTGGGTCGTGTTCGGCTTGCTGCAGAACAACGGCAATGACGAGACCGGGCACACACGCCTGACCCTGGGCGGTCAGCATTCCAACCTGACCGGGGAGGACGACACCCTCAACGTCAGTTACACCACCGCGCCCTCGGACCATGACGCGGTGACCCAGTACGGGGTCAGTTACAACTACCCGTTTTACGATCTGCGCAGCAACGTGACGGTTTTCTGGGCCGACTCCTCGGTGAATTCCGGGACCATCCAGAACCTGTTCGATGTCAGCGGCGCCGGCGAGATCTTCGGTGCCCAGTTCCAGTACCACCTGCCGCGCTTCAGCATTGCCCGTCACCACCCTCCGGAGTGGATGCCCACGGTTTACGACCACAGCCTGACGCTGGGCGTCGAGGACCGAATCTTCAACAATGACATCCAGTTGAGCGGGGTGCAGCTGGGGACGGATATCCGGAGCCGTCCGGCCAGCCTGCGTTATGAGGTTGTGCACACCTCCGCGAACAACCAGTTCGATGTGGCGTTGCAGTACACGCGCAGTCTCAGTGGCGGGGACGACAACTCGGACAGCGAGTACGCCGCGAACCGCGCCAGGGCGGAGAACAACTGGCAGAACCTGCGCGGCAGTTTCAACTGGAACTACACCTTCGAGAACCAGTGGGCGACGGCTCTTGACGTGGACTGGCAGTATTCCGAGGAGCCGCTGATTCCGCCGGAGCAGTTCGGCGTCGGTGGTATCCGCAGCGTACGGGGTTACGAGGAGCGGGAGGCCACCGGGGATTCCGGCGTCATGATGCGACTGGACGTCATGGCCGCCCCCGGGACGGTTCCGGACCTGCTGAAACGCACCCCGTGGCCGTCCGATCTGGCATTCCTGAATGACACCCGGGTGTTCGGGTTTGTTGACGCCGGCTATGTCAGCGCGGACGACATCGCGGCCGGCGGCAGCGGCCAGAAAAACCTGAACAGCGCGGGGTTTGGCGCCCTGTGGCGCAGCCAGGCGTTTTCCATCCGGCTGGACGTCGCCAATGCGTACAGCAACACCGGCGAAACGGACTCCGGTGACTGGGTGCTGCACGTGTTCATGCTGGCGCGGTACTGATTCGGGAGCCGATGAACGATGAACATGCACCCGCGAATCCCGGCATTTTTGCTTCTGGTATTCCTGGGCGCAATCGCCGCACAGGCGCACGCGGCCGGAAAGGTGGTCGGCAAGACCGAGTTTGCCCGGGGCGCGGTGGCGGCGCAGCTGGGTGAGGCCACGCCACGGGTGCTGAGCAAGGGGTCGGAAGTATTCGAGCAGGATTTCATCGAGGCCGGCCCGCAAAGTTTCGCAGTCATTCGCATGGTTGATGATGCCAAGCTCACGGTGCGGCCGAATACCGGGCTCAGCATCGACAAGTACGTCGCTGTCAGGGGGCAGGAGGCCGCCAATCTCACCCTGCAGCGAGGGGGCATCCGTGCGTCCAGCGGCAAGATCGCGGAGCGCCGGCCGGGCGGGATGCTCGTGCATGCGGCCCGGGCGGTGGTCGAAGTCCACGGGGCGAATTTCGATGCCCGGCTGTGCCGGGATGATTGCGCGAAAGAGGAGGCCCGCAAGAAAGACGGGGTCGCCCTCGCCGAGACGCAGACCGGGGCGCCGGTGGTAGGCCGGGTGGGTCTCCTGCGCGGGCAACTGGAAGCGACCGGAGCGCAAGGCGAGAAACGGTCGATCCAGTTGGGCGGACCCCTGTATGTCAAGGATCGTCTGAGTACGGCCTCCGCGAGCCACGCCCTGCTGGTGTTCCGCGACGGGGAGCGCATCACCCTGCAGGAGTCCTCGGAGTTCCTGATTGCGGCGCACCGCTACGATGCCGAGGCGCCGGCTTCCAGTGAGGCGGCTTTCAAGCTCATCCGGGGTGGCGCGCGCGCCATGACCGGGGTCATTGGTAATCGTGCCCGGGGTTCCTACCGCATGGAGACACCGGTGGCCACCACGGGCATTCGCGGGACCATTTACGATCACCATTGCGAAGGCGAATGCCGCACCGACCAGGGCGTCAGCTCCGACGAGGTGGGCCGCGTGCAGAGAGATGCCGATGCACGTCGGCCCGAGGGGCTCTATACCCAGGTCATCGAGGGCGCGATCGAACAGAAATCGCCGGCCGGCACCTTCGTGCTGCAGGCCGGCCAGTCCAACTTCGTGGCCAGCCCGGATGTGCCCCCGATCCCATTCGAGCAGCCGCCGATCTTCATGAAGACCAATCCGGCGCCCCGGCCCGACACGGTGCCTGTCAACATGGAGCAACTGTTCGGGCAGGAAACGCTGGATGGTGCGCCACCGGGCGTTTACGTCTACACCCGCGCCGGCCATGTGAAGATGCGCAGCGCG
>JBFGWM010000149.1:0-7118 GCA_041588495.1 Pseudomonadales bacterium | reverse complement strand
TCCTGGATGGGCGGGGATCGTGACGGCAATCCCAATGTCACCCACACGGTGACCGCCGAGGTGCTCAAGCTGGCCCGCTGGATGGCGGCGGATCTCTACCTGCGGGATCTCAACGCGCTGCACGCAGAGCTGTCCATGGACGTCTGCAGTGCCGAGATGCGCGAGCATGTCGGCGATGCGCGGGAGCCCTACCGCGCGCTGTTGCGCGGCCTGCGCGGGCGCATGAAGGCGACCCGGGCCTGGGCGGCGGGACGCCCCATTCCGGGGGGTGCGGATGTCACGCCGATCTTTTCCGGCCGCGAGGTTCACGAGGCGCTGCTGCTTTGTCACCGTTCGCTGCATGAGTGCAAGCTGGGCATGGTGGCCGACGGTGCCCTGCTCGACACCATTCGCCGCGTGGCGTGTTTCGGTCTCACCCTGTTGCGCCTCGACATCCGCCAGGAGGCCAGCCGCCATACCCAGGTGCTCGACGAGATCACCACGGCCCTCGGCCTGGGATCCTATGCCGCGTGGACCGAGGCGGACCGGGTCGAGTTCCTGCTGCGCGAACTGCAAAGCCCGCGGCCTCTGCTGCCCCGCGACTGGAAACCCGGCGACGAGGCCCGCGAGGTGTATGAAACCTGCCGGGTGGTGGCGGAGCAGGACCCGGTGGCCCTCGGGTCCTACGTCATTTCCATGGCTGGAGACCCGTCGGACGTGCTGGCCGTCGTGCTGCTCCTGCGCGAGGCCGGCGTGGCACATCGCATGCCGGTGGTGCCCCTGTTCGAGACCCTCGACGACCTGCGCAACGCGGCCAGCTGTATCGACCGCCTGCTGACCATCGACTGGTACCGGGACTACGTGAACAACCACCAGGAAGTGATGATCGGCTACTCGGACTCCGCCAAGGATGCGGGGAAGCTGGCGGCAACCTGGGCCCAGTACCAGGCCCAGGAGGCACTGGTTGAGGTGTGCCGCAAGCACGGGGTGGCCCTGACCCTGTTCCACGGTCGCGGCGGCACCGTGGGTCGCGGCGGCGGGCCCGCCCATGACGCCATCCTGTCGCAACCCCCGGGCTCGGTGAACGGCAGCCTGCGGGTCACCGAGCAGGGCGAGGTCATCCGCTTCAAGTTCGGCCTGCCCGGGATCGCCCGCCAGAGTATGGAGATCTACGCCAGCGCGGTGCTCGAGGCCACCCTGCTGCCGCCCCCGGAGCCGCGTCCCGAATGGCGCCGCGCCATGGAGGAACTGAGCCTGCACAGTCACAAGGTGTACAAGGACACCGTGGAACGGGACCCGGACTTCGTCCCTTATTTCCGGGCCCTGACCCCGGAGCAGGAACTCGGAAGGCTGCCCCTGGGCAGTCGCCCGGCGCGACGCCGCGCCGACGGTGGCGTGGAAAGCCTGCGCGCCATTCCCTGGGTGTTCGCCTGGACCCAGACCCGCCTGATGCTGCCGGCGTGGCTGGGCTGCGGGGCGGCGCTGGCCATGGTCCGCGACGGCGGCTTGGGCGAAACCCTTGACGAGATGGTCCGCGAGTGGCCTTTTTTCCGCGCGTTCATCGACATGCTGGAGATGGTCCTGGCCAAGTCGGATGCCAATGTTGCCGCCTACTACGAGCAGCGCCTGGTACCCCCCGAGTTGGGACGCGTGGGGGCCACCCTGCGCGACCGCCTGCAGCGGGCCATCGATGTCGTCCTCGAAATGAAGGGCCAGACCCGTCTGCTCGAGAACAATCCCGATCTGCGCCAGTCGGTGGAGGTGCGCGACCCCTATATCGACCCCCTGCATTTCCTGCAGGCCGAGTTGCTGTTCCGCGACCGGAACCAGGACGAGCCCGTCGACCCGGTGGTCGACCAGGCCCTGATGATCACCATCGCGGGTATCGCCGCCGGGCTGCGCAACACCGGCTGACGCGGGGCGCAACTCTTGCCTGGCCCCCCCGGGCTGTGTATGGTTGCCGGTTTTCCGGGCACTACGGGCCGTGGGCTATACTTCCCCTCTCCGGCCGGCCCCGATTCCAGACCAAGGAGCGAACCGTTATGCGAGTGATTCTGCTTGGCGCACCCGGCGCCGGAAAGGGCACGCAGGCAAAATTCATCACCGAGCATTACGGGATTCCCCAGATTTCCACGGGTGACATGCTGCGTTCCGCCGTCCAGGAGGGCAGCCCCCTGGGCCAGCAGGTCCAGGCAGTCATGGATTCGGGTGGCCTGGTTTCCGACGACATCATCATCCAGCTGGTGAAGGAACGCATCGTGGAGCCGGATTGCGCCAAGGGATTCCTGTTCGACGGGTTCCCGCGCACCATTCCCCAGGCCGAGGCCATGAAGAATGCCGGGGTCCGCATTGACGCGGTCCTGGAGATCGCCGTGGATGACGAGGAGATCGTGCAGCGCCTGGGCGGCCGCCGCGTGCATCCGGGATCCGGGCGTATTTACCACACCCAGTACAACCCGCCGAAGGTCGAGGGCATCGACGACGAGACCGGTGAGCCCCTGGTTCAGCGCGAGGACGACCAGGAGGCGACGGTCCGCAACCGCCTCAGCGTCTATCACGATCAGACCGAGCCGCTGGTTGACTACTACGAGAACTGGAGTGCGTCGGGTGACGACATGGCGCCCCAGTGCCTGCGGGTCGAGGGCAAGGGCAGCGTCGAGGCGATCTGCACCAAGGTGCTGGAAGTCCTCGAAGGCGCGCAGAACCGAAACTGATCGCATCGCCGGGTAACAACCGGCGGGTCTTCAGTCGAGGTCGATTTCCAGGAGAATTTCGTCCCCGTCGTCTTTGCCCGCGTCGGGGGGCGCCTCGCTGTCGGGCAGGCGGTTGTTGAGTTCAGACATCTCCTCGACGATCTCGCGTAACTTTTCGACTTCCTCGTTCCCGGCTTCCTGCTCGCCCACGTGGCCCTGCAGGTAAAGCCGGAAGCGGTTGTACTGGGTGCGCAGTTCGTCGAGCATCGCGCCCAGTTCCTCCATCTCCGCGTATCCCTCCGTGGCCCGCTGGTCGTGAACGAACTCGGCCCAGCGCAGCATGGGTTCGGCGAGGGCCCCTGATGACTCGGTATTGAGGATCAGGCGCGTCGCCAGCAGGCGGGTGCGGAGCGTCATCCTGCTGAGTTGGGTCTTGCCCAGCAGCGGTGTGCAGGTCCGGATCAGCCCCAGCCAGTTGCCCATCACTTCGGCGACCGCCAGCATCTGTTCAATGTAAACCGGTACCTTGTCGTCATTGAGCAGGCGTTTTGCCTGAGCCCCGCTGTCGCGGATCAGGTCCAGTGCAAGGGTGCATTCGCGGCTGTAATTCTGGCTGTAGTTGAGGCGGCACAGGGGCAGGCAGTTCGCCAGGGTCGCAGGCTTGCCGGAAAAATTATGCAGCCGGAACCCGCACAGCTCGTTGCAAACGCCGAGGATACGTCCAACCGGAGAAATCTGGTCGCCCACCAGCCCGCCCGGATAGCCCGTGCCATCCAGTGTTTCGTGATGTTCCCGCACGCCGTCGCGCACCTTGGGGGAAATCTGCTTGATCTGTCTCAGGGACAGGTCGGCGACGGCCGGGTGGCGCTCGTAGACGGTGCGGTTGGCCGCGTTCCGATTGCGGTTTTCGAGGACCTCCTCGCTGATATTGAGTAACCCGATGTCCTGCATCAGGGCGGCCTGGAATACCACTTTCTGCAGGCTGGCGTCACCCGGCAGGCGTCGCGACATGGTGAGGCCGAACCAGGCACAGAACAGTGCATCCTGGAAAACGGACCGGCGTTCCTCGCGTAGTCGCGCCAACTGCTCCAGCATGCCGGGAATGGCGTCCACCGTGTTGCACTTGGCAATCAGCAAGCGTTCCACGTTGAGGTCGGAATGCATGCGTCCGAGGTCCGGGTGGGCCTCGAAGAAGGTGCGGAATTCATTGACCAGTTCCTGCGCGTTCATGGGGTTGCCAGGCCGCGGTCGATTCTGATGGTCAGGTGCGAGAGTGGGTTCATTACTGAACAGTGTGGATGGCCGGCGGGAAAATTTCGAGAGCCGGGTCTCCGGCGGAAGCCATGCGCGGTCACGACGAGCCGGGCTGGCGGTCTGCGCGGTGACGCGGCACGCTGCCACGCCCCGTGGGAACCGGTGGTCCGGGGAATCAGTCTGCGGATTCCGGCACCAGCAACTCGAACTGGCGCCAGCGGTTCACGATCGCGCAGAACAGTTCCGCGGTCTTCTCCGCATCGTAGCGCGCGGAGTGTGCTTCCTTCTGGTCGAAACCGAGCCCGGCGGCGTCGCAGGCCCGGGCCAGAACCGTCTGGCCGTAGGCAAGGCCGGCGAGAGACACGGTGTCGAAACAGGAAAACTGGTGGAACGGGCTGCGTTTCGCCCGGCAGCGCTTGATCACCGCGTTGAGGAAGCCGAGGTCGAAGCTGGCGTTGTGCCCGACGAGGATTGCCCGCGTGCAGTTCGCGGCCTTGCACTCCCGACGCACCTCCTGGAACAGTTCCTCGATCATCGCCTCTTCCGGCTTGGCGAACCGAAACGGGTGGTCGGGAACGATCTGGTTGAATTCAAGGGCGGCCTCGTCCATCACCGCGCCTGGAAAGGGTTCCACGTGGGCGTGCCAGGTTTCGCCCATGTAGAGCTCGCCGACGTCATTCATGCGCACGGGGACCGCGGCGATTTCCAGCAGCGCATGGCGGCGCGCATCGAAGCCCCCGGTCTCGACGTCGATGACCACCGGCAGGAAACCGCGGAAACGACCGGCGATTCCACCGGCCGACTGCGGGTCCCCGGAATTGATCGTTTCGTCGATATTCATGCCACGGTCCAGGCGATGGTCTCGCCCGCGGCGAGGGGCGCCAGTTCGCCGCCGCAGTAGGGAATGCTGCGGGGAACCGTGGTTGGTTTGCGCTCCAGGGTGAGCGTCCCGGAGTTGCGTGGCAGGCGGTAGAAGTCCGGGCCGAAGTGGCTGGCGAAGGCCTCCAGGCGATCCAGGTGGCCGGCGGCTTCGAACACCTCCGCGTAGAGCGGCATCGCCAGCGGCGCGGTATAGCAACCGGCGCAGCCGCACGCGGCTTCCTTGCGCGCAACCGCGTGGGGCGCCGAATCGGTGCCCAGGAAAAAGCGCGGATTGCCGCTGGTCGCGACGGCGATGAGCGCCTCGCGGTGGCTGCCCCGCTTGAGGATCGGCAGGCAGTAGAAATGTGGCCGGATGCCGCCGGCGAGCATGGCGTTGCGCTCGTACTTCAGGTGGTGGGCGGTGACGGTCGCAGCCACGGTCTCCGGTGCGCCGGTGACGAACTCGACCGCGTCGCGGGTGGTGATGTGCTCGAGAACCACGCGCAGGCCAGGAAAATTCTCCACCAGTGGCGCCAGGTGGCGTTCGATGAATACCTTCTCGCGGTCGAAGATGTCGATTTCGGGATCGGTCACCTCGCCGTGGATGAGCAGCGGGATGTCGAGTTCCTGCATGGCATCCAGGGTCGCTTCGACCCGGCGGAGGTCGGTGACTCCCGAGGCCGAGTTGGTGGTGGCGCCCGCCGGGTACAGCTTCACGCCGTGGACCACGCCGGAGTCGCGCGCTTTCACCAGTTCCTCGGGCGGGGTATCGTCAGTGAGATAGAGGGTCATCAGGGGCTTGAAGCCGCAATCATCCGGAACCTCCGCCATGATGCGCTCCCGGTAGGCCAGGGCCTGCGCGGTGGTGGTGACCGGCGGCACCAGGTTGGGCATCACGATGGCCCGGGCGAACTGCCGCGCGGTGGCGGGCACCGTGACTGCCAGGGCATCGTCATCACGCAGGTGTACGTGCCAGTCATCGGGGCGCTGCAGGGTCAGGGTTTCGCTCATCGGCTAAGAGGTTCGCTGGCCAGGATAGAGACTCAAGGGAGTGCCGGAATGCTAAAGAAACGCCGGTCACGGCCGATCCATCAGGTAATCAAGGATACCATCAAAAAGGATTTTGACGTGTCCGTAACGACCCGTCTCATCATTGTCGCCGCCCTTTGCGCCGCGTTGCCCGTCCTCCCGGCGGGGGCATCGGTGTTCGGCGCGGCGGTCGACGACTCCCGCTGGGAGGTGGCGCCCTCCCTGCTGGAATGCCGCATGAGCCACCCGATCCCGGTGTTCGGCAAGGCGGTGTTCACCCAGCGTGCGGGTGAGCCCCTGGCCTTCCACCTGGATGCATGGCAGAACCCCATGCAGCAGGGCGAGGCCCGTATCAGTGTCGAGCCTCCCGCCTGGAAACCGCACTCCGAACGCGTCGGGTTGGGTAAGGTTCCGGTGCGTGCGGGCGTCAAGCCCATCGTGCTGGATTCCGATCTCGCGGCGCGCATCCTCGAGGAATTGCGGCGCGGCAACTCGCCGACGTTTACCCGGACCGCCTGGTACAAGGGTGCGGAGGAAGTGCGGGTGGCGGTGTCGGCGGTGAATTTCCAGTCCGTTTACCGTGACTACATGGCCTGCATGGCGCAACTGCTGCCCGTCAATTTCGAGCAGATCTCGCGGTCCGTGCTGCTGTATTCCAGCGAGAAATGGCGTCTTTCCGCCGCCAATCGCGAGCGCCTCGACCTGATCGTGCGCTACCTCAAGGCCGATCCGACGGTGGCGCAAATCTACGTTGACGGGCACTCGGACAGTTATGGCCGGCGAATTTTCAACCGCAAACTGTCCAAGCAGCGTGCCTACGTGGTGACCGCATACCTGCTCGACATGGGCGTTTCCGAGGAGATGATCACCACCCGTTACCACGGCGAACGGTTCCCGGTCGCCGACAACCGGAAAAAGGCCGGCCGTGACCGCAATCGGCGTGTCACGGTTCGCCTGGAGCGCGAAGACCCCGCTGCCCGCGTCGCCAGAGGCAGTACGCTGGAAGAGGATTCCGGGGTCCGCCTGAGCGAGGAGCCCTGAGCCGCCGCTTACCTTCCCGTTCGGCTCTCGTGTAGGTTTTATGCCCGCATGAGGATAAAATGTGCCCCTTTTTCGCATTGGCGCAGGGGGCATAGCGACCGTGACAGCAACTGCAGGAGCGCAGATCCGCAAGGTCGTGCTCGCCTATTCGGGTGGGCTCGACACATCGGTCATCGTCAGGTGGCTGCAGACCGCGTACGACTGCGAGGTCGTGACGTTCACCGCCGATATCGGCCAGGGCGAAGAGGTCGAGCCGGCCCG
>JBFGWM010000148.1:0-7121 GCA_041588495.1 Pseudomonadales bacterium | reverse complement strand
CGGTCTGCAGGGTGGTCGAAAGCTCGATTTTGGCTTTCTCGGCCGCCTCGCGCAGCCGCTGCAGCGCCTGTTTATCCTTGCGCAGGTCGATCCCCTCTTCCATTTTGAACTGCTCGGCCGCCCAATCGACGATGCGCAGGTCGAAGTCATCCCCACCGAGGAAGGTATCCCCGTTGGTCGACAGCACTTCGAACTGGTGCTCACCATCCACCTCGGCGATCTCGATGATGGAGATGTCGAAGGTACCGCCACCGAGGTCGTACACGGCGATCTTGCTGTCGCCGCGCTTCTTGTCCATGCCATAGGCCAGCGCCGCCGCGGTCGGTTCATTGATGATGCGCTTGACGTCCAGCCCGGCAATGCGCCCGGCGTCCTTGGTGGCCTGGCGCTGGGAATCGTTGAAGTAGGCCGGAACCGTGACCACGGCCTCTTTCACTTCCTCACCGAGGTAGTCCTCGGCGGTCTTCTTCATCTTCTTCAGCACCTGCGCCGAAATCTGCGGCGGGGCCAGCTTTTCGCCCTTGGCTTCCACCCAGGCGTCACCGTTGTCCGCCTTGACGATCTTGTAGGGGACCATCTTGATGTCTTTCTGGACGACGTCGTCCTGGAAGCGGCGGCCGATCAGGCGCTTCACCGCGAACAGGGTGTTGTTCGGGTTGGTCACCGCCTGGCGCTTGGCCGACTGGCCGACCAGGATTTCGCCGTCGTCGGTGTAAGCGACGATGGACGGCGTGGTGCGGTCACCCTCTGCGTTCTCGATGACCTTGACGTCCTTCCCCTCCATGACAGCCACGCACGAGTTCGTGGTGCCGAGGTCGATACCGATAATCTTGCCCATGTTCGTTCTCTCCGGGGAAACCCCTGTCAAATTGAAAATCTGTTTCCGTTCAGCCGCTTGCGGTGTCCCCACCGGGGCCTGCCAGGCGACTGGTCCGTATCCGGCTTGTTCCTAGATATTGGCGCGGTTACGGCGATTTCAAGTCCCCGCGCCGTGCGCCTCAGGCGCGCTCGTCGACCTGGCTCGCCGCCGGCGCCCGGGCCACCACGACTTTCGCGGCCCGCACCAGGCGCCCGTTGAGGACGTAACCCTTCTGGTAGACCTGCAGAACCGTGTTCGGCGCGACCTCCGCGGACTCCAGCATGCTCATGGCCTCGTGGAATTCCGGGTTGAAGGGCTCGCCCTGGGGGTCGACGCACTCCACGTTGAACCGCGCGAGGGTGTCGATGAACATCTTGTGGGTCAGTTCGAGACCTTCCAGCATCGGCTTCAGGCTCTCGTTGGCGGGATCCGCGGCCGCGATGGCATGCTCGAGGCTGTCGATCACCGGCAGCAGCTCGGCGGCGAACTTCTCGAGGGCGAACTTGTGCGCCTTCTCCACGTCGCGCTCCGCGCGATGGCGGATGTTCTGTGCCTCGGCCGCCACGCGCAGGGCCTGTTCGCGGTACTTCTCGGCCTCGGCCCGGGCCTCCTCGAGTTCCACGGAAAGTTCCGGCTCGGGCAGTTCGAGGGGTTCCTCCTCGCCGAGAATCGGGTTATCGCCGGCAGCCTCGGCGCCATCGCCTGTCGATTCGGCTGCGGCTTCCGGCTGCTCACCGGCAGAAGCCTGTGGCTCCTGGTCTTCCCGCTTGCCTTGTTCCTCTCCCTGCATTCATGTACTCCGCATCGGGGCCCTGCCCCGAAAGAAATTAGCCAGGTAAATCGCCGGGCCGGAAAGACCCACTGCAATTAATGGGGGCGCTTGCTAGTGATTCAAGACCGCGCTGAGCAATCGCGAGGTGGCGTCGACCAGGGGGATCACCCGCTCGTAATGCATGCGGGTGGGACCGATCACTCCGAGCACCCCGACCCGTTGCCCCTCGACCTTGTACGGCGCGGTGACCAGGCTCAGGGAATCGAAGGCTTCGTAGCCCGACTCCTCGCCGATGTAGAGCTGCACACCCTCGCTGTCCATGCAGTTGTCGAGAAGGAAAAGAATCTCCTGCTTCTGCTGGAAGGCATCGAACAGGTGGCGCAGCCTTTCCACGTTCTCCGGCCCGGCGAAGTCTATCAGATTCGAGTGCCCGGCGACCACGTAGTCGGGGGTCTCGGCGTCGCTCTCGAAGGCGGTTCCGGCCACGTCGAGGAGGGTATCCATCAGCTGGTTGAGGTCCTCCTTGTCCCGCCGCATGGCCTCCAGCAGGTCCTTGCGCACCTGTTCGAGACTGGACCCCGCGAAGTGGGCATTGATGAAGTTGGCCGCCTGCTGCAACTCCACCGGACCGTACTGGCGCTGCGTGTGGATGATGCGGTTCTCCACGTCCTTCTCGTTGAGAACCAGAATAACCAGCACCCGGGATTCCGACAGCGGCAGAAACTCGACCTGGCGCAGGGTGCTGCGCTCCGGGCGTGGCACAGTGACCACGCTGGCCATGGAGGTCAGCCGCGACAGCATGTCTGAGACCGAGGAGACGATGCGCGGGGCCGGCTGGTCCGGGTCCAGCTGCCGCTCCAGGCGACGCAGCTCCCTTTCCGGCAAGGGCTGCACGGTGATCAGGGAATCGACGAAAAAGCGAAAGCCCTGCTCGGTGGGAATGCGCCCCGCCGAGGTGTGCGGCGAGGTAATCAGGCCCATGGACTCGAGGTCGGCCATCACATTGCGGATGCTGGCCGGGCTGAGGCAGTACGGCGTGGACTCGGCAAGCACCTTGGAACCCACCGGCTGTCCGCTCTGGATATAGCGCTCGATCAGGGCCTTGAGTATGCCCTGGGCGCGCTCGCTGATCCGCTCGTCCGACACCACGCGTCCCGACCACCTGTTATCCCGGGGAAGTCCCTGAGTTTATCACCGGCCACCGCGCCACGGGCAAGCGTTCACCGGCAGCCGGGCAGGGGATAGAATGGGCGCGTCCGGGCCGCCTCGAAAGACCAGGCCGCGCCCGCCCTTTTACGGATCGCACCATGCTGAGCAGCCTGACCGTACGCAACTTCGCCATCGTCACCCACCTGGACCTCGAGTTCAGCGTCGGCATGACCGTGATCACCGGTGAGACCGGCGCGGGCAAGTCGATCCTGCTCGACGCCCTGGGCCTGGCCCTCGGCGACCGCGGCCAGGCCGACCTGGTCCGCCCCGGCGCGGAACGCCTCGAGGTCCATGCGGGGTTCCGCATCGGCGACCTGGCCGGGGTCTCCGCCTGGCTGGAGGCGCGCGACCTGCTCGAGGACGACGAATGCGTCCTCGGCCGCACGATTCACAAGGAAGGCCGCAGCCGCGCGTTCATCAACGGGCGCCCGGTGACCGTCGCCGACCTGCGCAAGCTGGGCGAAATGCTGATCGACATCCACGGGCAGCACGAGCACCAGTCGCTGATGCGGCGTGACCAGCACCTCGACCTGCTTGACCAGTTCGCGGGGCTGGAGGCAGAGACCGCGAAGGTCGCGCAGCTGCACCGGGAATGGAAAGCCGTGCGCGACGAGATTGCCGCCCTGCGGGCCTCCGGTGGGGAACAGGCCGCGCGCCTCGACCTGCTCCGCTACCAGATCGACGAACTCGACCGCCTGGCCGTCGACAAGGGCGAAACCGAATCCCTGGAGACCGAGTTCCGCCGCCTCACCAATGCGGGCGAGACCCTGGAGTCCGGCCAGCGCGCCCACGAACTGCTGGCCGGGGAGGACGGCTCGGCGACCACCGCCCTGCAGCAGGCCCTGGCCCTGCTGGAGTCCATCGACGATCCTGACCCGCGCCTCAGGTCAGCGATGGAGTGCCTGTCGGGCGCCGTGGTGCAGGCGGATGAGGCCGTTCGCGAGTTGCGCACCTACACCGAGTCCGTGGAAATCGATCCGCAACGCGCCGCGGAGGTCGAGCAACGCCTGGACGCCATCCACGCCACGGCGCGCAAGCACCGGGTGCGTTCCGAGGAATTGCCGCAGTTGCACGCATCCCTGCGCGAACAACTGGATATCGCCGAGCACGGCGAGGAACGCGCGGCCGGGCTCGAGAAGAAGCTGCTGGATATCGAGGCCGACTACGGCAAGAAGGCCGGGAAGCTTACGAAGCAGCGCAAGCGCGCCGCGAAGGAACTGGACGCCCTGATCCAGGAGCGCGTGCAGGATCTCGGCCTGCCGGGCGCGCGCTTCGAGACCCGCCTGGAAGCGGCGGCCGGAACCGAGCCCCGCCCCCGGGGCGGCGAGACCGCGGAGTTCCTGGTCTCTCTCAACCCCGGCCAGCCCCTGCGACCGCTGACCAAGGTGGCCTCCGGTGGTGAGTTGTCCCGCATCGGCCTCGCCATCTGCGTGGTCACCGCGGAACGCGCCCGACACCCCACCCTGGTATTCGACGAGGTCGACACCGGGATCGGCGGCGCCGTGGCGGAAATGGTGGGCCGCCAGTTACGTGAACTGGGCGCCCACGGCCAGGCCATCTGCGTGACCCACCTGCCCCAGGTCGCCGCACTCGGCCACCATCACCTGTACGTCAGCAAGTCCGCGACCCGCGACTCCACCGCCACGGAAATCACCCGGCTCGAACCGGACGAGAAGGTCTCGGAGATTGCGCGCATGCTGGGCGGCCTGCGCGTCAGCGAGGAATCGCTGGCCCACGCGCGGGAAATGCTGGAATACGCGCGGGACTGACGTCCGGCGAAGTCAGCGCCTACTTCTCTGTGCGCCCTGTGCAGTTCTCGCGGGTGCACTCGCCGTAGATATAGTGGCTGTGGGAGGTGATGCGGAATCCGTACTCGGCCGCCACCACTTCCTGGCGCGCCTCGATTTCCTCGTCGAGGAACTCCACCACCTTGCCGCACTTCACGCACACGATGTGGTCGTGGTGCTCGTCGGTCGCCAGCTCGAACACCGAGTGGCCACCCTCGAAATGGTGACGCACGACCAGGCCGGCGGCCTCAAACTGGGTCAGCACCCGGTACACGGTGGCCAGGCCGACGTCGTCGCCCTGCTCGATGAGCGCCTTGTACACGTCCTCCGCACTGAGGTGCTGGGTGGTGTCACTGCTCTCGAGAATCTGCAGGATTTTCACCCGCGGCAGCGTGACCTTGAGTCCCGCGTCGCGAAGTTCCTGGTTTTCCCTGGTCATGGCGGCTCCGGTCATCGGTAGGGATTGCGGCCGCACGGCGGGCCTGTGTACTATTCGAGGCGGAACAGCGTGCGCTGGTCCGGCAAATGGATCATGAAACTCGAAAAAAGATAATGGAAGACGGACCTCGATGCAAAAACGCGCGTTAATTTTCCTGGCCGCCCTCTCCCTCACCGGCTGCGGCCTGCCCGGTGTTTACAAGCTGAACATCCAGCAGGGCAACGTCATCGAGCAGGACATGATCGATAAATTGAAGCCCGGCATGACCAAGCGCCAGGTGCGCTTCGTCATGGGCACGCCGTTGATCGTGGACACGTTCACCCAGGACCGCTGGGACTACGTGTACACCTACCAACCCGGCGGCGGCGAACGCAAGCAGGAACAGGTCGCGCTGTTCTTCGAGGATGACAAGCTGACCCACTTCGTCGGCCACTATCGTCCCTCCTCGCAACTCCCGGCGGCAGAGACCGCGGTGGACGACGAGGACGAAGGGGAAGGCATGCCGACAGAAAAGCCGCAAGCCGAGGAAGAAGAGAAAGGCTTCTTCGACTTCCTCAGGTTCTGATCGCCCCTGATAGACCCACCACCCGGGCCCTGATCCAGGGCGCCAGGATTCAATCGGCGTCCGGCTCGCCCTCGCGCTTTTCCTTCGCCTTCTTGACCCGCGCCGCCCGCGCGGCCTTCGGATCCAGTTGCAGCGGCCGGTAGATCTCCACGCGGTCGCCTTCCTGTAGTTCGGTTTCCTTGGGCTTGGGAATCAGGCGGCTGAAGATGCCCATCTTCGCCGACTCGGGGTCGATCTGCGGAAAGTGCTCGACAATCCCGGAACGGATCACGGCCTCGTAGGCGGTGCAGCCTCGGCTCACCCGGACCGGGATGATCATCTGCTCGTCGGGCAGCGCGTAGGCGACCTCGACCTGGATGGTGTCGTCGTCCGTCATCAGCCGGCGAAGTAATTGTACATGGTGATGAAGAAAATGATCATCACCGCCGCCGGGGACACGTAGCGAAGCACGAATTTCCAGGCCGCCGCCAGCACGGCACTGCGCATGCCGATCTCCTCGGCAACCGTCTCCTTCGCCATCAGGAAGCCCACGAACACCGCGATCGCCACACCGCCCAGGGGCAGCATGATGTTGGCGGTGAGGAAGTCGAGGGTGTCGAAGAAGGTCATCCCGAACAGGGTCCAGTCAGACCAGATGTTGAACGAGAACACCGTCCCCATGCCGAGAGACCACACCAGCAGGCCGAGAACGATCGAGGCCCACATGCGGTTGGCGCCAAAGCGCTCCACCAGCCAGGCGACAGCGGGCTCGATCAGGGAGATCGAGGAACTCCAGGCGGCGAAGGTCACCAGCACGAAGAACAGCACCCCAAAGAACTCGCCGAAGGCCATGTTGCCGAAGGCCAGGGGCAGGGTCACGAACATCAGGCCCGGACCCGCGCCGGGCTCGAGGCCGTTGGCGAACACGATCGGGAAGATCGCCATCCCGGCAACCAGGGCCACCAGGGTGTCCAGGGCGGCGACGGTCAGCACGGTGGCGCCGATGGAGGCGGTCTTCGGCATGTAGGCGCCGTACATCATGATCGCGCCCATGCCGAGACTCAGGGTGAAGAAGGCGTGGCCCATGGCAATGATCAGGCTGTTCCAGCTAAGGTGCTCTGTGTCGAAGCGGAACAGGAACTCCAGGCCGGCAGCAAAGTGCCCGGTGCTGAGGGCATAACCGACCAGGATGAAGAGCAGAATAAACAAGGCCGGCATCAGGATGCGCACCGCCGCCTCCAGGCCACGGTTCACCCCGCGCGCCACCACGAACATGGTCATGAAGATGAACACCGTGTGCCAGAACACCAGCTGGCCCGGATCACCGGTCATGTCCTTGAAGGTCGCCCCGGCCAGGTCACCCTCGGCGCCGGTGAAGGTGCCGTTGCCCATCAGGAAGATGTACTCCAGCGCCCAGCCGGCGATCACGCTGTAATAGGAGAGGATCAGGATGCCCGCGATCACGCCGATCGCGCCGACCCACTGCCAGCGAACGGTGCTGCCCTCTTCCT
>JBFGWM010000147.1:0-7131 GCA_041588495.1 Pseudomonadales bacterium | reverse complement strand
GTTCGACCGCGTCGAGAATGGCAACGTGGAGGTCGTGTGGGACCACACCCTGGGCGAGATCCTCGGTGACGAGACCGGGGTGACCGGCGCGCGCCTGGCCAGCATGCGCGACGATTCCCACACGGATATCGCGGTCAAGGGCGTGTTCATCGCGATCGGTCACCAGCCCAACACGCAGATCTTCGAGGGCCAGCTGGACATGCGCAACGGCTACATCCAGATTCGCAGCGGCCTCGAGGGCAACGCCACGGCCACCAGCGTGCCCGGCGTGTTCGCCGCCGGCGACGTCGCCGACCAGGTCTACCGGCAGGCGGTGACGTCCGCCGGCTTCGGCTGCATGGCCGCACTCGACGCGGAAAAGTTCCTCGACGAATAACGATCGCCCGGCGCGCCCGCTATGACGGTCCCGCAACTGCATCCCGACACGGTGCTGTTTCCGCCGGCGGACGCGGCGGAAACTGATCCCAACGGGCTCCTGGCCTGGGGTGGCGACCTGCGCGTGGAGCGCCTGCGGGCCGCCTATCGCGCCGGCATCTTTCCCTGGTACGAATCCGGACAGCCGATCCTGTGGTGGTGCCCCGACCCCCGCGCCGTGTTGTTTCCCGACCGTTTTCACATATCACGCCGCCTGGCGCGCATCCTGCGCCAGGGACAGTTCAGGGTGACTCTTGATTACGATTTTGCAGGGGTGGTCACGGCCTGTGCAGCCCCGGCGCCGGGACGCGAGGGCACCTGGATCACCCCGGAAATGGAGGCCGCATATTGCCGGCTGCACCAGCACGGACTGGCGCATTCCGTGGAGTGCTGGCGGGATGGACGGCTCTGCGGTGGCATCTACGGTGTTGCCATGGGCCGGGTGTTCTTCGGCGAGTCGATGTTCAGCGGGGTCAGCAATGCCTCCAAGGTCGCCATGGCCTGCCTGGTTCGCCTGTTGCGTGGGGCCGGGTTCCGGCTACTCGACTGCCAGGTGCCCAACGGCCACCTGGCCTCCCTGGGCGCCGAAGAGATTCCGCGACCCGAATTCCTGCAACTGCTGGACCAATGGGTGGACGTCGAACCGGAGCCGGGAACCTGGCTGGCCCGGGAACTGGCCCCCGGGGCACCGCAGGCGCCAGGAATTGTCTAAAATCTGTCTTATCAGCCCATGAAATCCAGTCGCGCCGGTCCCTTGCCGCCATGACCAATCTCGCTACCCTCAAATTCTTCGTCACGCCGCCCCACGAGTGCAGCTACCTCGAGGACCGCGAGGCGAGCAGCCTGTTCCTGGATCCCGCCGCGCGGGTGAACCCCGACCTGTATGGCAAGCTTTCGGCGCTGGGCTTCCGTCGCAGCGGAAACTACCTGTACCGGCCCCACTGTGAACACTGCCAGGCCTGCGTCCCGGTACGGGTGCCGGTGGACCGTTTCCGGTTGCGGCGGGTGCAGAAGCGCATCGAGCGCGTGAACAGCGACCTCACGGTGACCGAACGTCCGCCCGGCGTGCGCCGCGACCACTACCGCCTGTACCGGCGTTACATCGAGGCGCGCCACCGCAACGGCGACATGTATCCGCCGAGCATGGACCAGTACGAATCCTTTCTCATCAACGAGTGGGGACAGACGCGTTTTTACGAGTTCCGCGAGGGTGTACGGCTCCTTGCCGTCGCCGTGGTCGACCACATGCCCAACGGACTGTCCGCGGTGTACACCTTCTTCGATCCGGACCATGACCGGCGCAGCCTGGGGGTGTACTCGATTCTCTGGCAGATTCGCGAAGCCCGGCGCCTGGGCCTGCCGGCCGTGTACCTGGGCTACTGGATCCGCCAGTGCCGCAAGATGAACTACAAGACCAGTTTCCGCCCCGTCGAGATGCTCATCAACGACGAGTGGACGGAAATCGAGGCCTCCCGCGACCTCGACAAGGCACCGCCCTCCGCGGATTCCTGATTTCTCCCGGTACCCGCCGGAACCGGCCGTCGGTCCGCTTTGCCATGCCCGTACATTTCAGGCAAAATCTGCGCTCCGCAAAAGCGGGCAGCACTTGCGTCACAGGAATTCACACCGGAGGTCGGTTCGCCGTATGGCAAAAGAAGATGCAATCGAAATGGAAGGCGTTGTCGTGGACACGCTGCCCAACACCATGTTCCGGGTCGAACTCGAGAACGGCCACGTGGTCACCGCGCACATCTCAGGCAAGATGCGCAAGAACTACATCCGGATTCTCACCGGCGACAAGGTGAAGGTGGAACTGACGCCTTACGATCTCAGCAAGGGTCGCATCGTCTACCGCGAGCGCTGAGCACGCCTCACGCTTTCTCTTTCTCGACTTCCTGCTCGAACTCCAGGGTCAGATCGTCCCCGTCCACGGTGACCTGCACGGTTCCGCCGGACACCAGCCGACCAAACAGCACTTCTTCCGCCAGCGGCTTCTTGAGCCGTTCCTGGATCAGCCGGGCCATGGGGCGCGCGCCGAGTTTCTCGTCGTAGCCGTGGGTGGCCAGCCAGGCGACCGCGTCGTCGTCGACCTGGATGAGAACCTTCTTCTCGTCGAGTTGCGCCTGCAGCTCGGTGAGGAACTTGTCGACCACCGACTTGATGATCTCGATGTCCAGCGCCTTGAACTGGATGATGGCATCCAGCCGGTTGCGGAATTCCGGCGTGAACATCTTCTTCAGCGCCTCCATGCCGTCGGTGCTGTGATCCTGCTCGGTGAACCCGATCGAAGGACGCGCGATGGCCTCCGCGCCCGCGTTGGTGGTCATTACCACGATCACGTTGCGGAAGTCGGCCTTGCGCCCGTTGTTGTCGGTCAGGGTGCCGTGGTCCATGACCTGCAGGAGCAGGTTGAACACCTCGGGATCCGCCTTTTCGATCTCGTCGAGCAGCAGCACGCAATGCGGGTGCTGGTTGATCTGCTCGGTCAGCAGCCCGCCCTGGTCGAAGCCCACATAGCCGGGCGGCGCACCGATCAGCCGTGAAACGGTATGCCGTTCCATGTACTCGGACATGTCGAAGCGCACCAGCGGAATGCCCATGACGTTGGCCAGCTGCCGGCAGACCTCGGTCTTGCCCACCCCGGTCGGTCCCGCGAACAGGAATGACCCGACGGGCTTCTCGACCGACTTGAGTCCGGCCCGGGACAGCTTGATGGCCGAGGCCAGGGAACCGATGGCCTCGTCCTGCCCGAAAACCACCATGCGCAGGTCGCGCTCCAGGTTCTCCAGGCTCTTCTTGTCGGAAGCGGAGACGCTCTTGGGCGGGATGCGCGCGATCTTTGCGACCACCTGCTCGACCTCGCCGACGCCGATCACCTTCTTGCGCTTGTTCTCCGGTTGCAGACGCTGGTACGCCCCGGCCTCGTCGATGACATCGATGGCCTTGTCCGGCAGGTGGCGGTCGTTGATGTAGCGGTCGGCCAGTTCGGCCGCGACCTTCAGGGCGCGGTCGGTGTAGCGGATCTCGTGGTGCTCCTCGAAACGCGACTTGAGGCCCTTGAGAATCTTGTAGGTGTTTTCCACCGTGGGCGCCTCGACATCGACCTTCTGGAAACGCCGCGACAGCGCGCGGTCCTTCTCGAAGATGCCGCGGAATTCCTGGTACGTGGTCGAACCGATGCAGCGGATCTCTCCCGAACTCAACATCGGCTTGAGCAGGTTGGAGGCATCCATGACGCCGCCCGAGGCCGCGCCGGCCCCGATAATGGTGTGAATCTCGTCGATGAACAGGATCGCGCCGGGCGTCTTGCGCAGTTCGGCGAGCAGGGCCTTGAAGCGCTTCTCGAAATCACCCCGGTACTTGGTGCCGGCCAGCAGCGCGCCGAGGTCCAGGGCATAGACCATGGCGCCGTTGATGATATCGGGCACCTGGCCGTCGACCACCATCTTGGCCAGGCCCTCGGCGATGGCGGTCTTGCCGACCCCCGACTCGCCCACCAGCAGCGGGTTGTTCTTGCGCCGGCGGGACAGGATCTGGATGACCCGTTCCACCTCGTCCAGGCGGCCCACCAGCGGGTCGATGCGACCCAGGGCGGCCTGCTCGTTGAGATTGGTGGCGTAGGCCTCGAGCGGGCTCTGGTGCGAGGTCTCGGTGACGCCCTCCTCCTCGCCCTGCTCCTGGTCCGGTTCGCCGTGATCATGGTGCTGGTTGGAGACCTTGGAAATCCCGTGGGCGATGTAGTTCACCACGTCGATACGGGCGACGTTCTGCTGCTTGAGGAAGTAGACCGCCTGGCTTTCCTGCTCGCTGAACAACGCCACGAGGACGTTGGCGCCCGTGACCTCCTTCTTGCCGGAGGACTGCACGTGGAACACCGCGCGTTGCAGCACGCGCTGGAAGCCCAGGGTGGGCTGGGTCTCGCGATCATTGTCGGAGGCCGGAATCAATGGCGTGGTGGAATCGACGAAATCGACGAGTTCGCGGCGCAGGCGATTGAGGTCGACCCCGCAGTGGCGCAGCACGTTGGCCGCGGCCTCGTTGTCGAGGAGCGCAAGCAACAGGTGCTCGACCGTCATGTATTCATGACGCTTTGCCCGGGCTTCCTTGAAAGCCAGGTTAAGAGTTACTTCAAGGTCTTTACTGAGCATCTCTAGCCCCTCGACGCGCCTCAGTCGGCCCTGTCTATCTCACACAACAAAGGATGCTGGTTCTCCCTTGAATACTCGTTTACCTGCGCCGCCTTGGTTTCGGCGATGTCCCTGGTAAACACCCCGCATACGGCTTTTCCCTGGGTATGGACCATCAGCATCACCTGGGTGGCCTTTTCCCGGGACATCGCGAAGAACCCTTCAAGCACTTCAACGACAAAATCCATCGGGGTATAGTCGTCATTCAACATTATGACCTTGAACATCGGCGGTTGTTTCAGCCTGGGCTTGGCTGTTTCTACCGCAAGGTCGCCGTCATACCCCTCGTTCTGGTCGTCATCATCCTTGTTTAATGTTAGATGAAGTTTTCCAGGTTTACCCATAATCTGCTTCGGCCCGTGGCCGCCAAACCTTAACTGCCTGTCAGTCCCATCTTATCGCCTTGCCGTCGCGCATGGAATTGCGGTGCGACAAAACCTTCGTTTCATCAACGCCTTGTGCAAGCCCTGACCAGGCGGCCCGGCGCGCCGCATTAGCCAATCGAAACCCGTTTGTCAAGATTCGCGGCGCTGTTGTATAGTGAGACCCGCACAACCCCGGCACGGTTCAGATGCGTCCGGGGCGCCCCACCCTACCCGCGCCGGACTGCGGACCGGAGGCGGAACCAGCGAGGTGCGCATATGCCGGTCGGCAAGGTGAAATGGTTCAGTAACGCCAAGGGCTACGGCTTCATCGTCACGGAGACGGAAGCCGAGGACCTGTTCGCCCACTATTCCGCGATCCGCATGGACGGTTACCGTTCCCTGCAGTCCGGGCAGTGGGTGGATTTCGAGATCGGGCGTGGTGAGAAGGGGCTCCAGGCCATGGAGATCACGCCGGTCTCCCCGGAGCGGACCGCTGAACTCGAGGCCGCCGCAGCGCCCGTCGACGCCGACGGGATCGAGACGGCAGACCCCGGGATGGAACCCCAGCCCGCCGGTTGAGCCGGCGCGCCTACTCCATCTTGGCGATCAGGGCATCGCCGAATTCCGAACACTTGAGCAGGGTCGCACCCGGCATCAGGCGTTCGAAATCGTAGGTCACGGTCTTCGCCGCGATCGCACCCTCCATGCCGTGCAGGATCAGATCGGCGGCCTCCAGCCAGCCCAGGTGGCGCAGCATCATTTCCGCGGACAGGATCAGGGAACCGGGATTCACCTTGTCCTGTCCGGCGTACTTGGGCGCGGTGCCGTGGGTGGCCTCGAACACGGCCACGCTGCCGCCGATGTTCGCCCCCGGGGCGATCCCGATGCCGCCGACCTCGGCAGCCAGGGCGTCAGAGATGTAGTCCCCGTTCAGGTTGAGGGTGGCGATGACGCTGTACTCGTCGGGGCGCATGAGAATCTGCTGCAGGAAGGCGTCGGCGATCACGTCCTTGACGACGATCTTGTGGCCGGTCTTGCGGTTGGTGAACTCGCACCACGGCCCCCCGTCGATGGGTTGCGCGCCGAAGCGCTCGCGGGCCAGTTCGTAGCCCCAGTCCTTGAACGCCCCCTCGGTGTATTTCATGATGTTGCCCTTGTGCACCAGGGTCACCGAGGGGCAGTCGTTGTCGATGGCGTACTGGATGGCCTTGCGGACCAGGCGCTGGGTGCCTTCCTTCGAGACCGGCTTGATGCCGATGCCGCAGGTGTCCGCGAAGCGGATCTTGGTGACGCCCATTTCCTGTTGCAGGAAGCGGATGACCTTCTTGGCGTCCTCGCTGTCGGCCTGCCACTCAATCCCGGCGTAGATGTCTTCCGAGTTCTCGCGGAAGATCACCATGTCCGTTTTCTCCGGTGACACCACGGGACTCGGCACCCCCTCGAAGTAGCGCACCGGGCGCTGGCACACGTAAAGATCGAGTTCCTGGCGCAGGGCCACGTTCAGCGAACGGATGCCGCCACCGACCGGGGTGGTGAGCGGCCCCTTGATTCCCACCGTGAACTCGCGCAGGGCCTCGAGGGTCTCGCCGGGCAGCCACTGGTCCGGACCGTACACGCGCGTGGCTTTCTCGCCCGCGTAGATTTCCATCCACAGGATGTCGCGCTTGTTGCCGTAGGCTTTCTCAACGGCCGCGTTGACCACCTTGATCATCACCGGGGTGATGTCGACCCCGATGCCATCGCCCTCGATGTAGGGGATGATCGGGAAGTTCGGAACTTCGAGGGAGAGGTCGCTGTGTACCGTGATCTTTGTGCCGTCTTCGGGGACCACGATCTTCTGGTAGCCCATGATTCACTCCGTCGGCTGCGCCAGTTTTCGGGGGGAAATGATCCAATCTAGTGTATACCATCAGCGAAAACCGGCAGGGTGCGCGGCGCCCGCGAAGAGCGCCCGCCACAGCCTGCAGCGGAGGTGATTCCTGGCCACCCTGATCCTGTTCAACAAGCCCTGCGGGGTGCTGTCGAGGTTTACCCCCGGGACATCGGCGCCGGGACTGGCCCCGTTCCTCCCCGAGCGCCCGGGGTTTTACCCCGCGGGGCGCCTGGACCGGGATTCCGAGGGGTTGCTGCTGCTCACCGACAACGGCCGCCTGCAGGACCGCATC
>JBFGWM010000146.1:0-7148 GCA_041588495.1 Pseudomonadales bacterium | reverse complement strand
TCCGCATCGCTGCTGGTTCAACACGACAACATCAACCTGATCCGCACCCGACCCCTCGCCATCGACCGCAGCGAAATCGAGATCACCACCCTGGTGCCAGCCGCGAAGCGGCGCAGCGAAAAAGAATCGCGCCACTGGCAACGCAATCACGAAATCGCCTGCGCGGTGCTGAGCGAGGATTTCCTGCTCGCGGAATCGATCCAGTCGGGGCTGCAGTCCGGCGCCAACCAGACCTTGCGTTTCGGCCTGTTCGAGGGCGCCCTGCAGGAGATGCGCGAATGCCTCGACGCCCTGACAGAGGCGTGAGGTCCCGTCGAATGCTAGCGGGTCAGCCGCACCTGCCGACCGCAAAGCTGCGACTGACCCCCTCATAGGGGCCCGCGGCGCTGCCCCCGGCGTGACGGATCCGGTAGGTTCCGGGCGCGGTCCCCGGCGGGATCACCCAGGTGATCCGCCCGTGAGAGGTGCCATCGTCCTGTTCGGGTTCGAAGCGGTACCGCGTCGACCAGTCATTATCTGTGTGACGCACCTTCCACTTGCCCTTTCCGGTTTCCCGCTCGATGAACAGGTAGCTGTCCTGCTGGCGCAGATCGTTGCGCGGATTGCCCGCCACGAACACGGCCTCGACGCGGGCCTCGCCCCGGGCCGGGTAGCAGGCCTCCGGTTCCTGTACCACCGAGCCGAACGCCGCCCCGGGATTCATCCCGTCGCTGGTGTTGGGGCGATGCACGAACGAGGTCAGGTGGGTGCGATAGGCAGGCACCGCGTTTGCGCTGCTCGCCGGCCTGCCTTCGAGCAGGTCACGAGCCAGCCCCACCAGCTCCGCCTGCACCGCCTCCTGGGTCCACGGGCCGAACAGCGTCGAGGCGCCCTCGTATTGCTGGACGCTGTATTCCTCGCGGGTGGTGAGGTAGTGGCTGTAGTTGTTGGCCAACCCCGCGATCACCGCGTAATCGATTCCGGCGCCCTCGAGTTCATCGAGCACCGCGTCACGAATGCGCCGCGCGGAGGTGGTGGTGACCTCCCAGGGCAGGCCGATCACCGCGAGGTTGCCGATGGTGAAGATCTGCAACATGTCGATCCGCGCGCTGAGGGACTGGGTGGGATCGAAGGGCGAGGTCGCCAGCGGGAACAGGATCGGTTTCTCCGCATGGCATGCGTAACCCAGCGCATCGAATGCCGGGTTGTTGCATCCCACCGGCACCACCAGCTGCGGCGGGATCGAGCCGCGCCCGCCGGCCGCGAAGCCATCCTCGAACAGTTTCTGCCAACGCGCCATGTCCGGCTGGTCCATGGCGGCGCAGGTCTGGCCTTCCTCGGTAGGACCCCGACCGTCCTCGGCGCCACCCCCGAAGGAGACCCCGAGGGCCGGCTCGCAGGTGGTGAACGGCGCGGTCTGCAATGTGTCGGGATAGCGTTTCACCCGCGCCTCGTCGATCTCCACGCGGGTGAGGTCAATGAATGCGGCGATATGTGACACGCCCCCGGTGAGCGGGGTCTCCGCAGCGGCCGCCAAGTCACGCGCCTTCGCGTATTGCTTGTAACCCGAAATCAACGTGCTTTCAAAATCATTGGCGCCGCCACCACGGGTACGGAACTTCTCGCTCTGCAGGTCGCGCAACTCGCTTTCGCTCAGCTGGTCGATCAACACGTTGGGCGAATTGTCGCCCTCGTCCGCCTGGAAGAACCCGGCAACGAACGGCTCGTCGTCACTGAGGTAGTCCACTTCGTGATCCTGCTCGTACCGCCAGGCTGCGTAACCCTTGTTATCCCCGGAAAGCAACTTGTTGGTCTGCGCCATGGAGGTGCCGTGTATGGGAAACCAGTTGAGCATCGCGACCTCGGTTTCCCCCCGGCGCAGGCGCAGGACCACCGAGTTTCGGTTGATGGTGACCGCCTCCCCGTTGACGTCCACGAAGCGCTGACGTTCGGACTCCGGGTTCTGCAGGTAGGCCGGCATTGAGCGCTGGATGGTGGTATTCAGCAGTTCGCCCTGGTTGAAGAGGATTTCCCCGGGCGGAGCGGTCTGCAGGTTCTGATGGGCGCGCTTGAGCGCCATGAAGGTGCCGGCAACGAGCGCAGCGTAGGTCTGCTCGTCATGCCCGGCGGCAGTAATGTTGTACAGGTCATGGTGGGCCTGTCCCGCGGCGGTGGCGTGGGAGTGGGTCACGTTGACCATCACGTTTTCGTAATCGTAAAAACCGGATAGCTCCGGATCATCCGCGACCAGGTCCATGAGGCCTTGTTTGACCGCATGAAACATCAGTCCCTGGTCCTGGCTGATCAGTGCAATCCGCCGCACCACGCCCCCGCAGGAGGATTCGATCACGAACGCCCGCGCCCACTGCCGGTTGTGCAGGCCCTCCGAAGTCTGGGCGGTGTCGGCATAGCCAGCCATCCCCTGGTCAAACCCGGCCCCGGTGACGTCGTGGATGCCGGCGGCAAAGCGGAAGCCGCTGTTCTTCTCGCAGCCCCGGTTCAGCGCCGCGGCCCCGGAATGGCCCTTGCCCCGCGGACCGTAGTGCGCGGCGTACATTGCAGGCCGCAGGGGTGCCGCCGGCGGCGCCGGGGTCACGGCCAGGATCTCCGACTCCTCGAGGGACTGGCCCAGGGTTTCCGCGCCGGCCTGGCGTTGCGCGGGGACAATGACGAGCAGGCACAGCGCCGAGGCGCGCAGGAGTCGGGTCACGTGAACATTTCTCCGAATGACAGGGCAATAATCTCGAAACAGCTTAACAGGCGATCAGGCGTACAGAAAGTGAACACCCTCAACAGGGCATGCTCGCCCACTGGCACCGAGTTCTTCCGCTCCAAACACAATCACACGGAAGGTGGTCGCGCGATACTTCGGAAACCTCAAGATCGACCGGACGCGGCCGTCTTGCTATTTAACTGAGTACGAGGCGGATACCCGGGGAGATGGTTTCGACCCCTAGGCGACGGGAAACTGCGGCCCGAACGACTCGCAGGAAATGCACCAATCTGGTGCGCGATAAACTGGGCACTTCAAAAATCTGGTCAAATCGTGTTTAATACTCGCGAATTCACGAAAAATCGTAAATGGTTCCCCCGGGGGCCATGGGATCGAACAGGCGGATATGACGCAAACGGCACTGGTGGTTGAAGGGGGCGCGATGCGCTCCATCTACGCGGCGGGGGTTCTCGACATCCTGCTCGAAGAAGGTTTTGACCCGTTTGACGCCTACTATGGGGTCTCCGCCGGCGCCCTGAATCTTTCCTCGTTTGTCGCCGGGCAGCCACGACGCAATTACCGAATCATTACCGGGCTCGCCGCACGGCCGGAGTTCATCAGTCTCGGCCGCCTGTTTCGCGGCGGCAACGTGATGGACCTCGACTGGCTGTGGGAGGCGATGCTGCAGCACGAACCACTGGACGTCGATGCCGCGGTTGCCAGGACCCGGGAGAGACCCCTGACCCTGTGCTGCACCCGTATCAGTGACGGCGAACCGATTTACGTGGAACCGGACCTCGAGACCTGGCTGGACATCGCCAAGGGAACCTGCGCGATCCCGCTGTTCTACCGCGAACCGGTGTTCATCCAGGATGAACAGGTCATGGACGGCGCCCTGTCCGACGCGATCCCGGTGCGCGAGGCCTACCGTCGCGGCGCGCGCCGTATCGTGGTGGTGCGCACCCAGCCGGCGGATTTTCGCAAGCGTGACGTGCTGGAGCGGGTCATCGTCGGCACCTCCATGCGCAAGCACGAGGGCATCCGCGTGTGCCTGAACAATCTCGCCGCCCGCTACAACGCGACCCTCGATTTCATCGAGAGCCCGCCGGAGGACTGCGAGGTGATCCAGATCGCACCATCGCGCCCCCTGCGCACCCGGCGCACCACCCGCAACCCGTTCAACCTGGAGACGGATTACCAGCTCGGCCGCCTCAACGCCTGCGAGTTCCTCGTCCATCACGGCTGGCAGCTGGCCCCGGAAACCGCCCCCGCACACTGGCAGCAGTCCCTGCACAGCGCACGGGTCGCGGCCCGCGGCGAGTTCTGAGACTTCACCGAAACCGGACCGCTTCGCCCCTGCCTCCCGTCTCAAACCCCGGCTGCACGTGCCTCGTGGTGAAACAGCCCGCGCAGGTGCTCGAAGCGTAAGGCAAATGCGCCGTTCCCGAGCAGGAACTGGGCGAATGCCGCAGAGGCGAGCAAGGCAGGGTATTCCCAACCTCCGCCCGTGTTGGTGAACAGCCAGCCGGCATCCAGGTGCACCCAGGTCGCGCCCAGGGCGATGGGGACCAACCCGAGTGCCGCCCAGCGCGCCAGGAATCCGGTCACCAGTGCGAGTCCCCCGAGCGTTTCTGCAAGAAACACCACGTAGGCGAAAAACGCCGGGAGGCCGAGGGAGGCGAAAAACTGCGCCGTACCGGGCAGGGTGAACACGAACATCTTCAGGTACACGCTATGGGCGAGGAAGATCACGCCCAGTGAAATCCGCAGCACAAAAACGCCATAGGCTTCGGTTTGCAGGTTCTTGGATTGCATCGGTCAGGCCCTCCGTTACAGCGGAACAATCATTGGGTTCATGGGGCCAGATTACGATTTGCGTACGCGCAATGTAATTAGCAATAATTGCCAATGTCACTTGCATATTTGCAAACTCCAATGAGCACGCTCGACTGGAATGACCTGCGCTTTTTCCTTGCAGTCGCGGAAGGCGGCAGCCTCTCCGAGGCCGCGCGCAGGATGGGCGTCAATCACTCCACGGTGTTCCGTCGCATCCAGGCCTGCGAGACCCGCCTCGGTGTGCGGCTCTTCGAACGGCTGCCGGAAGGCTATGTCGCCACGGCTGCCGGGGAGCGGCTCCTGGTGCACGCGCGCCGGGTCGGTTCGGAAGTCGACCAGGCCCTGCGCGAGCTTGCCGGGGAGGACCTCCGCCTCGAGGGTAGCGTGCGCATCACGGCGCCCGAGAACATCGCCTACTGCTACCTGCCCGCCTACGTGCGGGAACTGCGTGAGCAGTGGCCCGGCATCGAGGTCGAGGTAGCGGTCAGCGGCGAGGACTTCAACCTCAGCCGACGCGAGGCGGACATCGCGATCCGTGCCACCTCGAAACCACCGGAGCACCTGGTGGGCCGCAAGGCGCGGATCCTGGACTGGGCGGTCTATGGCGCGCCAGCGTATCTCGACACCGCGGGAACCCCTGAGTCCATGGCCGAGGTTGGGAAACACCGGTTCATCGGCGCCGACGACACCTTCCTGCGCCTGCCGGCCTTTCGCTGGATGCGCGAGCACCTTGATCCCGGACAGGTGCCGCTGCGTGCCAACTCGCTCAACGCGATGGCGGCCATGGCCGCCGAGGGGCTGGGCCTGGCGATCCTGCCCGACGACCAGGACCAGCCCGCCCTGCGACGCCTGTTCCCCACTGACCCCGCGTTCCGGAGCGAGTTGTGGCTGCTGACCCATCCCGACCTGCGCAAGGTTGCCCGCATTCGCGCCTGCATGCGGTTCCTGGCCGAACGCCTGGCGACGGACACACGTTTCCCCGTCGGCTGAGTCAGGGCCGGATTTCCTGTTCAAAAAGACGCAGCACGTAGGGAAACTGTTCGGGAAAGCGCCAGTCCTGCGAATCGATATCGGCCGGCCGCAACCAGTGGACCGACTCGATCTCGATGCGGCTGGAAAACGGCACCTGCGGCGGATCGTTCAGCGCCGCACGATCCCCGGCGAAGCACCGGTAGAGAAAGAAATCGCGCCCGAAGCGGGCGACCTCGGGGCCCACGCGAACCCGGTAACCGGTTTCCTCCCAGGTTTCCCGCGCCGCCGTGCACTGGGCGGGTTCGCGCGGGTCCCGGGCCCCGCCCGGGAAACCCAGCCGCCCCGAATGGCGGTCCCGGACCACCAGCATCCGCTCATCGCGGATCACCATGCATCCCGCGTTTCCGATGGCATGGGACTCATGACCGGGCACCACGTCACAGGGCGGCACCTCGGCACAACCCGGCAGGGCAACAAGCAGGCCGGCGGCCAGCAGCCGGGCGCGCGCCCACAAACCGGGGGGAAAATCTCCCATCTTTCGCGAACCTCCGTCCAGACTCCGGAACAATCCCGACAAGCGCCCCTCGGGGCGCCGACGGCGCATCCGTTTCCAGCATGCGCACCGGAGGGTAATATACTGTCCCACACCTATTCGCCACCCGCACGGAATCTCTTGACCGCGCCCATCACCTACCGCCTCGACGATTCCTCCGCAAACGGATTCGCGCCGGTCCTGGACCAGCTGCGCGAGCGGTTTGATCTGGAGGAGGGCGAGGAGAAAAGCCTGCGCCGCGTGTTCCTGGACAGCTTCGACTGGCGTCTGGCCCGCGCCGGATACGTGCTTGAGGCAAGCGAGTCCGGAGCCGGGCACCGTCTGGAGTGGAAGAACCGCGACACCGATACCACCCGGCTGACGATCGAGGTTCCGCAATTGCCCCGCTTCGCCTCCGACCTCGGCCACGGCCCGCTGCGCGAACGCCTCGCCAGGCTCCTCGACGTGCGCGCACTGGTTTGCGAGGCCTACGTGGAAAGCCGCATCCGCCACATGGCATTGCGCAACCGCCACGAAAAAATAGTGGCCCGGATCGAGTACGGTCACTATCTGGCCGACGACGGTACCGGGAAATCCCAGCAGGACCTGGGACTCTGGCTGTTTCTGAAACCGGTGCGTGGATATGCCGGGCCGCTGGAACGCGCCCGCGAGGCGATCGAGAGCGTGGCAAAGGTTGCCGTCGCAGGGGAGGATCTCCTGAGCGCAGCCGTCCGCGCCCTGGGTCACCGCTCCATGGATTACAGCAGCAAGCCGGACATCCGGCTCGAACCCGCCATGCCGGCATGGCAGGCACTGCAGCATATATTCAACGCCCTCCTGGAAAACATCCGCGCCAACGAGTCCGGCATGTGCGCCGACCGCGATCCCGAGTTCCTGCACGACTTCCGGGTCGCGGTACGCCGCACCCGCTCGGCGATCAGCGATGTGCGGGGCGTGATCCCGAAGGGGATCACTGCGCCGTTTCGCGAAGAATTTCGCTGGCTGCAGGAAATCACCGGGCCGGCGCGTGACCTCGACGTCTATCTCATGGGCTTCGCCGGCTACCAGGCTGACCTGTCCCCGCAGGCCGCGGACGACCTGCTCCCGTTCCGGGAC
>JBFGWM010000145.1:0-7181 GCA_041588495.1 Pseudomonadales bacterium | reverse complement strand
GGCGAGGTAGCTCGGCGTGCAGACATTGCCGGGAAGGTCACCGAGGCGTCGTGCCTCGTCCATTCCGGCCACGATGGCGCGGCCCTCCCTGATCGCGGCATCGGCCTTGCGCCGGGCGCGGGCATCGGGCAGGTGGATGGCGATCTTTTTCAGGGTCCCGGCAGCGGGGCTCTTCTTGCTTTTCATTTCATCGAAGCGATAGGCGCCCGCTCCGCCGGCGATCACCGCCTGGCGGACCTGCCACGGTAGGTCGGCGTCGCGCACGGTGGCTTCCGTGAGGCAGATGGCCGCATCCTTGCTGCGGGTTCCGGAAACCGCGCGCAGGGCGGCGCGCAGGGTGCGGTCGAAGGTCTTGCCGTCGAGTTCGCGGGCCTTGCCGAGGCGGACCAGCAGGACGCGCTCCGCGCGCCCGCCCTCGGCGGCGTGGAGCAACACGGAACCGGCCTTCTCGCCCAGGTCGCCGGTGCCCAGCAGGCGGGTGATCAGCCCGTCGAGCGCCTTGTCCGCGGCCTCCGTGGAGGGCAGCAGGCGCTTTCCGTCAAGCACCCCAAGTACCAGGCAGCCGGTGCGGACGTTGGCGGGGTCGATTTTCTTCAGGGCGTATTCCATGCGGACTCCATGCGACAAACAGGCGATTTTGGCCGATACTTACAGCCGGATTCCGGGGCGTGCCCCGGGGTCATTCTCTGGCTGAACCATGCGAATCGTAGTGTACGGCATCACCTGTCAAATTCCAGTCAGTCCCTGATGCCCGCGGAGCCTGTTACTTGATCATCTTCCGGTACCTTGCAAAGGAAGTCCTGGTCACCCTGCTGGCGGTGTGCGGAATCCTCCTGCTCATCACCATGAGCGGGCGGTTCATCAAGTACCTCGCCGAGGCTGCAGCCGGGGAACTGGCGGCGGACATCCTGTTTCTCATCATGGGCTACCGCCTGCCGGGGTTCCTGGAGCTGATCCTGCCCCTGAGCCTGTTCCTGGGCATCCTGCTGGCCTATGGCCGGATGTATCTCGACAGCGAGATGACCGTGCTCACGGCGTGCGGTTACAGCCTGACACAGCTGCTGATGGCCACCCAGATCCTCAGCCTGGTGGTGGCCGTCGCGGTCGGCTGCATGAGCCTGTGGCTGAGCCCCTGGGGTGCACGCCAGGTCGAGAAGGTCCTCGTCGAGCAGGAATCCATGACCGAATTCGACATGCTTGCGCCAGGGCGTTTCCAGCCGCTGAGTTCGGGTTCCCGGGTCACTTATACCGAGGGCGTGTCCCGTGACCGCCAGCAGCTCTCCAACGTGTTCATCGCCGAGTGGAAGGAACGCAAGGATCGCGACGACCTGCACATCCTGCTGGTGGCGGAGAAGGGCAGCCAGGCGGTGGACGAGAAGTCCGGCAACCGCTTCCTCCTGCTCGACGGCGGATACCGCTACGAGGGGTCTCCGGGTTCGCTCGATTTCCGGGTGACGCGGTTCAAGGAATACGGTGTGCGCATCTCCGAGCCGGAGGTGCGCAAGAAGGCGCGCAAGAAGGAAGCTGAGCCCACGGGCACGCTGCTCGAATCCCGGGCCCCGGGCGACGTGGCGGAATTCCAGTGGCGCATCTCCCTGCCCCTGTTGGTGCCGGTCGTCACCCTGATGGCGATCCCGCTCAGCCGGGTGAATCCACGCCAGGGACGCTTCTTCAAGCTGTTCCCGGCCATCATGCTCTACTTGCTGTACGTCGGCCTGCTGATCTGGGCACGCGACGGTATCGAGAAGGGGGACCTCGGGGCTTTCCCCGGTGTGTGGGGCGTGCATGCCCTGTTCCTGCTGGTCGGCATGGCGCTCATGTATGGCGAGCAGGTGTGGCTGGTGTACCAGTTCAAGAAGGGTGAGCGGGGAATCGGCGCGTGACGCGGATTCTCGACCGCTACGTGGGCGCCACCGTGCTGGCGTCGATGCTGGTGGTCTTGTTCGTGGTCGTCGGCCTCGATTTCATTTTCACCTTCGTCGCGGAACTCAACGAGCTGGAAGGCAACTACCAGTTGAAGGAGGCCATGCTCTACATGGTCCTGCGCCTGCCGCGTCGTCTCTACGAGTTCATCCCGCTGGCGGCACTGGTGGGCTGCCTGGCCGGGCTCGGGGTGCTGGCCAACCGCAGCGAGCTGATCGTCATGCGCGCCGCCGGAACCTCCATCAACCGCATTGCCTGGTCGGTCCTGCAGCCGACGATCCTGATGATCCTGCTGGCCCTGATCCTCGGCGAACTGATCGCCCCCTACACGGAAAAACTTGCCGAGACCGGCCGCGAGATTGCCCAGGGCGGCGACGGCATGAAGAAATCCAAGCATGGGCACTGGTACCGCGAGGGGAATTCCTTCATCCACTTCAACGCTGCCGAGACCAACGGGGTGTTGCACGGGCTCACCATCTACGAGTTCGACGACGACGGCCTCATGACCGAGATGCTTTCGGCGCGCCGGGCCCTGTACCAGGGCGAGCACTGGGTCATGCAGGATATCGTCGGCACCTCGCTATCGCGTTACCAGAACACCCGTTTCGAACACAAGACGCGGGACTGGGAAAGCCAGCTGACGCCGAGCCTGCTCGACGTGCTGTTCGTGGAACCGGACAAGCTGTCGATCATCGGGTTGTTCCGCTACGCCCGCTACCGCGCTGACCAGGGCCTGGAGTCGGGAAGCTACTGGCTGGCATTCTGGAAGAAGTTGCTGATGCCGCTCAGCATGCTGGCCCTGGTGCTGATCGGGTTGTCGTTCATTTTCGGGCCGCTGCGCGACGGCACCATGGGCTTCCGGATTTTCTCGGGGGTGATCGTCGGTCTGCTGTTCAAGTACGCCCAGGATCTCCTCGGGCCGTCGAGCCTGGTGTTCGGCTTTCCCCCGGTCATGGCGACCCTGGTGCCGATCCTGATCTGCGGCGGGGTGGGCTGGTACCTGTTGCGGAAGGCGGGCTGAGCGACCCCGATCAGGCGTTCTTCGCTTGCTGTTGCTGCTCCCGCCGGTATCGCACGTGGGCCGGCTCGAGGTCTTCCATTGCCGAACCCTGCGGACGCATGGCGACCCGGCAGGTCTCGACGCCGGGCTCGGCCTGGGAGCGCAGCACCACGAACTCGCCGCCGATCTCTTCCATCATTCTCCGGTCATATTCCATCATCCGGTAGCAGCCCTCCACGTTGCCTGAACCCCGGTAGGGACAGGGCGAACGGATCTCCGCGTACACCGTGTCGTCGGTGATCTCGGTCAGGGGCACCATCTTTTTCGACGGGAACATGCGCTGCCATTCCTCGCCCAGTGCGCGCGGGGTTTCCCTGGGCCGGGCGCCGCGAACCTTCAGGGTGGCCCAGCCGAGCCCGCGCATGAACAGGCGTCCCGGGGCGGCCCGCCAAGGTTCCCGGGTGGCCCAGTGGGTGGCCTTGATGAACTGGCTGAAGAGCCTGCCGGCAATTTTCACGGGTCTTGCCTCATCGATTCGTCGCCGCCGGTTTCGGCAGCATGACCACCCGCGATGCGGAAGCGTGGTCATGCCAGGCACGCCTTTCCGGATCAACCAGGATCCACAGCAGGCCCAGGCCGGCCGCGCCGATGGAGGGCACCGCAACGGCCAGGCGCAGCAGGCACTGGCTCATGGTGAGGGGGCCGCCGTTGACGTCCTGGACGCGGAGTCGCCAGGACAGCATGCCCAGGGTCTGCCCGCCGCGCATCCAGAATACCAGGAAGAAACCGGTCGTGGCGGTCAGCAATGCCGCGCGCATCAGGTTGGGCGGCACGGCCTCGCCACCATTGATGATCACCGCGACCAGTGCGGTGACAAACCACAGGCCGGCGACCACCAGGCTGTCGTAAACCAGTGCGCCCAGGCGCCGGGTGAGCGGCGCGGACGGGAGCATGGCGCTGGCTTCGAGAGCATTGTCGAGGGCGGGTTCGTGGGTCATGTTGTCTGTGGGAGTGGTGATCGGGCCGGGTATTTTATGCGGGTTACGCCAGTTGAACAGCTTTTAAACTATCGGATTTCGTGTTCCGGGGCCACAGGAGGGTATCGCCGCGTCCGCGAGCGTGACTGCACCGGGACCCTGCACATTGATGCCTGCACCCAGCGGGCGAAAGGTCACGGGCGGGACGCGACGGACTATCCTGATTTCAAAGGCATGGCGAACCGGCAGCGATGGCCCGACCCCCCGGCATGATCAAGATACTTGCCATCCGCATCGGCGAATGGATGGCGGAATACGGGCTGGCCCTGCTTGGCCTGTTGCTGGGTATTGCGGTGCTCGCAATCTACGAACGGGAGGTGGGCTTCCCGCTCGGTGGTGAAGCTCCGGAATGGGCGGCATTCGGGGTTTTTTTCGGCGCCATCATGGCACCGGCGCTCGCGTTCCTGGTCCTGCTGGGCCTGCTTGATGCGATGAAGCTGCAGCGCGGCGAACTTGCCGCGGCGCGCAGCGAGCTGGAGAAGTCCACGTCCGCCCTGGAGGAGCAGCACCGTGCCCTGCAACTGCAGAATTTCGAGTACACATTCTTCGAGATGATCAAATTGCTGGACGCAATCGTGTCCAACCTGCGGATTCCCCCCGAGGACCATTTCACCGGGCGCGAGGCGATGCTCGAGTTGTGGCTGCGCCTGCAACGGGAATTCCAGCAGGCCAGTGCCGGCGAGAATGGTGCGGATGCGGGTGGCCTGGCCTGCGTGTCGGCGGTGTGCATGGATTTTTTCACCCGCTGGAGCCATATCACCGGGCACTATTTCATGACCGTCACCAACGTTCTCGCCCTGGTGGACCGGGCGCCGGTGGAGGATCGTGAGTCCTATGCCCGCATCCTGCGCGGGATGCTGTCGCGGGCGGAATTGTCCCTCGTTTTCTACCTCTGCCTCACGCGCCTGGGGGATGAAACCCTGAACCGCATGGTCAAGCGCTACGAATTGCTCGGGGACCTGAGTCTCGTCGATGTGCTTCACGCGCGCCATCGGGAGCTGTACCGGTGATCGCCGGCATCCGCGTGACCCCGCAATCGCCGACCGGGCGGGGGCCAGGCCGTTGAGCGACGCGCGCGAGGACGGGACGGGAGTCGCCGAACCCGGGCTAGCCGACGTGAAGGCGCGCAAGGCGCTCCTGCACGGTCTGATCTCGGTGGTGCGCTACATGGAGCGCATCCACGAGGGACTCGAGGCAGTACTGGTGCTGGGCGAGGGCTCGCAACTGGTGCCGGATTCCGCCCGGGAATTCCTCAACAGCCTCGATGCGCGCATGCGCATGCAGCCCACGGCCAAGGTTCGTGAATACCAGGATACGCTCGACAACCTGGTCCGACGGGAACTCGAGGACATCCTCCGACTCGCATCGGGGCCGGCGCCTCTGCAGGCGGAAGCCGACACCGCGGCAATCGATGCCGACGTGTCGAGCCGGGTGCAGCAGTTCCGGCGACGCGCGCAGACCCTGATCTCGCTGCGCATCCTGCTGCGCAAGCGCGGTCAGGAGGTGCCGGTGAGTGTCCTGCCGGTGGCCGTCGGCGACCTGCGCAAGGCCCTCGTCGAACTCGAAACGCGAAAAAAGGCGGAAGAGGCCAAGGTCCTGGAGCAGGCCGTCGAACTCAAGCGGGATGTCGATCAACTGGTTGCCAGCGGCGCGGGTGGAGAGACCGCCCGCGCCTACCTGCTCACCATGCAGAAGGAACTGGGACAGAATATCGACCACCTGAAGGCAGGCGGCCCGGTGAGCGACCTGCCGTTCCCCATGGAGGCGGTGGAGGCAGTTGAACTCGACTGGCTGGCGCCGGGTGAACATGCCGCGGAGGAAAGCGAGTCCGAGTCTGAGCCCGAACCGGATCCGGAGATCGAGCCGGAACCCGAGGATGACGGGGCGCCACTCGAAATTCCCGAAGACAGTTCCGACGAGTCCGTAGCGGAGGAGGCAGGCGGTCCACCGCTCGTTTCGCCGCCGGAGCAGGCGGAGGACCCGGTCCAGGAAGAGCGTGGCTTCTGGGGCCAGTTGTACACGTATCTCACGACCGGGCCGGAGGTTACCTGGAAGAGGGCGAAAACCTGGCGCCTGGGCAAATGAGGCCGGTGCATGCCGCCGGTTTCGGGGTGGCGCAGGGTTCGCGCCTGCCGAACCTCGCGGGGTGGCGGGCGGGGGAATCCTGCCCTTCCTTGTGACGCCTTTGATTTTCAAGGAATTCGGGTTATTATGAGTAATAATTTACTATACGGTAGGGTAATTGGTGGGCATGAAGGAAACGCCTGAGGTCCGTGTGCGGGCCGACGAATCGGGTCTCGAGCAGGTCATGGCCCGGAAGGCCGTGCTGCACGGGATCATCGGTATCGTGCGCTACATGGAGCGCCTGCATGACAGCCTCGAGGCGGTGCTGGTGCTCGGTGAAAGCGCGGACAACGTGCCGGCCAACGTCTATTTTTTCCTGGAGAGCATGGACGAGCATCTCAAGGCCCAGACCTCGCCCAAGCTCCGTGTTTACCTGGAACGGCTCGAGACCCTGATCAAGAACGATCTCGGGCGGATCGTCGAGTTGTCCGAGGCAGACCCCCGCCCCAATCCCGAGGGGAGTGCCGCAGGGCCCGACCCTGACCTTTTCGAGGTCGTCGATACTTTCCGGCGCCGTGCCCAGACCACGGTTTCCCTGCGGGTCCTGCTGCGCAAGCGGGGCGAGCCCGTGGGCGTGGTGGTGCTCCCGGTTCAGGAAGACGTGCTGCGCAAATCACTGGACAGCCTCGACAAGCGCAAGGGCGCGGAGGAAGAAAAGGTCCTCGCGCAGACCCGGGTGCTGTTGGCCGAGGTGAACGAGATTCTGGCGCACACGCCGGAGGGCGGCGCACAGCGATCGCTGCTGGAAATGCGTCGGGAACTGGAGGCGGACCTTGCCCATCTCGAGGCCGGGAAATCAGTCGCGGACCTGCCCTACCCGGTGGACAATACCGAGGCCACCGATCTCGACTGGCTCGCGCCGCCTGTCAAGGTCAACCAGGAACTGGCCGAGGACGAGCCGGAGCCCGAGGACGATCCTGAAGAAGACACCGGGGCAGAGGCGGAAGCAACGGATGAAGCCGAAGCTGAGCCTCAACCCGAGGTGGCGTCTGCCGAGGAAGATCCGGCCAGGGTTCGCGGATTTTTTGCCCGCCTGTGGATCTATCTGACCACTGGTCCGGAAGTGACTTGGGCGATGGCGCGTACCTGGCAGAAGC
>JBFGWM010000144.1:0-7191 GCA_041588495.1 Pseudomonadales bacterium | reverse complement strand
TCAGCCCACCGGCTTCCAGTCCGCCTCGTCGAGTTCGTGGGCGTGCTTCAGCGCCAGTTCGCGTTCCGCCGGGGTGATGTCCAGGCAGCGTTCGAACAGCCGGTTGAACTCCTTGAAGCTCTCGACGATCACGTGGGGCACGTGGGGATGGTCAGCGGTGCCGGGGAAGATTTTCTCCAGCCACTCCTGGTTCCAGTCGGCGCCGTTGAAAAACACGCTGGTGATCCCGGCACGGTGTGCCGAGACGACGTCGGTGGTGCTGTCGCCCACGTACCAGCAGTCCAGCCCCGGTGGGTAGTCGAGTACCTCCAGCGCCTTGAGGATCGGGTCGGGCGCCGGCTTGCGGCGTGGCGCGTCAGAGCCACACACGATAGCGTCGAACAGGCCGCACCAGCTGCCGCCCTCGACGACGCTCAGTTCATGCTCGAGAAATTCACGGTCGCGGTTGCTGAGGATACCGACCTTGACGTCGAACTCGCGCAGTTCGAGCAGCATTTCCCGCTCGTTGCCCTCGAACGGGTGCACCTCGCCGAAGTGCTTGCGGTAACACACGTTGAAGGCCTCGTGGGCGATGTGCTTGGCATCGTCGTCGGGGCCGAACAGGACCTCGAAGATGTCGGTGCGCGAGATCTTGCGCGCGGCCTTGATCTTCGGATGCAGCTGGCGGTGCTTGCGCACGTACTCGACGAGACGCGCATCGTCCGTGGTCTTGCTGCGTTCGATGGGCATGAGGCGGTCGACGAGGCCCAGTTCGTCGAGTTGCGGCAGCATCTCGTCGACCGCGTGGTACATGGCGTCCAGGGTGTCGACCAGGGTTGCGTGCCAGTCGAAGAGGACGATCTTCGGGGCGGTGAGCTGGCGCTCGATACCCGGTTGCGTGGCGTAATGGAGGCGGCTGCTCATGGTTCGGGCTCCTGTGATCGGATCAGCGGCCCTCGCGGGCCTCGATCTTCGCCCAGCTGTCGCGCAGGGCCACGGTACGGTTGAACGTCGGATTTTCCGCGCGGTGGTCGAGCGGGTCAGCCACGAAGTAACCCTGGCGCTCGAACTGGAAGCTCTGTCCGGCCCCCGCGTCGGCGAGCCCCGGTTCGATCCATGCCTGTTCGATCACGCGCAGGGACTCCGGGTTGAGGTGGTCGGTGAACGGCGCCTCGCCCTGGTCGGGTGCCGGATCGGTGAACAGCCGGTCGTACAGGCGAACCTTCGCGGTGCGCCCGTGGCTTGCCGACACCCAGTGGATCACGCCCTTCGGCTTCACCCCGTCCTCCGGGTCGTTGCCGAGGGTCAGCGGGTCGTAGCTGCACTGCACCTCGGTGATGTTGCCATCGTCGTCTTTGACCACGTTCTCCGCGGTCAGCACGTAGGCGTGGCGCAGGCGCACCTTCTTGCCGAGCACCAGGCGCTTGTACTTCTTGTTGGCCTGTTCGCGGAAATCCTCGCGCTCGATATACACCTCGCGGGTGAACGGCAGTTCGCGGTCGGGAAAGCCGCCGGTGTCCGGATGGCCGGGCGCGGTGAGCATCTCGACGCCGTCTGCGGGGTAATTGGTGATCACGATCTTCAGGGGGTCGAGCACGCACATCGCGCGTGGCGCGGTCATGTTGAGATCGTCGCGGATCGCGTGTTCGAGCATCGCGTAGTCGACCACGCTGTTGGCGCGGGCCACGCCGGTCATCTCGCAGAAGCGGCGGACCGAGGACGGCGTGAAGCCGCGCCGGCGCATGCCGGCCAGGGTCGGCATGCGCGGGTCGTCCCAGCCGTCCACGTGACCCTCATCGACCAGCTGCTTCAGCTTGCGCTTGCTGGTCACCGTGTAATTGAGGTTGAGGCGGGCGAACTCGTACTGCCGCGGCTGCGACGGCACCGGCAGGTGCTCGATGAACCAGTCGTACAGCGGCCGGTGATCCTCGAACTCCAGGGTGCAGATGGAATGGGTGATGCCCTCGATGGCGTCGGACTGGCCGTGGGCGAAATCGTAGGTGGGATAGATGCACCAGCGGTCGCCGGTCTGGTGGTGCTCGGCCTTGCGGATGCGGTAGATGATCGGGTCGCGCAGGTTCATGTTCGGCGCGGCCATGTCGATCTTCGCGCGCAGCACGCGGCTGCCCTCGTCGAACTCCCCCGCGCGCATGCGCTCGAGGAGATCGAGGTTTTCCTCCACGCTGCGTTCGCGGAAGGGACTGTTGCGGCCCGGCTCGGTCAGGGTGCCCCGGTACTCGCGCGCCTCCCCGGGCGACAGGTCGCACACGTAGGCCAGGCCCTCGCGCACCAGGTGCACCGCGTAATCGTACAGCTTGTCAAAATACGCGGACGCGTGCCGCACCTCCCCGTCCCACTGGAACCCGAGCCAGCGCACGTCCTCGAGTATGGATTCGATGTACTCGGGATTTTCCTTCTCCGGGTTGGTGTCGTCGAAGCGCAGGTGACAGCGCCCCCGGAAGTACTCGGCGAGGCCGAAGTTCAGGCAGATCGACTTGGCGTGTCCGATATGCAGGTAGCCGTTCGGTTCCGGAGGGAAGCGGGTCACCACTTCATTCGCGGCGAGTTTGCCGGCGTCGATGTCCGCCTGCACGATGTTGCGGATGAAATTGCGGCCGACTTCGGGGGCTTCGCTCATGAATTGTTTTCCGTTGTGCCCGGACCGTCGGCCGGGCATCCAGTGAGGTTTGGAAACGTATTATACGGCGCGCGGGCGGCGAACACAGGGGTGGCGGGCGCGGTCTTCAGTGGGCACGAAGCTGCTCAATGGCGCCGGGGTCCCCGGCCACGTCCTTCCACCGGAAGCACCGGGTGAGTTCGCGCAGCGCCCGCGGCGAATCCGCGGGGGAGTCGAAGTTCTCCCATAGCCGCACGCGCCACGGGGCGTCGATGCGTGGCTGGTCGCAGGCATACATGGTTACGCCGGGTCCGCTGTCGAGGTCGTCGTTGTCGACGAACTCCACCACCAGGTACAGGGATGCGCAGGCGCGGCTGTCGCGCAGCATTCCACTGCGATAGCGGACCCGGTGCACGCGCTGCCGCGCGGGTTCGAGCATGCCGTCGCAGGGATGACGGAACAGGAGCAGCAGACCGCCGACGGCCAGGGGCAGGGTGATGATCACCGTGAAGAGCGCCGTCAGCAGGCCGAGTTTCAGGTTCGACGTGGTGTGCGGTTCCTGCCAGGCGAGGAACTGGGTCACTGCGAGAACAGCGGCAAGGCCCAGCACGGCGAGCCCACCGGCACGCTGGTCCCGTGCCATCAGCCAGAGGCAGTCCCCGTCATGGCGGATTCCGCTGTGGGCGGAACAGGGCGGCAGGTCAAGGGAACTCGGCTGGACGGGAACGGTCTTCATGGTGCGTATTACAGCAGAATGATGGGTCCTGACCAGTTTTTGTGCGAACTGCGGGGGGCATCAGGTGCGAAGTCGAGTGATGTATAGTGGATTGAAAACGAGAACCTACCGGAGGCAGTCACATGTCCAAACCCGTCCTGTTCGGTCACCCCTTGTCCCCCTACACCCGCAAGGTCCGCCTGGTCCTGCTCAGCCTGGGAATCGAACATGACTTCCGGGTCGTGATGCCGCGCGCCGACGACGCGGAATTCCGGGCCGCCAGCCCGCTGGGCAAGATTCCGGCATTCCGGGACGAACACACCACGGTGGCCGACTCCTCGGTGATCATTCATTACCTGAGTCGTTTCTATGACGGCGGCCTGGTGCCGGAATCCCGCGCCGGGTTCGCGCGAGCGCTGTGGTTCGAGGAATACACCGATACCGTTCTGGTGCCGGTCATCGGCGGCCACCTGTTTGCCGAGGTGGTACTTGCCGAGCGCCTGTTCCAGCGCAAGCCGATCCAATCCGACATCGACAAGGCCCTCAACCAGGAACTGCCGGCGATCTACGCGTTCCTGGAGGAGCAACTCGGGGCGGGAAAATGGCTGGTGGGCGATGGCCTGACCGTCGCGGATCTCGCGGTCGGCGGCACCATGCTCAGCCTGTATCACTGCGGGCAGGTGGTTCCGGCCAGCACGCCCCGCCTGCAGGCGTTCGTGGAGCGGATCTTCAAACTGGACGCGGTGCGCACGGTGCTGGCGGAGGAACTGGAGGTCATGCAGGGCATGCAGTACGCGACGCCCCTGGCCGAACGCCAGTTATAGGTTCGCAGCCGCGAAGGTGTCGCAGGCGGCGACAGAGCCTGCCTCCAGGCCGGTGCGGAACCAGCGCACGCGCTGCGCGGAACTCCCGTGAGTGAAACTGTCCGGCGTGACGTGGCCACGGCCCTGTTGCTGCAGCCGGTCATCACCGATCGCCGCGGCGGCGGTCAGCGCTTCCTCCACGTCGCCCTGTTCCAGCAGGTTGCGGGTGCGGTCCGCGTGGTGGGCCCAGATCCCTGCGAAACAGTCGGCCTGCAGTTCCTGGCGGACTGACAGCCGGTTGGCGTCGACCTTCGAGGCCTCGCGCTTTGCGGCATGGACTTTCGCGGAGATGCCGAGCAGCGTCTGCACGTGGTGGCCGACCTCGTGGGCGATCACGTAGGCCTGGGCGAAATCGCCGGGCGCGCCGTGGCGTTTGCGCAGGTCGTCGTAAAAGGACAGGTCGATGTACATCTTGCGGTCGGCGGGACAGTAAAACGGCCCGACCGCCGCTCCGGCCATGCCGCAGGCGGATTTCACGCTGTGGGTGAACAGCACCAGGGTGGGTTCCTGGTAGCTGGCGCCTCCGGCCTGAAACAGTGCGTGCCAGGTGTCCTCGGTGTCGGCAAGCACCACGGCCACGAAATCGGCGAGTTCCTGCTGTGCGGCCGGGGGACGCGCTGCCGGGCGGGAGACGGCGCTGCCGGTCTGGGCGGTCATCGAGGTGCCGCCCAGCAGTGCGCCGAGGTCGACGCCGAAGTAGCTCGCACCCAGCAGTAACGCGACGATGACCATCCCGGTTTTGCCGCCCCTGCCGCGCAGCAGCATCGGCAGCAGGCGCAGCAGCAGGGCCGGTCCGCCGGCGCCGCCGGCGCGGGCCGGGCCCATGCCCCGGCGGTCCTCGATATTGGTGCTGCGACGCCGGTGTTTCCAGCGCATGGCTTGCTCTCCCTGGTTGACCGGGCCCCGCCGTACCCGGGAATCATGACACAGGTGCAGGCAGCGCTCACCCGTGGCTTTTCACAGGCCCGTCAGCAGCCGGGGCCGGGTTCGCGACACGGGTCGGTTCTCCGGATAATGAGGACGGAAGCCAGCCCCGAAGCCGGTGCGACAACGGGTTTCCGAGGACGATGAGGAAGACTGACGCGATGCATCCCGCCTTCATGGTGCGCTGTTCCCGCTGTGATTCGCCGGCCGACCCGCTGGCGGACTGTCCCGTATGCGGCAATCCCCTCGATGACGAGCGCGCATGGCTGTGCAGTGGGGGCTTTCGTACCGTCAGCGTCAAGGGTCCGCACCGGGTCTGTGGGGACGTGGCCGAAGAACTCTCGGAACTGTTCGACTGCGCCCTGCGCCTGGGCCTGCGCGGCCTGGTGCTGGTGCACGGTTACGGCTCGACGGGCGTCGGCGGGCGCCTCCGCCACGAGGTGCGCGACCTGTTGCGGCGCTTCGAGTGCGACGGCGTGGTGAGAAGCTGGACCGGTGGCGAGGACCTCCACGAACGCAGCGAGTTACCGCCCGGGCTGCACCGGGCGCCGGGCGGACCACGCAGCCTGCTTCACAACCGGGGGATTTCCCTGGTCCGCCTTTGAACGGGTACGGGTGGGGCGCGGTCAGGTCGCGACGCGGTCGGCGGTCACGTGGTTGTCGAACAGCCAGTGCTGGAACACGCGGTCGCGGATCACGATGGGCAGCAGTTCGTGTTCCTGGGTTTCGGCAAGCCGGTCCCCGGTGAGTTCGCGCAGGGCGTCGACCAGTTCCGCCGGATCGGCGCCCGGCCGCACCTCGAAGGTCTTGCCCTGGGTGTTGGTCTCGGGTTCCCGGGGCATGCTGGTGGCGATGTAGTAATTGCCGCGCACGGTTTCCACCACCACCTCGCACCAGGGCCCGGCGCCGGCCCTCTCGTAGATGACCGCGAACATGCGTCGTCCGGAATGCAGCAGGGGCTGGCAGAGAAGGTGCATCGCGGGCAGGGACAGGGCCGAACCGCTGGGCAGAAAGTCCAGTAATGCCAGTTCCTCGCGCAGGTCGCGGACGGCCTCCGGGTCCTGCCATGCGGGATCGGTCACGGGATCGATCGGGTTGTCCATGCGACACTCTCGGTGGACCGGGCACACTTCCAGTGTAACCGCTGGCGGGCAGGGCGGGGGGCGGTCGATCCGGGGTCCCGGGCGGTTCAGGTCCCGGGCGCCCGTTCGCGTTTACCTATACTCGTGGACATGGACCGAACTGAGCGTTTATTCGGAATAGACCGCATGCTGCGGGCGCGCCGCGCGGTGCCCCTGCGCGACTTCATGGACGAGTTCGAGATCTCGCGGGCGACCGCCAAGCGCGACATCGAGTACATGCGTGATCGCATGAGCGCCCCCATCACCTACGACCGCGAGCTTCGCGGGTACCGCTACCGGCGGGATGACGAGGGCGAGATTCCCTTCGCGATGCCGGGGCTGTGGTTCAGCGCTGCCGAGTTGCACGCGTTGCTCACCGCGGAGCGCCTGCTTGCCGGGGTGCAGCCGGGGTTCCTGTCGGATCATATCGAACCCCTGCGCGCGCGGATTGCCGGCCTGCTGGAGGAGGGTGATCACTCTGCCGACGAACTTCGAGAGCGGATCCGCATCCTGCACATCGGTGCGCGCGGGGTCGACGAACAGGTGTTCCAACGCCTGGCCAGCGGCCTGCTCGACCGCAAGCGCCTGCGCATCGATCACTACAATCGGCGCAACGACGAGGCGTTGGTTCGCGAGGTGTCGCCGCAGCGGCTGGTCTGGTACCGGGACAACTGGTACCTGGACGCCTGGTGCCACCTGCGCAAGGGCCTGCGCAGTTTCGGGGTCGACGCCATCCGCTCGGCGCTGGTGCTGGATCGCCGGGCGAAGGATGTCGCGAAGAGCCGCCTGGACCGCTACCTCGGTTCCGGGTACGGGATCTTCAGCGGGACCGAGACACGGGTCGCGACCCTGAAGTTCAGCCCCCAGCGGTCGCGCTGGGTTTCCCGCGAGCGCTGGCATTCGGGGCAGGAGGGTGGCCTCGAGCTGGACGGTAGTTTCGTTCTCAGGTTGCCCTACTCGAACCAGACCGAG
>JBFGWM010000143.1:0-7230 GCA_041588495.1 Pseudomonadales bacterium | reverse complement strand
GGTGGTCGGTGTCGACAGTCTCAACGCCTATTACGATGTCACCCTCAAGGAGGCGCGCCTGGCCCGGCTCCGGGAGCGGGCGGGATTCCACTTCGTGCGCGCCGATATCGCCGATCACGAGGGGCTGACCCGCGCCCTTGAACCGTTTGCGGACATCGACCGGGTCGTCCACCTTGCCGCCCAGGCCGGGGTGCGTTACTCCCTCGAACATCCCTTCGCCTACGCCCAGGCCAACCTGGTCGGCCACCTGTCGATGCTGGAGTTCTGCCGCCATCGCGACCGGCTTGAACATTTTGTCTATGCCAGCAGTTCGTCGGTGTACGGCGCCAATGCCAAGCTGCCTTTCTCGGTGGAGGATCGCACCGACGATCCGGTGTCTCTGTACGCCGCAACCAAGAAGTCCTGCGAGTTGATGAGTCGCAGCTACAGCCACCTGTACGGCATCCCGGCAACCGGCCTGCGTTATTTCACCGTTTACGGGCCCTGGGGTCGTCCGGACATGGCGGCGTTCCTGTTCGTGCGCGCGATGCTCGCTGACGAGGAGATCCGCGTTTTCAACCATGGGCGCATGAAGCGTAATTTCTCGTTCATCGGCGATATCGTTGCCGGCACACTGGGGGCGCTCGACCATCCGCCCGCAGTCGAGGACGGTTGCGTTCCCCACCGGGTATACAACCTGGGCAACGACGAGGCCGTGGAACTGCTGCGTTTTATCGAGGTTCTGGAGGACTGCGTGGGCCGCAAGGCGCGTCGCCGGCTGGAGCCCCTGCAGCCGGGCGACGTTCCGGACACCGTGGCGGACATCTCCGCGGCGACGCGGGATTTCGGCTATCAACCGCGGACGGGGATTGAGGACGGCCTGCGCGCGTTCGTGGACTGGTACAGGGGTTACTACGATGCCTGAGGGCGCTTCCCCGAAAATCGCGGTGCTTGGGCTCGGTTATGTCGGCCTGCCGCTCGCGGTCGCTTTGGCCGCGCGTTTCGATGTCATCGGTTTCGATATTTCCGAACTGCGCATCCGCGAACTCGCCGAGGGTCGCGACCGCACCGGCGAGGTCTCGGATGACAGGCTGCGCAGCACCTCCCTCGCTCTGACGTCGAACGTCGAGGACTTGCTGGGCCGCGATGTGTTCATCGTGACGGTGCCCACCCCGGTCGGTGCCGACCACGAGCCGGATCTTGATCCCCTGCGTCGCGCCTCCGAAATGGTGGGCGGGGTGCTGATGGAAGGCGCCACCGTGGTGTTTGAAAGCACGGTCTATCCCGGCGTCACCGAGGAGTTCTGCGGACCGATCCTGGAGGAAAAATCCGGACTGATGTCCGGCAGCGAGTTTTTCCTGGGTTATTCGCCGGAGCGCATCAACCCTGGCGATCGCGAGCACACCGTGGACCGGATCACCAAGGTGGTCGCCGGCCAGAACGAAAAAACCAGCGCCCTCCTGGAACGGATTTATGGCGCTGTGAACGGCGGCGACGTGTTCGTGGCGCGCAATATCCGCACCGCCGAGGCTTCCAAGGTGATCGAGAATGCCCAGCGGGACATCAACATCGCCTTCGTCAATGAGATTTCTATGATCTTTTCCCGCATCGGGGTCTCGATCTACGACGTCCTCGATGCGGCTGGCACCAAGTGGAACTTCCTCGACTTCCGGCCCGGTATGGTCGGCGGGCATTGCATCGGCGTTGACCCGTATTACCTGGCCCACCTGTCGCGCAAGGTGGGGCATGAACCGGACATGATTCTAGCGGGACGCGAGATCAACGAGGGCATGAGCGCGGAGATCGCCGCGCGGGTCGTGCGACGCATCGGGGAGACCTGCGGGCCCGGTCCGCGGCGTGTGCTGGTGTTCGGACTGACCTTCAAGGAAAACGTCCCCGACCTGCGCAATACCAAGGTGGTCGACATGGTCCGGCGCATTGGCGAAGCCGGCCACGACGTGCAGGTGCATGACCCCGTGGTCGACCCCGTCGATGCCAGTGACCGCTACGGCATCGATGTGCACACGTCGCTGGAAGGCCTGGCCGGATTCGACTGCGTGATCGGTGCGGTGGGTCACAGCGGATACCGGGACCTCAGTGCCCACGCGTTCGCGCACCTGCTCCCGGACGGCGGGCTCGTCGCCGACATCAAGCGCATCTGGAGCCACCTCGAGTTGCCTGCCGGCATCCACTACTGGACCCTGTGACCGCGTTCCCCGCGGTCTAAGAACCCCTGGCCATATCGGCCGGTCCCGTTAGGAAAAATCGATGTAAACCCTGACCGGCGGGCCCCGCTATAATCCGCCCGGCCCGCGCCCCCGCGCGGGTTTCTGACGACATGGACGTTGAAGGAGTCAAGCATGATCAGGGTCATGGTGGTGGACGACCACCTGTTGGTACGGACCGGCATCTGCCGGATGCTGGCGGACGCCGGTGAAATCGAGGTCACCGGTGAGGCGGCCAGCGGCGAGGAGGCCCTGCGCCTGGCTCGTCGCGCACGGCCCGACGTGGTGCTGATGGACGTCAGCATGCCCGGGATCGGCGGCCTGGAGGCGACCCAGCGCCTGCTGCGTCTCGACGCCACCATTCGCGTGCTGGCGCTGACCGCACATTCCGATGACAGCTATGCGTTGCGCTTTCTCAAGGCCGGGGCATCGGGCTACCTCACCAAGGGCGTCGGCGCCGGCGAGATGACCGATGCGATCCGGCGCGTGCACAGCGGCCAGCGTCATATTGCGCCGGAAATCGCCCAGCAACTCGCGTTGCGCTCCTGCCAGGAGGCGTCGAGCGAGAATCCGTTCGACCAGTTGAGCGAGCGTGAACTGCAGATCGCCACCATGGTGGTGGGCTGCCAGCGCGTGAATGCCATCTCCGAGAAACTGTTCCTGAGCCCGAAGACCGTCAACACCTACCGTTACCGCGTGTTTGAGAAGCTGGGTATCAGCAGCGACGTCGAACTCGTGCACCTCGCCATGCGCCACGGGATCCTGGCCGGGGGCGATGCCGTGGAGCCGTTGCCCGCGAGCGCCTGAACCCGCGCGCGGGTTACCTGTAATTCGAGGCTGGCGGTTGTCCGCGGGGACAAGCTCCGGTATACCTCGTGGTCATGCCGACCGCCCCGCCCGAGTTCGATCCCAGGGAATTCCTGCGCAGCGCCAGCCAGCGCCCTGGCGTGTATCGCATGCTCGATGCCGATGGCGAGGTGTTGTACGTCGGCAAGGCCAAGAGCCTGAAGAAGCGCCTTGCCAGTTACTTTCGCGGTAGTGGCCTCGAGTCCAAGACCCGCGCGCTGGTGGACCGCATCGCCGGGATCGAGGTCACGGTCACCAACAGCGAGACCGAGGCGCTGCTGCTCGAACAGACCCTGATCAAGTCCCTGCGTCCGCCGTACAACATCCTGTTGCGTGACGACAAGTCGTACCCGTACCTGTATCTCTCCGAGCACGGTTACCCGATGCTGGCGTTCCGGCGTGGACGCAAGTCGAAAAAGGGCCGTTACTTCGGTCCGTATCCGAGTTCATACGCGGTGCGCGAGAGTCTCACCGTGCTGCAAAAGGTGTTCCGCCTGCGCTCCTGCGAGGACAGTTTCTTCCGGAACCGTTCGCGGCCCTGCCTGCAGTACCAGATCAAGCGCTGCAGCGGGCCCTGCGTGGGGCTGGTGGATCCGGACGATTACGCCGAGGACGTGCGTCACGCGGTGATGTTTCTCGAGGGGCGCAGCCAGCAGGTGGTCGAGGAACTGCAGAAACAGATGGACTCGGCCTCCGAGGCGCTGGAGTTCGAGAAGGCCGCCGTGTACCGCGACCAGATCGCCCAGCTGGTGCGGGTGCAGCAGCAGCAGGTGGTGATGCAGCAGGATGGAGATGTGGACGTCATCGCCAGTGCAGCCCAGCCGGGCGGCGTGTGCATCCAGGTCGTGGTCATCCGCGGCGGACGCGTGCTCGGCAACAAGAATTTCTACCCGACCCTGCGCTTCGATCGCAGCGAAGGCGAACTGCTGTCGGAGTTCATCCCGCAGTTCTACCTGGGTTCGGGCAAGGGTCGCGACGTGCCCCCCGAGATCCTGGTCAGCGCCGCGGTGGAGGATCGCGACTGCCTGGAGGACGCGCTGGTCGAGCGCGCGGGCCGCAAGGTGCGCATCCTGTCCAGCGTGCGCGGCAAGCGCGCGAAGTGGCTGAAGCTGGCGCGCACCAATGCGGCGCAGAGCCTGGTGACCCTGCTCGCCAGTCGCGAGAACATGGCCCAGCGCCTCGATGCGCTGGCCGGGGAACTCGGCCTCGGCAGCCCGCCGCAGCGCCTGGAGTGTTTCGACATCAGCCACACCATGGGCGAGGCGCCGCAGGCCTCCTGCGTGGTGTTCGAGACCGGCGGTCCCCTGAAATCCGACTACCGGCGCTTCAACATCGAGGACGTCACCCCGGGCGACGACTACGCCGCGATTGCCCAGGCGGTGCGCCGCCGCTACACGCGTCTCAAGGCGGGTGAGGCGCGGATTCCGGACCTGCTGTTCATCGATGGCGGCAAGGGCCAGGTGTCGGCGACGCTCGAGGTCCTCGAGGAATTGCAGGTGCCGGGGCTGATGGTGGTGGGGGTGGCCAAGGGCAGCGGGCGGCGGCCCGGCCTGGAGCGTCTTTTCGTGGCTGAAAAAGGAAGCAATATCAAGGAAGTATCCCTACGCCCCGATTCTGCTGGGCTACACTTGATACAGCACCTCCGGGACGAGGCCCACCGGTTCGCCATCAGCGGCCACCGGAACCGCCGCGGCAAGAAGCGTTCGCGCTCGCCGCTGGAGGATATCCCGGGGGTCGGGCCGAAGCGCAGGCGCGACTTGCTGCGCTATTTCGGGGGGCTGCAGGAAATCGAGCGGGCAACCGTCGATGACCTGGTCCGGGTACCGGGTATCAGCAGGGCACTGGCGAATGACATCTACGTACGACTGCACGGGGAAGAACCCGCCTGAAGCCGGGGAGGGCGGCGCATGAACCTGCCCAATATCCTCACCCTCTCCCGCATCATCATGATCCCCGTGTTCGTGGCGGTGTTCTACCTGCCCTTCAAGTGGGCCCACCTGGCCGCCGCCGTGATCTTCACCGTGGCCGCGGTGACCGACTGGCTCGACGGCTACCTGGCGCGCAAGCTCGACCAGAGCACCCCGCTCGGCGCGTTCCTCGACCCGGTGGCCGACAAGCTCATGGTGGCGACGGCCCTGGTCCTGCTCACCGAGATTCACGCCACGCCCCTGATGGGGGTGCCGGCGGCGGTGATCATCGGTCGCGAGATCGTGATCTCCGCCCTCCGCGAGTGGATGGCCGAACTGGGCAAGCGCGCCAGCGTGGCGGTTTCCTACGTCGGCAAGGTGAAGACCGTGGTGCAGATGGTGGCGATCATCATCCTCGTGGGCATCGACCCCTATGACAAGGATTTCCTGTACTACATGGGCTTCGTCCTCCTCGACATCGCGGTCATCCTGACCCTGTGGTCGATGACCATGTACCTGATGGCGGCCTGGCCTGAACTGCGGCCCCATGCGGTCGAGGAAGCGCCCCAGGAGGACTGAGCGCGGTTCCCACCGGGCGTCGCCCGGCGCTATCATGGTCGCATCCCCGGCATTGATGCCCGAGCGTGTTCATGGACGTGACCCTGCCTGCTTTCACCCCATTTGAATGGCTTCTCATCGCCAACAGCGTCCTGTTGGTCAGCGTGGCCCTGCTGGTCCTGCGTTCCGGCAGCGGGCGCGACCGCCAGGTTGCCAACGTCGTTCGTGACGCCCTGGCCGGCCTGCGCGAGGAGTGGGCCGGCACCGGGCGCTCCCTGCGGGAAGAACTGCGCGACGGCCAGCAGTCGGCCGTACAGAACACCGTGAGCACGTTGTCGGGCATGGCCAGTACCCAGCAGGCCAGTCTCGCCGCGTTCAAGGAGGAGCTTGCAGGGCTCGAGAAGAGCCTGCGTGACCAGCAGGACAGCCTGCGCCGCGCGGTCGAGGAGCGCCTGCGCGAACTGCAGCAGGGCAACGAGAAGAAACTGGAGGAGATGCGCACCACGGTCGACGAGAAGCTGCAGGGCACCCTGGAGAAGCGTCTCGGTGAGTCCTTCAAGGTGGTCAGCGAACGCCTCGAGGCGGTGCACCGCGGTCTCGGTGAGATGCAGGAACTGGCCACCGGGGTCGGCGACCTCAAGCGCGTGCTGACCAACGTCAAGGCACGTGGCACCTGGGGCGAGGTCCAACTGGAGGCGCTGCTGGAGCAGATGCTGTCGCCCGGACAGTACCAGCGCAACGTGAAGACGAAGCAGGGCAGCAACGCCCTCGTGGAGTTCGCGATCCGCCTGCCGGGGCCGGAGAGCGATGCCGAGTCCGTGGTCTGGCTGCCGGTGGACGCCAAGTTCCCCCAGGAGGACTACCTGCGCCTGGTGGAGGCTGCCGAGGCCGGCGACCGCGAGCTCGTGCAGCAGGCCAGCGACGCGCTGGTGAAGGCGGTGAAGAAGTCCGCCCAGGACATCCGCGACAAGTACCTCGATCCGCCCCACACCACCGATTTCGCGATCCTGTTCCTGCCCACCGAGGGACTCTACTCCGAGGTCCTGCGCCAGCCCGGCGTGGTCGAGCAGTTGCAGCAGGAGTTCCGGGTGGTGGTGGCCGGTCCCACCAGCCTCAGCGCCATCCTCACCAGCCTGCGGGTGGGATTCCGCACCCTGGCCATCGAGAAACGCTCCGCCGAGGTTTGGCAGATTCTGGGCGCCGTGAAGACCGAGTTCGGCAAGTTCGGCGATGTGCTTGGCAAGCTCAAGAAGCAGTTGCAGACCGCCTCCAACACCGTGGAGAGCGCCGAGCGTCGTACCCGCGTAATGAGCCGCACGCTCAAAGAGGTCGAGTCCTTGCCGGAATCCGGCACCGCGGGTGTGCTGGAAATGGTGTCCCCGATAGATTCCGAGGAGACCGAGGAAGAGGGCGAGTCGGTCGATTGAGTGACCGGGCCGGTGTCCAAATTCGTGTTTTGGGCTGGCAGGGGCGTTCAGCCGGCGATACTGCGGTGTCAGGTCATTTCCTACGGGTTTCCGCGTTTCCTTGCGTTCAGGGATTTTTCTCGCGGGTTGAAAACTGTGTGGAAACTTTGTCCCGGTTGTGGCCCGGGATCGCGAAAACAATCCGCAAGCGTACTACGGATGATCCGTTTTTCTGACCACGGCGGGCCGGGCATGGGACCCCGTGAAGGGCGACGAGGAGCGGAGGCTCCCGGCGGAAAGAGGGCGAGG
>JBFGWM010000142.1:0-7368 GCA_041588495.1 Pseudomonadales bacterium | reverse complement strand
GTCCAGACGTAGGGCAGTTGTGCGGCGTCCGCATGTTCCAGGAACAGCGACCGGCTGGCCGGCTTGACCAGGTAATACGCGAGGATGATCAGGAAGAAATTGACGAACAGCAGGAAAGATCGCGCGGCCGGCAATCGCCAGGGATCGGGATGCCTGGATGGTTCACCTGTCATGTTCGTCTTCCGGGTGCAGGGATTCGATCAACCGGTGGATGCGCATGGCCAGGGTCTGGTGCGCGACGGCCGAGTTGACCTTGAGAACGTTCGACATCACCGCGACCAGATAGTGCAGGCGGGGTTGCCCGGCGGGCGATTCGACGATGGCGACCGACGCCAGCCGGTTGACCTTGTCGCCCCGGTATTTCCCGCAGGTCGTCGAATCGGGCAGGCACTGGTAGAGGGATCCTGATTTGAAATAGACCGCAGCCTGGTTCAGCGCCGGGTGCGACGCGTAGCGGATGCGGCGTTGGGTCATGTAGAGCAGGCGTTTGAGCTCACGGCTGCTCCAGTGATCGATCAGCGTGCCGGCCTCCAGCCGGTACAACAGGTGTACCAGTTGTGCGGGGGTCGCGATGCTCAGGCCATGGGATGCGACCCGCTGCTTGCCGCGCCGGGTGAAGAGGCTACCCTGGCGCAGGCGGACCGGGTCCAGGCCTGCCGTGCGGATTGCGCCGACCTGCACCTGTTCGTAGATCCGGCCGAGTTCGGCGCGTCCGTGATTGCGGAAAAACGCTTCTTTTTCCTCTTCCGCTACCGGGTAGCGTGTGCCGAAATGGGCCAGGGCAATGAGCTCTTTCTGAACCATGGACGCTGCCGCACTGGAACTGGGTGACAGCATCCAGTCCAGGTATTCCCACAGGTTTCCCTCGTCACCAAGGCGGATGCGTCGGAAGCGCCGCGTGCGTGTTTCCACGTCGAAGAACGGCACCACGTGGTGGTCCCACTGGCTGAAGGAATCGGCAATCACTCGAGCCTCGCGCAGCACCCGCTCGCGGGCCTCGATGTCGTCCGGATACAGCACTGCCAGCTGATGGAACACCGCGAGCGCGACCAGCACCTTGCCGACGCTCCCCACGTTGGTTTCCAGGTCACCGTTGTGCTGCCCGAGGCGGGGCTGCTGCGGGTTGCTCAGGTCCAGCACCAGCATGCTGTACAGCGGCTTCGCCTCTTCGTCGAGCAGGCGGGTCAGGGCCTCGCTGAACTTGGCGTCCTCGGGCGGCAGGCTGCCGGCGTCACCGGATTTCCAGCGCGGTATCACGGCTTCAATGGGGAGGTGCTGGCCGGGCGCGTGGCGGGGTCCCTTGAGTTCACCGAGGAGCGCAAGGCGGTACAGCTCGAGGCGGCGGATTCCGGTGTAGGGATAGCCATCAACCGGGTAGGCGTACGCCAGTACGGGTGCGGACAGCAGGAGGAAGACGAGTGGCCGGATCATGGGGATGCCGATGCCTCCGGGGTGCCGGGGACCGGGGGGATCGCGTGCATGTCCACGGATTGCAAAATTCGCTGTGCTTCGCCGGCGCGGTCCATGTCGGCCAGCACACGGTTGCGCAGGGCCGCGGCATTGCGCACGAACGGTCGGATCTGGAACAACTGCAGTTGTCCGTTGTAAAACCCGAACTCGATATCGGCGGGCGCAGGCTGTCCGGTGGCGTCGAGCAGTGGCGGAAAGCGGCCGGGGAGGGCGTGTGCCAGCGCCACCAGCTGGGAGATCTCGTCACGCTGCAGCAATTGTTCCGGGGCCGGCGCCGGGACCACTTCGGAGCCCCCTGCCGCCAGCAGGCGACGCATCCTGCGGGCGGTCGCAGAGGACAGCAACCTGACGCTGCCGTCCAGCAGCGAAACGCGCAGGGTCTCGCCTGCCTGGCCCTCCACGCCACCACCGACGCCGAGGTTGGTGACGATGGTCAGCACCCCCGGGTCGCCGGAGTCGAGGTCTGTCGTGACCATGACGCCGGACTTCTCGGCGGGAACGCTTTGGTGCAGCAACACCGACGCGTACACGTGCTCGGGTTGGTCGAGTACACCCTGTCGCCAGGTGAATGCCCGTTCGCTGAATGGCGATGCCCACACCTCGCGAATGGCCGAGAGGATGTTCCCGGTACCGACCACGTTGGGTACCGTGCGGTTCAGGCCGGCGCCGGTAAATCCCGGCAGGTCCTCGACGTTGGTGTCGCTGCGCACGAACACGCCGTAACTGCCGGCTTCCCCGAACGTTCGCTGGAGCGCCTCGCCGAGGTCGCTGATGAACTGGGGGTCGAACTCCTGTTCGAGGATCCATGCCCGCACCTCGACCAGGAATGCCGAGCGAACCCAGTTCCGTTGCGCCGGATCCAGCGAATCCATCCCGGCGTAGTGCTCCCGCATCCAGTCGAACATGCTCTGCGAGCTGTCGGGCCAGCGGGGCCGGTTGAGCAGATCGCGATACACCGCGAAAGGTATGGCCAGACCCGGCGAGACCAGGCCCGGAAAGCGTCGTGAGAGTTCCCCCACCTGCGCGGCCTTGGGCCCGACCCGCCGCCCGGAGTCGTGGCTGCCCAGTTCTGACGTGGCAAGCAGTTGCCGGTCCGCGAGATCGAGTTTCTCCACGTTGACGGACAGTGGTACCGGTTCGGACGGGGCATCGGGCAGGCTGAAAGCCTCCTGCCATGCGGGTCCGTCCAGTTCGATCCGCACCTGGCCGCCCGGACTCACGGCCACCACCACGCGCCGGCCACGGAACTCGAGCAGGGTGTCTAGTAACGCGGAACTAACCACCACGTTGGGGATGCCGAGATTGCGCGCCAGCAACTGCACGTGGGAGAGCGCATTCCCCTCGCCCGCGGTCAGGATGCCCGCGACGCGGGGCAGATCGGGTCGGGTCTCCGGGACCAGCCAGATGGCATCGGCGGGATCCTGGCCTGCGGCGTCCCCGGCCCCGGGGTGTACGAGCACGCCGCGTGCCAGTCCCGGATTCAGCGGGCGCAACCCGCTACTGACCGCCGTGCCGAACAGGCGGTGCCGGATGCCGGCCAGTTGCGCGGCATCCTCCAACAGGGATTCCAGTACATTGGAATAGAACAAAAGAGGCGTGGAGCGCAGCTTGTCCGGCAGGTACTGCGCTGCGAGCGGTTCGATCTCGCTGAGCCGTTCGATGGCGTCACCGAAGTGATATTTCAGCCGCCGCGCGGCCCAGTCCGGGGCCGATTCCAGGTAGGACAACTCGTTCCGGTAGGTCGTGAGCGGCACATGCCCGTCCCGCAGGGATTCCAACGCGTGGTTGAACTGCTGGTGCTCATAGCGGGTGAGCAGTCCCAACCCATACAGCGCCCGCGCTGCATCCTGCAGCCAGACCAGGCGCTCGGCCCGGGTTGCGCGGGAAAGGTCCTCCAGCAGTTCCCGGCTGGCGGTAAATGCATGCACGCCGGCGACCAGGCTGGCGTTCAGGGCCCGCAGGCGAATCGCCGGACGGCCCATCTCGTGCAGGTTTTCACGAATCAGTACCAATGCATTGCCGGCGAGCCGAAACTGGTCGGCCGCTGCGGGCCGCCTTTGCAGTTCTTCAGACAACTCACGCAGGCTGATCAGCAATTTCGGCGTACGTATGCGCAGGGACAACGCCGAGAGTGCTTCCGTCAGCGAGCCGTGCGTGTAGGCATTATCGATCCGTTGCGCCAGGGTTTCGTACAAGGGGCGCATTTCAACTGCAATCGATGCGCTGGCCAGGTACTCACGCACTCGAAGGGCATCCTCGGCGTCCGGCGAAACGTGGATCTTGTCACGCAATGTCGAGAACCCCGGGTCCTGGTCAGCGAGGGTTGTGGACAGTCCGCGGATGCCCGTCAGCACGCCGGCGGGGACCCCGTGGGGCAGCAGGCGCGTCGCCTCCCGCAGCAGCAGGAACTGTGTGCGGGTCCCCGGGTCTTCCAACATGGCCGTCAGGATGGCGGTCGCGCTGTCCTGCTCGTTGTACTCCTGCAGTGCGCCACGATAGGCGCGGGCCTGGCGGAAGATCCAGCCGTTGTCGAAAGCGATCAGGAACTTTTCCAGCAATAGCAGGGACAGGAACCCGGACTCCGCATCCGGACCGATCACCTGTTCAGGGGTGAGGTCGGCCAGCACATTGGCAATGGGATACCCGGCGGCGCGGATCCGGCGAGTCTGCTCCGACCATTCGCCGTGCTGGACACCACCGCCATGGTTCTCGCAGGCGTAGGGTTTGGGCTCCAGCACCGAACCGTCCTTGCAGAACCAGCGGATGTGCTGGAAGGGCCCGCGTGGTTGGTGCTTCATGTCACCGACCCATTCCCGCAGCGTGGCCGTGTCGGGGTGGGTCGCCATTGCAGGTGGTGTGGGAGCCTCCGCGCCCGGCATGGCGGCAGCCACGGAAACGCAACTGCTCAACAGGCAGGCACCCAGCGCGTGGCGCCGGGTCATGCAGGTGACCTTGGGTTGCAGCAACGAATGTTCTTCACCGGGTTCCGCGTTGATCCTGTCGACCTTTTCTCTCCCCTATGAGTATTGAGAACCTGGTGGAGATTTTCCATGTCGAGGGTGAGTGCCATTTGCTTCCCGAGCGGCCGCAAATGTGCGCCAGCAATCGACTTTCCCCGAATTCAACCGGGGTGGTGCGGGCGCCGGGGTGTGCGGATGAAAATTTTGCAGCAAAAGAAATTCGAAGATGGCTACTTGCTGTTCAAGGAAACCAACCAGGCAATCCTGATTGAACTGAATGATCAAGCATGCCGGCTTTACGACGAGGTCTTGGAATCTCTGCCTCCTGCCGTTCAGGAGTTCCCCTGTGAACTTACCGGGAAAAGGGCGATTGGGAGGTCTCACGCGTCGAGGATGGATTCCATTTGCGAATCAAACGTACAGGCGCAGACAATATCGTTTTCGTGATGTCATCTAGTTTCGTTCCGCTCTACCTATAGCAAGGACTTGATGTGATCCATCAGGAGCGTCTTGTCATCGATGATGGCAGAGCGTAACTGCTCTACCGAGAGTCCCTCTTTCGCAATTCGCAGTTCGGCGCCCCGAAAGTCCGCACCTTCGAGGTTCGCACCCACGAAGTGACAGTTCCACAGTTGTGTGCCACTGAAATTGGCGCCGGCGAGGTTTGCGCGCATGAAGTTGGTCTTATGAAAGCGGGATCCACGAAAATCGACCCCTTCCAGGTTTGCTTCGAGGAAGCTGGCTTCCATCAGGTCGCAGTCAGTCATTTTGGCGTTGGACAGGTCGACGAATGGAAAACCGCGGTGCCGAAAGTTTCTGTGAGAGAGATCGGAGCCTGGAAAAAGCAGATTCTCGCACTCAAACACGCGCTCCGAGACCCAGTTGATCCGGAGCGTATCGTCCACAATCGTTTCCTGGTTGATGCGGGCGGATAACAATTGTTCGCAAGTCAGGTTTCTGCAGTGGTCGAGATTTGCGCCTTCCAGGTTACAGGCGGTCAGATCGGCATGGCTGAAATCTGAGCCTTTGAAGTTTGCGCCCGACATGTCTGCCCCTGCGAATCTGGCCTCGACAAAATTACAATTCCGTAGGTCTGCCTTGCCGATCCGGGTTGCCTCGAAGTTGGCACGAGCGAGATTCGCCCGACCCATGTTTTTCATCAGGTGATTCTGTTCCTGCCGATACAGTCCAGGGTTCCAGCCCGATTTTGCAAGGAGGGCCATCAGTGCCTCGAACTGGCAGGCGTAGACGTGAAATCGCTCCTGGTTGATGCGCTTGAAACTGATTTCCTCCAGAATCTGACCCGACAGGTCGAACCGGGCGCCCGCGTGGCCGAAGGATTCCAGCCATTCCTGGTGGAGATCCAGCAATGTCCGCAATTCATCAGGATCCAAGGGCGGCGTCCATGTTGTGAAGAACTCTAATTATTATGTGCTAATTATCCCTTGTCAGACATGAACACACCTCTCTGGAAATCGGTCGGCCCGGGTTTTGTCATTGCCGCGACCGGGCTGGGCGCCGGTGACCTGATTGCCGCGACCGTTGCCGGAGTGCAGTTTCATACCGCGCTCCTGTGGGCGGTACTGCTCGGAGCCCTGCTGAAGGGGGCGCTTAACGAGGGGCTGGCCCGGTGGCAGCTCGTCACCGGTACAACGCTCCTGGAGGGATGGATTCACCGGCTGCCGGCCTGGGTCCGCTACTACTTTGCCGCGTACCTGTTGCTCTGGTCGTTCCTGGTCGCGGCGGCGCTGATGGGCGCGTGTGGCCTGGCAGCGAACGCACTGGTTCCGGCATTGACCGTCAAACAATGGGCACTGGTGCACTCGGCTGTCGCGGTGGTGCTGGTACTGCGCGGCAGGTACACGGCACTGGAGCAACTGATGAAATTGTTCATCGGGTTGATGTTCATCACGGTGCTGGTCGCGACAGCCCGTCTCGAGGTGGACTGGGCGCAAATCGGTCGCGGGTTTTTCCCGTCGGTTCCGGAAGGTTCATTGAAACTGATCTTCGGCGTGATTGGCGGCGTCGGAGGCAGCGTGACCCTGCTGTGTTATGGCTACTGGATTCGCGAGAAGCAGTGGGCCGGGCCCGGGCAACTGCGCATCATGCGTATCGACCTGGGTTTGGCCTACGGCATCACCGCGCTGTTCGGAATTTGCATCGTGATTCTTGCCGCGCATTCCAGTCCGGAAGCGGTCAAGGGGTCGGCGATCCTGCTGGCGTTGGCGGATCAACTGGCGGTATTACTGGGTGAAAACTACGCATTGATTTTCCTGGTCGGTTTCTGGGGCGCGGTCTTCAGTTCCATGCTGGGGGTCTGGCAGGGAGTTCCCTACCTGTTCGCGGATTTCGTATCCCAGATGCGCAGCGCCGGACAGACCTCGCAGGAAACCACCCGGGCCGCTGCGCAGGAGAGCAGTCCCGCTTATCGAGCGTACCTGTTTTTCCTTGCGTGCCCGCCGCTCGTAATGCTGTATTACGAGAGGCCCATCTGGCTGGCTGTGACCTATGCCGTTGCCGGCGCGTTTTTCATGCCATTCCTGGCCGCGACGTTGCTCTACATGAACAACCGGGTGCACTGGATGGGGGTGAACCGGAACCGGATGTTGAGTAACTTGTTGCTGGCCAGTGCCTTGCTGCTGTTCATCGTGCTGCTGGCGCAGAAGTTGTCGTTCTGATGGCCCGGTGGAGCATGGTGCGGGCGGGCATTGGTCGCCGGTGAGACCTGGCTTGAAGGCCCGGGAAGCGCGGCGACTCCCCTCTTTCTGAGCCGTTCCCATGCGATCCACGTGATACTCGGCATCGGTGTAATATGTAGCTATCCACCGTAGTACTCTGGCCCGAGGGGGTGCGTGATGCGCAAGAGTATCCCTAACGTCTTGATTCTTGGTTGCATCTGCGTGGGCGGAAATGCCGCATTGGCTTACGACATTCCCCT
>JBFGWM010000141.1:0-7373 GCA_041588495.1 Pseudomonadales bacterium | reverse complement strand
GCGTGTGCAGGTTGGCGTAGTTGCCGGAACGCCACATGTGCAGCGAGGTGTTCTTATAGAACAGGCCGAGCATGACCTCGTTGTAATCGAACTTGGAACTGCCGCCGACACCGATGTAGGTGTAGCGCAGCCAGGCCAGGTCGTAACTCAGGTTGTCGTTGATTGAGTCGGCGTAACCGAAGTAGTAGTCGACTTCCTGGTCCACGTCGGGTGTGTTGGCATAGTTGATGTTCGACGACCAGATGCCGGCGTAAAAACCGCTCTTGTGGGCGTAATCGATGCTGCCCTGGATCGCCGGGTCACCCTGGGTCTGGGTGATGCCGTCAAAAATGTAATCACTGGTCAGGCTGATGGTCGTCGAGATCTCCGCGTTGGCGGCAGTTCCCGCGGTCAGGGCAAGCGCCCCGCAGAGTCCCGCCAGGCCTTTCTTGCCGATAGCTGATTTATTATTCATTTCCATATCCTCGCGTGCGCACTTGCTGAGTTATTAAAACGCTGAACCACAAAGAAAAAAATAGCAGCCCCGGCCCATTTCGCAAACTCGCGAAGTGCGGGGGCCTGTGGTTGTTCATATCGTGGCCAGGTACCCGGCAAACAGGACCACGAAGCCGCCGATTTCGGCCACGGCAAGGGACACCATGAAAGCCCCGATCCACTGCCCCGGCAGTTCGCCACGACCCAGCCGGTGCGGACGCCGGAACTGGTTGTCGGTGTCCTCGAGGAAACCGTGCAGGATGTAGGTCGCGATGGCGAGGGCAAAGTACAGCAGGGGGAAAAACGCGGCCCAGAAGTTTACCGTGTCGTCCCACTTGCTGAGCCCCGCGAAAACCCACAGGACCAGGGCCGCAAAGGTATACATGAGGGCGGCACGGTGGGCGATGCTCACGTAATAAGGCGCCTCGGCCTTGTCCCGGGTGGCGATGCAGGCGTATTTCCAGGCCCCGGTAAGCAGGCCGGTGAGGAAAAAAACGCCGCAGGCGACCAGGCAGAGGTGTTGGGCGGCGCTCATGCCGGTGCTGATGGTGATGTTCACGGGCGGGTGGTTCCGGGTTGAACAGGTTGAATTGACTATAGTTTCAATTGTGGGTGTTAACCCGCGGCGCGAACGCATGGTTGTTCCATGCCGCCCGCGGGTGGTAAAAAGGGACGCCAAACCCCCGGAGAGGGGCGTGGCCCGATTGGCCTGATAGGCCCAATCAGAGAGACAGCAAGAACAACAAGAACAACAAGAACAAGAACGAGTAAAGAAACACAACCGGGAAGCCGGGTCCCGAACCCGTTGACCCGTCATTCCGCGATCTGGACTGGGGGAGGTCTGCATGCGTTCATTGCAAGAAGCGTTCGACCCGGATGTGAAGCCGCCTTCACGCTTGCTGATGATGCTGGAAAGCCGGGCTTTCCTCGAATTCGTGTATTTCCTCCAGGCCCTGCCGTGGCTGTCCCGCGCCGATGACGGCGACGGCCACCCGGTGCTCGTCCTGCCGGGCTTCCTCGCCGGCGATTTTTCCACGCGGCCCATGCGTGGCTTCCTGCGCAAGCGCGGTTACGTTGCCTCGCCGTGGAAGCAGGGCATGAACCTGGGACCTGACGATGCGGTGGAAAAAGGGCTGATCGAGCGCCTGGAGTACCTGCATCGACGCTATGGCGCCAAGGTCAGCGTGGTGGGCTGGAGTCTCGGTGGATTCTATGCCCGCGAACTGGGGCGCGACGTGCCGGAACTGGTGCGCCAGGTGATCACCCTCGGAACCCCGTTCCACGGTCACCTCAAGACCACCAACGCATCCTGGCTGTATGAACGGATCAGCGGCAACTGCCTGCACGAAAAGACCGAGGAACTCATGGCCCGCATGCAGGATCCCATCAGCGTGCCGACCACCTCGATCTTTTCCGCGTCCGACGGCATCGTGCCGTGGCAGCATTGCGTGGACCGCGACCCCCGTGCCGAGGCGGAGAACATCGAGGTCTACGGCAGTCACATCGGTCTCGGCCACAACCCCCTGGCGCTCACGGCGCTGGCCGACCGCCTGGCCCAGCCCGAGGGCGAGTGGGCCCCCTTCGAGCGGTCCGGCGCACGGCGCGTGATGTTCCCCGACACCGAAAAGACCCTTCGCCGTCTCCAACGCCAGCACGCGGGACAGGACTCGCGTTCCGGTTTTCCCCCGCGCTGGCTGCTGGAATGGTTCGCCTCGGCCGTGCAGTCAAGGCGGGCCACCTAGGGCCCGCCACCCGGTCTCCGCTCCTGGCGGCCTAGCGCGCGGTCCGGCGCAACCCGCCCCGGTCGGCCCGCGTCCGGTCCCGGGCCGCATGGCGGCGGTGGTGATGCAGGTCGCTACGGCTGTCACGACGGTTGCGGTACTGTTCACGCTTGCGGTCGCGATGCTCCCGGTAGCGGTCCCGTCTCTCGCCCTTGCGCTCCCTGTATTGTTCACGCTTCTCAGCGCGTCGCTCGCGATAGTCCCCACGGTGCTCCTGGCGCTGCTCGCGGAGGTTCTCATGGCGTTGCTGGCGCCGTTCGCGATAGTCCTCGCGGCGCTGGTCCCGGTGTTCACGGTACGCGTCCCGGCGTTCGCCTGAGCCGTCCCTGTGACGATCGCGGTGTTCTTCGATACGTTCCCCGCGCCGGTCCAGACGCTCGTCAATACGATCACCTTTCCGGTCCAGCCGTTCGTCGATGCGGTCGCCGCGGCGGTCGAGACGATCCTCGATGCGGTCGCCGCGGGTATCGAGGTGCTCCTCGATGCGGTCACCCTTGCGGTCGAGATGCTCGGCGAGGCCGTCTTTTCCCTTCTCCGCGGCCCGCTCCGCTTTGCTGTCGAGGTGCTCGTCGATGGCTTCCCCGCGGCGGTCGAGGCGCTCATCGATGCGCCCGCCACGCTGGTCCAGGCGTTCGTCGATGCGGTCGCCGCGACGGTCGAGTCGTTCATCGATGCGGTCGCCACGTGCGTCGAACCGGTCGCTGATGTCGCCATCCTGGGCGACGGCGGGTGCTGCCATGGCGAGGACGAGGGTCGTGGTCAGGGTGTGCCTGCGAATCATGGTTCTGCTCCTTGAATGGACCGGGTCGGGCCGGTAACGAAAAAGATGCTGTCACTCCTCTACAACGCGCGGGCGGCAATCCCGTTGACAGCGCCATGGGACGCCGGCGTGCCGAATTGCCCGGATCGGTGCTAAGGTTTTTGTCACGGGTGGCATGGTCCCGGGATCGCCGCCCGCGCAATGGGATATGATGACGTCGATCACGGGCAGGCGGCAGGAGAGGCATCATGGCGGCACAGCAGGTCATCGCGGTCATCGGCGGCGGCAGTTTCGGTACCGCGATCGCGAACATCGCGACCGAGAAGGGCCACCTGGCACACCTGTGGATGCGCAGCACCGAGCAGGTCGCCGAGATCCGGCGCACCGGGATGAATGCCCGCTACCTGCCCGGATGCCAGCTCAACAAGGGCGTGTCGGCGACCAGCGACCTGGCAGAGGCGGTGGCCGACGCCAGCATCATTTTCGTGTCGATTCCCAGCAAGTCCCTGCGCGAGGTGGTGTCGAGCATGGCGCCGCTGCTGCGCGAGGACCAGTTGCTGATCAGCACCACCAAGGGTATCGAGGCGGACGGTTTCAAGCTGATGAGCCAGGTTCTCCTGGAGGAGACCCGGAGCGCCAACATCGGCGTGCTCAGCGGCCCCAACCTGGCCAAGGAGATCGCCCTGCGGCAGCCCACCGCGACGGTGATCGCCAGCAGCAGCCCGAAGGTGCGCAAGACCATCCAGGAGGTGCTGCATTGTGACTATTTCCGGGTCTACGCCAGCGCCGACATGTTCGGCGTCGAGCTGGGCGGCGCCCTGAAGAACATCTACGCGATCGCCTCCGGCCTGGTGCATGCCATGGGCATGGGCGAGAACACCAAGGCCATGCTGATCACCCGCAGCCTGGCGGAGATGAGCCGGTTCGCAGTCCACCTCGGCGCCAATCCCATGACCTTTCTCGGCCTCGCCGGTGTCGGCGACCTGGTGGTCACCTGCATGTCGCCGCTGATCCGTAACTTCCGCGTGGGTTATGCCCTGGGCCAGGGGCAGAATCTCGAGGAGGCCGTCGATGAACTCGGCGAGGTGGCGGAGGGTGTCAATACCCTGCGCCTGGTGCGCCAGCAGTCCCGGGACATGGACATTTACATGCCGCTGGTCGACAGCCTGCACGCGGTGCTGTTCGAGAATGTGCCGATTCCCGAGGCCCTGCATGGCCTGATGACCAACGAGCAAAGCAGCGACGTCGAGTTTGTCCTGCCACGCTGAGGCGGCGCCATGCGCGTATTCCTGATGCGACACGGCGCGGCGGTGTCCCGCGCCGAGAGCGACCGTGCGCGGGTGCTGAGCGACGCCGGCCGCTTCGAGGTCCAGGCGGTCGCGGTGGCGATGGACGCCGCCGGGATCGGGTTCGACGCGGTGCTGGCCAGTCCCTACCCGCGGGCCTGGCAGACCGCGGCCATCGTGTGCGGGGAACTGGGAATCCGTGACCCGCTGCGCTGCCCGGAGCTGGAGCCCGGCAACGATCCGCGGACGGCCCTTGCGCAGCTCGGCGAACAGGAGTGCGAATCGATGCTGGTGGTGGGACACATGCCCGGCATCAGCCAGCTGGGTGGAATTATGGTGGACGGGCGTCCTGACGCGGCGCCCGGGTTTCACACTGCCGCGGTGATGGCGGTGGAGACAGAGGTGCCGGCCGCGGGTTGCGGCCGGTTGTTGTGGTACCGGGAGCCTGCCGACTGGCGCTGACGGACACGGATCGGGAACAGCCTGCGATGTTGAGATTTCTGGGAATCCTGCTGGGCGGCGTTCTGCTGTTGCTGGCAGTCGTGGCCGTCGGACTCAAGGTTCGCTACGGCGGCGGTGAGGCGTTTCCGGACCGCACCACCGCCCCCCTGATGGACATTCGCGGTGTGGAGACGGTGGCCGAGACCGCCCATCCGCCCGGGAACATCGCGGTGGCGGCGGACGGACGCGTCTTCTTCACCCTGCATCCCGAGGGCCGGCCGCCGGTCAACGTGGTGCAGTGGGTGGACGGCCGCGCCGTGCCCTGGCCGTCGGCGGAGTTCCAGCCCGGCGGCAGCCATGAGCTGGCTTTCCAGGAGATCCTGTCCCTGCGCATCGACCGCCAGGCGCGCCTGTGGGTGCTCGACAACGCCATGCACGGCCTGGGACAACCCCGCCTGCTGGCCTTCGACCTGGATACCGGCGAGGTGGTCTACCGCCACGACTTCACCCGCGCGATGATGGGACGCGGGTCTCACGCCAACGATTTCCAGGTGGATTCCGAGGGCCGCTTCGTATACATCGCGGACGCCAGTTTCTTCGCCCTGACGCCGGCCCTGGTGGTGCACGACACGGTGACCGGCAATACCCGTCGCCTGCTTGAAGGCGATATCTCGGTCCAGGCCGAGAAGTACGTGCCGGTGGTCGCCGGCCGGCGCATGGAGGTGCTCGGACTGGTGGCGGTTCGCCCGGGGGTGGACTCGATCGCACTCGACAAGCAGGACGAGTGGCTGTACTTCGCCGCCGTTACCGCGGGCCGCCTGTACCGGGTGCGCACCGAGGACCTGCGCGACACCACGCTCGATGCGCTGGAACTGTCGCGCAGTGTCGAGGCGTTTGCCGAGAAGACCATGAGCGACGGGATCACCATGGACCTGGAGGGCAATATCTACGTCTCGGATCCCGAGCACTCGGCGATCCTGCGCATCGGGCAGGACCGTGAGATGGTGACCCTGCTTCGTGATCCGCGAATCCGCTGGCCGGACGGTTTCAGCTTCGGCCCCGGGGGCTGGCTGTATTTCACCTGCAGTTCCCTGCACCAGGTTATCGGCATGCTGCCGTCCAGCCTGCGCGACAACGCGCCCTACCAGGTGTACAGGTTTCGTCCCGGGGTCAGTGGCGTGCCCGGGCACTAGGCCGGCCCGGGGCGGCGCGGCGCAATACCGGTCGCTTCTAAGCAGGATTGGTTAATAAATAAACGGTATAAACGGAAACCGGTTTGCCCGGGTCCCAATCCTATACTCTGTAAAAGTAACCCGAAAACAACGCGTTCAGGGAGGACCTGCCCGTGAAACGCCTTTACTACGTCACATCCAGCGTCGAAAGCACCGAGAAGATTTCCGATGACATGCATGCCGAGGGCATCACCGACTGGCATTTTCATGTCATCAGCAAGGACGAGGCCGGCCTGCAGCAGCACCACGTGCACATGGCCAACCTCCTGCATCGCTTCGACGTCCTGCACAGTGGTGAACGCGGTGGGCTGATCGGCGGCACCATCGGTTTCGCCATCGGTGTGCTCGCGGTGTTGTTCACACCCATGGGCGACATCTTCGGATTCTGGTTCCTGCCCCTGCCGACCGGCCTGTGCGGGTTTTTCGGCGCCTGGGTGGGTGGCCTGGTGGGGCTGTCCCACGAGAACTACAAGATCGCCCGCTTCCATGACGACATCGAGAAAGGCCGCTACCTGATCATGATCGACATCCGCAAGGACAAGGAAGAATCAGTGCGCCGGGTGATGGAACGCCTGCACCCGGAAGCGCGCCTGGCCGGCATGGACAGCACCTGGATCAGCCCACTCGTTGCGGCGCACACCCGTTCCGTCTACGAGAGCAGCTACCAGCCGGGCCATATCGAGGGCGTACGCACCCGCTCCCGGAAACGGCGCCACAAGGTCCACGCCTGACCACCACGGCCTGAAAGGGCGTCCCGCCGGCGCGGGGCGCCGTGTCCGGCCTTGAACCGAACCGTTGAATTAACCCATGGGATGAGCGGCCATTCACCTTTAAGCCTCTCCGCTAATTACCTGTTGTTTCGAAGATTTTGATCTATGCTCCAGATTAGGGCGCGGATCTGTGTATTCCTTGGGAGGCTAGAGCATGAAACGCCACGGTATTTTGGCTGCAGCGGTTGCGGCGTGCATGGCGCACACGGTGGCGTTCGCCGAGGACGATTTCGTCATCGACATCGGCGGCATCTCCTTTGATGAACTGATCAACACCACGATCACCTCGGTGTCGAAAAAGGAACAGCGTCTGCAGGACGCCGCCGCGGCGATCTTCGTGCTCACCGGGGACGATATCCGGCGCGCCCGGGCCACCACCGTCGCCGACGCGCTGCGCCTGGTGCCCGGCGTGCACGTGGTCAGCACCGATGCCAACAGTTGGGGCATCAGCATCCGCGGCTTCAACACCAGCGTGTTCAATAACAAGCTGCTTATTCTCGTCGACGGTCGATCCGTGTACGACCCGCTGTTCGCGGGCACCTTCTGGGAACTGCAGGACCCGGTTCTCGAGGACATCGACCGCATCGAGGTGATCCGCGGGCCCGGTGGCACCCTGTGGGGCTCCAACG
>JBFGWM010000140.1:0-7444 GCA_041588495.1 Pseudomonadales bacterium | reverse complement strand
CGGATCACGCCAAGGTAGTGGCGTGGCTTGTCCTCGTCTTCAGGCAACTCCCGCTCCAGCAGTTCGCTGTACATGCGGATATTGGTCAGCGGCGTCTTGAGTTCGTGGGAGACCTGGTTGACGAAACTCACCCGTTGCCCTGCGATCTCGACCTCCCGCCGGTGCGCGCGGTACAGGTAGCCGGCGAGGGCGAGCATCAGCAGGCAGCCGAGGCTCACCACGCCGAGCAGCCAGAACGGAGGGGGCGTGGACCGGACCGGCGCAACGTCGAGGTATTCCAGCCGCCAGGCGGCAAGCGGTGATTCCAGCGGCCGCACGGCGGCCGGTGCGGGTGGATGATCGGGAACGTCCGCGCCCCACTGGTAAAGGATGACGCCGCGCTCGTTGCGCAGGCGTAACAGCGCGTCCGCGGGCGCCGCGTCGGGGAGCAGGGCGATGATGTCGGCCGCGAGCCGTGCCGGATCGAGTTCGGCGCCGACCAGCATGCCGTCCTTGCGGCGTACCCAGCGGATCAGGTTCATCTCGTCGCCCCAGTACCAGGCGTACCAGCCGCGATCCACGGACTGGCCCTCGGCTGCCGCCGGGTAGAGAATCCCGCGATCCTTCCATAGCAGGCGGGTGCGTTCGAGAAAGTCACGCTCCTGGGCGGTCAGGGGTTCTTCGGGCGGGGGGAAGTGGCGCTGGCCGTCACGATCCAGGGCCAGGGCCTGGCGCACCCAGGGCGTTGTGCGCACCAGTGCGCGCAGGTCGTCGGTACCCGCCGGAATACTGCCGAGCGTCGAGTCCAGGCGCGCGCCGAGGGTGGCGAGCCAGTCGGCGAGGGGTTGCTCGACCTGGCGGAGCGTCACCTGCCGGTGTCCGGCGAGGCGGTGTTCCAGCAGCATCTCCCGGTCCGCCATCATGCGCACCGCGCTGGCCACGAACAGGACACCCGGCAGCAGCACCACCAGCAACAGCGCGATCGCGACGCCCGGGCGCATCAGGGACCGCTCCCCACGCAACGGACCCGGGGCGTGACCCCGGGCCCGTTGCGACCGTGCCGGTCAGTAGGATTGCTGACGCTCTTTCTCATACTGCTTCTTCCGCAGGGCCTTGCGCTGGCGGTTCCAGTCCTCGCGGTCATCCAGCCGTTGGGCATCCGCCTCCATTTCCTCGGCGAAGGTTTCCAGTTCCGGTGCGGCGTAGGCGCCGGCGCTTTCGCGCAGCTTCTGTGCGTTCTGGCGCAGGACCTCGCGGGCTTCCTCGACCTTGCCCTCGTCGCGCAGTTGCACGGCCTTCTTGCTGTCCTCGTTGACCACCTGCTCCACGGCGTCTTTCATGACCGCTGTGTCGGTGTTCTTCTGAACCGCTTCCGGGCGGTGGGTATAGCTCACGTTGACCTGCCGCGAAAGGCGGTCACGGCGCTGGGTCTGCAGGTTGAGGTAGGAGGCGTCGACGGAGGCGAGCTCGCGCTGCTCCCCGGCCTGGCCGGCCGGCACCTCGACTTCCAGCATGACGAACTTCTCCTGGCCGCCGTAGATCTGGTTCATGTCGACGCGCACGGTGTCGCCGGCGATCTCCGCGTCGCGGCCGAGGACCCGGATCGGACGCACACCGGGACGGCAGCGGATGATGATCTCGACCTCCTGGCCGACCACGGACAGCACGTCGCCGAACTCGAGGTCGAAGATGCCGGCCAGTTGCGAGGGGTGTTCGACGAAGGCGTGGTTGCCGTCGCTCATCCCGGCCAGGCGGGTCATCAGGTCCTCGTTGTAGCCGAGGCCGAGGCCGATGGTGGTGACGCTGATCCCCTCCTTGGCGAGGGAGCGACCCAGGTTGCCCAGCGCCGCGGGGGAACTCGGGCCGACGTTGGCGAGGCCGTCGGAAAGCAGGATCACCCGGTTCACCCGGTTGCGCTCCAGGAACTTGCGCAGTTCGTGGGCACCCTTGCTGACCCCGGCGAACAATGCCGTGGAGCCACCCGCGTGCAGGTTGCGGATCGCGCGGTGGATGGCGGCGCGGTCGGAAACCCGGGTCGCCGGCACCAGGACCTGGACCGAGTTGTCGTAGGCCACCACTGAGACCACGTCGCGTCGGTCGAGCCGCTCGATGGCCATGATCGCCGCCTCCCGCGCGTGGGCGATCTTTTCGCCGCCCATTGAGCCGGACTTATCCAGCACGATGGCGATGTTGACCGGGGCGCGTTCACGGTCGGGAGCGAATTCGAACCCGGTGAGGGCGATCTTGACGAAGGCCCGGCTGGGCCCGCCTTCGAGTACCACGGGTGTGCCGAGCGCGGCATCCAGGCGTGCCTGGTCCCGGGGGATGGCCGCGGAGGCCGCGGCGACGGTCATGCCGATGATGGCCAGCATGCTGGTCCAGAAAGCGATCAGGGGTTTCATGGCGGTTCTCCGGTGCCGATGAGTTCGCTTTCAGTTTCGGGGGAATCGGCCTGCCGTTGGTCTCCGTTGCGTGACACGTTTGTAACAGGTTTGTGACGGGTGGTCGCGGCGTGGGCCATCACCAGCCCGGGAAGCGGGCCGCGCGGATCAGAAGTGAACCTTCAGCAGCGCCTGCACCACGCTCTGGTCCGTATCGAGACCGGGAATTCCGGCCAGCCCGAACTTGTTGTCCCAATGGCTGTACTCGATACCTGCGTAGTAGCGGCCGGCCTTGCCCCAGAACTCGCCGATGTCGAGTTTCAGCTGGACCTCGGACAGGAAGTGGCTGTGCAGGTTGCCCTCGTTGTCGATCCAGTCCGCGTAGCCGTCGAACAGCCACTTCGTGGAGCCCAGTTCGAAGGGAAACGCCCAGGCGCCGTTGACCATCACCGAGTGCTCGCCGACATGGCGCTCGTTGCGGTGAAACACCCCCAGGGTGAAATAACGCGCCCCGGGGACCGCGAGGTCGAAACCGAGCCCGAAGTTGTAGGCCTCGACATCCTGCTCGCCCTTGTGCCATTCGGCGGCCAGCAGCACGTCGGTGACCGGCCCGAAGCCGATTTCCCGGCCCATCATCCGGCCCAGTGAAAGGCGCGGCTTGATCTCGCCGTAGACATCGGTGGTGTCGTCATCGAACTCGATGAAGTCCACGAACAGGAACAGGTCACCCCAGGAATAGCCGCTCGCGTGTTCTACGGTGGCGATCGCCGCATCGTCATGGGTGACCGCGTAGCCCTGACCGTAGAGCAGGGTCAGGCTGGTGTCCTTCCACAGCAGGTCGGCCCGGGCGGGCAGGGTGATCATGACGAAAATCAGGCAGGCCCATCGCATCGCGCAACTCCTCACGTTGAAGCGGACCCGGCTACTGATCTCGAGGGTCCAGTTTCAGTTTAGTAAAGGAATCGCGGGGCCCGGGGCCCGGCCGCGCTCCGCGTGCGCGGAGGCGGCGGTGCAAACCGGGGGGGGCGGTCAGAGGCGGCGCACGCAGATGACGTGTTCAACCTCGCGGATCGCGTCGAGCAGCCCGCCGTTGGCGTCGCCCTCGACGTCGAGGATGTTGTAGGCGATCTCGTCCCGGCTCTTGTTGAGCATGTCGAGCACGTTGACCTTGCGCTCTGCGAGTACCGACAACACGTTGCCGAGCACGCCGGACGTGTTGTGGTTGGCGAAGGTGATGCGGGTCCCGCCCGCGCGTTCCATTTTCGCCAGGGGAAAATTCACCGAGTTGACGATGTTGCCGTTCTCGAGGAACTCCATGAGCTGGTTGGCGGCCATCACCGCGCAGTTCTCCTCGGCCTCCTCGGTGCTGGCGCCGATGTGCGGCATGGCGATGACGTCGTCGCGGCCGATCAGCGCGGGTACCGGGAAGTCGGTGACGTACTTGGCCAGTTTGCCCGCGTCGAGGGCGGCGACCACTGCATCGGCATCCACGATCTCGTCGCGCGCAAAGTTCAGGAGCACCAGTCCGGGTTTCGCCGTGGAGAGACTGTCTGCGTTGATGAGGTGGCGCGTTGCTTCGATCGCTGGCACGTGCAGGGTCACGAAGTCGGACTTGGCCAGCAGGGAGGCCAGGTTGTCCATCTTTTCCACGTCACTGGACAGGCGCCAGGCGGCCTCGACCGAGATCGCCGGATCGTAGCCCACCACGTTCATGCCCAGGGACAGGCCCATGTTGGCGACCATGGAACCGATGGCGCCGAGACCGACGACACCGAGGGTCTTGCCCGCGATCTCGCTGCCCTTGAAGCGTTTCTTTTCCTTCTCGAGGTGACGCGCCAGTTCCGCCTCGTCGTCCATTTCGCCCAGGGTCTGCACGAAATTGATGCCGTGGGTGATCCCGCGCGAGCTGAGCAGCAAACCGGTCAGCACCAGTTCCTTCACCGCGTTGGCGTTGGCGCCCGGGGTGTTGAACACCACGATGCCCTGTTCCGTGCAACGATCGACGGGGACGTTGTTGACGCCAGCGCCGGCGCGGGCAATCGCCTTGAGGCTCTCCGGAAAGGTCTCATCGTGCAGCTTGTGGCTGCGCAGGATGAAGGCGTCCGGGTGGGCGATCTCACTGGCGATCTCGTAGCGGTCCCGCGGAAAGCGGTCGAGGCCCTTCACCGCGATCTGGTTGTAGGTTCGGATCATGAACATGATGGCTGCCTTGCTGATTCAGGTGATTGCGGACGGAGTTCAGCGGACCTGGTCGTGGGCCCACTGGATCCACGGCATGAGCGCTTCGAGGTCGGCGGTCTCCACGGTGCCGCCGCACCAGATGCGCAGTCCTGCCGGCGCATCGCGATAGGCGCCGATGTCGTAGGCCACGCCCTCGGCCTCCAGCAGTTTCGTCATTTCCTTCACCTTGCCGTCATCGAGGTCCAGGGTCAGGCAGACGCTGGTACTGGAGCGGATTTCCGGGGATTCGGCGAGGAAGTCGATCCAATCGTTGGCGGCAACGAAGTTTTCCACCACCGCGAGGTTGCGCCGCGAGCGCTCGATGCAGGCATCCACGCCGCCGATCTCCTCGACCCATTGCAGGGCGTCGAGGTAGTCGGCCACGCACAGCATGGAGGGCGTATTGATGGTGGCGCCGACGAAGATGTCCTCGATCAGCTTGCCGCCCTTGGTGAGGCGGAAGACTTTCGGCAGCGGCCACGGCGGCGAATAACTCTCCAGCCGTTCCACGGCGCGCGGTCCGAGGACCAGCATGCCGTGGGCGCCTTCGCCACCGAGCACCTTCTGCCAGCTGAAGGTGGCGACGTCGATCTTCTCCCAGGGCATTTCCATGGCGAAAACGGCGGAGGTGGCATCGCACAGGGTGAGGCCGGTGCGGTCGTCGGCGATCCAGTCGCCGTCCGGAACGCGGACCCCCGAGGTGGTGCCGTTCCAGGTGAACACGATGTCGTGATCGGGGTTGGCCTGGCCGAGATCGGGCAGCTTGCCGTAGTCGGCCTGGTAGCGGTGCACGTCGGCGAGCTTCAGTTGCTTGTCGATGTCGGTCAGCCAGCCCTGGCCGAAGGATTCCCAGCAGAACACGTCGACCGGTCGCTGGCCGAGCAGCGACCACATGGCCATTTCCATGGCGCCGGTGTCCGAACCGGGCACCACGCCGACGCGGTAACCCTCGGGCAGGCCGAGAATCCGCGCGGTGTCGAGGCACGCGCGTTTCAGGGCCGCCTTGCCGACGGACGAGCGGTGCGAGCGCCCCAGGGTCGAGATGTCGAGCCGTTCGACGGCGTATCCCGGACGCTTGCTGCAGGGTCCGGAGGAAAAATTCGGATTTGCGGGCTTGGCTTGCGGGGTCATGCGGGATCTCCAGTGAGTGTGCGGCGGGGATCATGCGCTTCCGCCGCCTGCCGGTGGCTATGATGCCTGTGGAGCGCAGGATAGTGAACCGTGAGCGGGTGGATTTTTCATCGCCTTGGGGCATCGATATCCGGGCCCGCGTGGTGCATCATTTGCGGGGGTCAGGAGGGCGACGGCGTGGCACGGGTTTCCGGGCATCGCCGGGAATGCTCTGCGCCCGGGCCCCGGCGCCGTTTCCCGCTCCGAAAGTGTTGCCGACGGGAATTCGCGGGTTGGCGTAGTCTTCGGAGTGACGCAGTATGAAATTGAACGCGCCGCCGGAAACGCTGCACGCAATCCCCGGTGACCGGCCGGCAACGCGCAGTTGGAGCAGGAAATGACGGGAACCGCACTCGGGCGCCTGAAGGCCGCCCTGCTCGATCCCCATCGCGGGGAATCGAAACTGAACGCGGCGCTGGACGAGAACGCGCGCCCGGTCCCCGTGATCTGGCTGCTCGGCAAGACCCAGGCGGGCAAGAGTTCCATCGTCAGCGCCCTCACCGGCCATCCCCACGCGCAGGTCGGGAACGGTTTCGAACCGTGTACCCGAACCGCGCAGGTATTCGATTTTCCGCCGGGGCTGCCGGTGCTCAAGTTCCTCGACACCCGCGGCCTCGGCGAGGTGGCCTACGACCCGGGCGAGGATATCGACACCTGCGCGGCCCAGTCGCACCTGGTCATGGCCGTGATCAAGGTGGCGGATCCGCGTCCGGAACCGGTGTTCGAAGTGCTGCGCGAGGTGCGGCGCAGGCACCGCGACTGGCCAATTGTGGTGGCGCAGACCGGCCTGCACGACCTGTATCCGCCCGGAGGCGACCACATCACCCCGTATCCGTTCGGCGCGCCGGACCAGCCTGCGGGCGACGACTATGCCGATCTGCGGCGTGCACTGGTGGCACAACGCGGATTGCTCTCCGGTCTGCCGGGCCCGGCCCCGCTGTGGGTCCCCGTGGACCTGACCCAGCCGGCGGATGGTTTCGACGATCCGAACTACGGGTTGGAGGCGCTCTGGGACGCGATCGAAACGGTGCTCCCGGAGAGCCTGCTCGCCGCCTTGCGTGCGGACGAAGGGGGCGGGGATGCCTATGCCCACGCCGCAGACGCCCAGATCGTCGGTCACGCCCTCGCCGCGGCCGGACTCGGGGCCCTGCCGGTGGTGGACCTGTTCGCGGTATCGGCCATGCAGAGCAAGTTGCTGCATGCCCTGGCACGCATGTCGGGGCAGAGTTTCGATGCCCGCTCGGTGGGCGAGTTCGTGGGCATGCTCGGCGGCGGTGTCGCCACCGGCTGGCTGCTCGGCCAGGCCGGGCGGGCGGTGGTCAAGCTGGTGCCGGGATGGGGCCAGACCCTGGGCGCGGTCTGGGGCGCCACCCAGGCGGGCGCCACCACCTACGCACTGGGCAAGGTCGCTGCGCGCTATTTCGAATATCGCCGGCGTGGTCAGGACCCCCACGCTGAAACACTCCGCCAACTGTACGCGGAAGAACTGGAAGCCGGGCGCAGGCTGCTCCGGGAACGCCTGCGTGGCTGACGACGGCACCGGCCTGCGCGAGGTCTGGCGCCGCTGGCGGCACCTGGTGCCGCCAGCGGCGCCAGACCTCGCGCAGGCCGGTGCCGTCGTCAGCCACGCAGGCGTTCCCGGAGCAGCCTGCGCCCGGCTTCCAGTTCTTCCGCGTACAGTTGGCGGAGTGTTT
>JBFGWM010000139.1:0-7520 GCA_041588495.1 Pseudomonadales bacterium | reverse complement strand
GGAGAACGCCACCACGATGAACTCGCGCAGCATGTCGTCGTCGAACCCGGCGGTGAGACGGGCGATGCGGTCCTTGCGCTGGGCAAATGCCGATACCCGCAGGTGATCCGCGGGATCCTCGATCTCCTCCATCAGCGCGCGCACTTTCTCTTCCGGCAGGTGATCGGTGAAACCACCCATGACGTGGAAGTCACCACTCTCCAGCAACTTCCGGGTGACGGGGCGCATGATATCGACCGGAAGTTCCTCGAGCTGGCGTACGGCCCGTTCCGGAACCTGTTCGCGCGCCACCTCGGCCATGAACTCCTCGTCAAAATGGCCGCACATGCTCACCGCCTTATGCACCGGCGTGTAGTAGGACATGTTGGCGGTCAGGGCGGGTCCGAAAATCCGCTTGCAGAGAAACGCGCTGAGCTTGTCCGGGGCGATCTTGCCCGCGCCGGCCAACTTTTCGAACATGGGGCCGAACTCGTCGAGCAGGCGCAACTGGATACGACTGCGCAACTGCTGCAGTTCCAGGCCGTTCAACGGGTCCAGGTAATCCAGGGTCCCGCTGTCCTTGTGCAGGACCCGCGCCAGCCGCCGCAACTCCGTGGCGCGATCGACGTTCATACGCCGAAGAGCTTGCGCAGGGGCCGGCGCAGGAGCCGCGGCACGTGGTTGAAGGCCCTGCGCATGCTGCTCTCGATATGCGCGGCGTGAGCCGCCCGCGCATCCTCGAGGTCCCCAAGCAGACGCCGGCGGGCCTCATCGTCCAGCACTTCGAGAAATACCACCTGGTCCGGGGATGTTCCCAGGGCCTCGGCAATCTCCTGCATCTCGACGGCCATCGGCGGCTCCAGCCCCGGCTCCCGGTTGGTCAATTATAGACGGGCAAACGGGTCCCTCTTTCCCAGGGCATCTCTGGCACGTGTGTGGATATCGGGCCCCGATTTACCTACGCTGAACCGACAGGCAGGATTCCGGTCTCATGATGAACAGCCAAGGAGAAAACAAGTGCCGGTGACGCGCACCGACAGCAAACCCTGCGCCGGCACTGCTTCCGGGGGCAGGGGGACACGTATCTTCGCCTTCGCGCTGCTAATCGGCATCCTCGGTGCGACGCCGGGCGTGGCGCCACGCGCGGCGGAGGTCAGCCTGGTCACCGCCGACTGGGCCCCGTATTACGGGGTCGAACTGGATGAGAACGGATTCGTCACCGCACTGGTCACCGCCGCATTCGAACGTCGCGGACACTCGGTGACGCTGGATTTCATGCCCTGGAAGCGCTCGCTGCACCGTGTCGAACAGGGCGAAGCGGATGCGGTCATGGGTGCCTACCACTCCGAAGAGCGCGCACAGAAATACCTGTTCAGCGACCCGTTTTTCACGGTCACGGTCGGACTGGCCGCGCTGCCCAGCCTGGGGATCCGCGAATACAAGAGTCTCGAGGACCTCAAGCCCTATCGTATCGGCATCAACCGCGGCTGGGTGAACAGCAGGGAATTCGACGCGGCGGACTTCCTGATGAAAGACGAGGCCACCCACCAGATTCTCAACGTGCGCAAACTCCTCGCCGGCCGCGTCGACATGATCGTCACCGCCCTCGGTGTCCTGCGCTACGAGATCACCCAGTGGAGCGGACCGGCACCCCGGGAGATCGTCTTCCTGCATCCCCCGCTGGCCCGGCACGGGCTGCACCTGATGGCGGCAAGGGCAAACCCCGAGGCGACGGCAATCATCCGCGACTTCAACCAGGGGCTTGCGCATATCCGCGAGGACGGAACCTACGCGAAAATCATCGCCCGGTTCGGCCACATGGAAGAAGACGACACCATTATCGTTGCGAAATGAGAGGTTCCGGGCGCACGGCCCGCAGGCTCAGGGCGCCAGTGTAATCCCCGGCACAAACCGTCAGGGACAGGCCGCGCGCCTGCCGGCAACCCGGAACTCCGAAGAAATCCCCTCGAACTGCGTGACCGGCCCCTCCGGCAGCGTGCGTGCCGCGCCGGTATGACGGATCCGGTAGGTTCCGGGCCGCACATTGTTGGGAATCCGCCACACGATGCGCGCCCGCGAGGTGAAGGTCGGCGTCAATTGCGCCGTGACGGTGTCCGGCTCCCAGTGAAAGCTGGTCTCGGGGTCGCGGTCGCGGGCCACCACCTCCCATCCATCCCCGCGAATGCGGCGTTCCACGAACAGGAAGCTGTCCCCGGTGCGCAGGTCGGCGCGCGGATGGCCGGTCTGGAACACCGCAACCGCGGCATCTCCCGGCGCATAAGCGGGTTCGACATCGCTCAGCAGCGCTCCGAAACCCCGTTCACCCGGCAGGTCGGTCGGCCCCGGCGGGAACAACTGGATCAATTGCGGTTCGGTACGTGGCGGCTGCGGACCCGGCGGAGCCGGCGTGCCGTCGCGCAGGCTCCTGGCCAGGCGCCGGGTCTCCTGCTGCACGGCGGCGAGCGTCCACGGCCCGAACTGGTTGGAGGCGCCCTCGTACTGCTGGTAGGCGTATTCCTCGCGGGTGGTCAGGTACTGCACGTAGTCATTGGCGAGACCGGTGATGACGACGTGATCGATACCGGCCCCGGCGAGCACATCGCCGAGCAGGGCGCGGATGCGCCGTCCGGACATGGTGGTGATCTCCCACGGCAGGGCCAGCACGCCCAGGTTGCCGATGGCGAACAGCTGGAACGGCACGACGTTCGCGGAAGCATTCACCGGTGGACCGAACACGAACAGGATCGGTTTTTCCGCGTGGCATTGCAGGTTCAGCCCCGGCACGTGTTTCACGTTGCAGCCCACCGCGTGGGCGAACAGTTCGTTGGGCACCTTGCCGGCCAGGGCAGCCTCCACCTCGCGCTGGAAGATTTCCGCCTCCGCGGGATTCCTGCAACTGACCCCGGAGCGCACGGTGAACTCACGCTCGAGGTCCTCACCGCCAAAACCGCCGCCGGGGAATGACACGCCGAGGGCCGCGGCGCAGGTGCGCTTTTCCGCGGCATCCATTTCCGGCGGGTGGCGAAGCGACTCCAGAACCACGGGGTCGGTGACGTTCACCTCGTCCATTTTCACGAAGAACTGCCGGTAATCGATGCCACCGGTCAGCGGCTCACCGCCGTCACGGTACAGTTCGATGCTTCTCGCCAGTTGCTTGGTGCCGCTGATGACCACTTCCGGGTAGTCCTCGTCGGGTCGCGTCGGGTACGGCGGCCGCTGGTCCTCCCGGTACAGGTAGAGCATGGGCCAGGATTCGCCCTCGTCGCTCTGCACGAACATGGCCACGAAGCCGTCGTCCGGCGCGTCCTGGTCGGTGCCCTGCAGGCGCTCGAACAGGTAGGAGGCGTATCCCTTGTTGTCGCCGCTGACCAGGTGCCCCTTGTGGGCGGCAGTGGCATGCACCGAGAACCAGTTGATCACGCCGACCTCGCCGCCGTCATCACGGCGCAGGTTGAGCTGGGTCATGAGGCGGTTGGTAACGATCTCGCGGCCCTGCATGTCGACGTAGGACTGCCGCTCCGCCTCGGGATTGAGGGCATAGGCCAGGCGCGCGCGGGACACCGCGGTGTCGATCAGTTCGCTGAGGGCCATCTGCAGGGGACCACGCACCGGGTTCGCCTCGTAGTTGTCGTGGGCCTCGCGGATCGCCTTGAACAGGCCCTCGACAATCACCCGGAATGCCTGGTCGTCGTACCCGAAGCGCATGGCGTTGTACGCGGTGTAGTGGGCATACCCACCCGGAGCGGTATGGGTGTGCGTGGGACTCAGCATCACGTTGGCCGGGCCATAGTGTGCGGACAGTTCCGGATCTGCGGCGATACGGTCCATGACCGCCTGCCACACCGAGTTGAACAGCATGCCGGTATCGGTGACCGCCATCACCACGCGCTTGCCGTTGCACGGCGAGCCGAGGACGAAGGCCCGCGCGTAATTACGCTGGTAGATACCGGACGCGAAGTGTTCCGGGTCCTCGTTGCCCATCATGATCTTGCCACCGGCCGGGCCGGTGATGTCCTCGATCCCCGCCGCGAACCGGAACTCCCGGTTGCCCGTGCAGGCCTGCAGGGCGGCGTTACCACCGGAGGGGGTGGTCGCGGCGAGCGTCGGCAAGGGATCGCGGGCCGGCGCATGGGTTCCCTTGCCCCAGTCGAGCAAAGGGCTTTCCAGGACGCATTGCGCCGCGTCCTCGCGCGCCGCCGCCAGGGACGATAACAGCAGCATGAAGACCGCGGCCCGCGACCAGTGGCGCACTCGCACATGCATCGGCTGAAAACTCCCGGCGGACCCGCCGCACCTGAGTTAAAGAATAGTCCGGGCAGGAACCCCGAACCCGGGATTCCTGCCGAAAAAGGCCGCAAACAGGGCGGGAGGGCCCTTCACAAGCCCAATTTTTTGGTGAAGAACGCCCAGAAAGCGGCAGAACGCGCCAAAAATGGTGCACCGGAAGCGATCCGGACCCGAAAACGGTCCAAATCGGGGCCAGACGGGTTACATCACGGTCAGGTCTCGTATAATAGCCGCCCGGCCGAGCCCGGAGCCGATCCGGCCGTGCCCGGAACCGCCATGAGAACACGACGGTAGGAGTCACGATGATCATTGGTGTACCCAAGGAAACCTGCCCCGGCGAATGCCGCGTGGCGCTGACGCCGGCAAACATCGCCGGACTGGTCAAGCAGGGCCACACGGTACTGGTCGAGCGCGAAGCGGGGCTGCCTTCCGGCTATCCCGACGCGGCCTATGAAAAGGCCGAGGCCAGCCTCGTCGACCGCAAGGACCTGTTCGCCCGTGCGGATCTCGTGATCCAGGTGCAGACCCCGGGACTCAACCAGGATACGGGCGCCGACGACGCCGCCCTGCTGCGCTCCGGCCAGATCCTCGTCGGCATGATGGACCCCCTGGCCAATCCCGAATTCGCGCAAACGCTGGCGGAAAAGCAGATCACCGGTGTCGCCGTCGAACTGATTCCGCGCATCACCCGCGCCCAGTCCATGGACGTCCTTTCGTCGATGGCCATGATCGCGGGCTACAAGGCCGTGCTGGTCGCGGCCAGCGAATGCCCCACCATGTTTCCCATGAACATGACCGCTGCCGGGACCCTGAACCCGGCGCGGGTGTTCATCATGGGCGCCGGCGTGGCCGGGCTGCAGGCCTGCGCGACCGCGCGACGCCTGGGCGCCGTGGTCGAGGCCTACGACGTGCGCCCGGCGGCACGCGAACAGATTCTGTCAGTCGGCGCCAAGCCCATCGAACTCGACCTCGAGGCGGAGGACACCGAAGGCCAGAGCGGTTACGCCAAGGCCCAGTCCGAGGACTTCCTGCGCCGCCAGCGCGAGGCCATGGCCGAGATCCTGGCCCGCCAGGACGTGGTGATCACCACCGCATCGGTCCCCGGCACCAAGGCCCCGACCCTGATCACCACGCAAATGGCCCACGCCATGAAGCCCGGCTCGATAATCGTCGACCTGGCCGCGGAAAAAGGCGGCAACTGCGAACTGACCCGCCTCGGCGAGACGGTGATCGAGAACGGCGTGAAGATTCTCGGCCCCAAGAACATCACCTCGACCGTCGCCAACAACGCCAGCCAGATGTACGGCAAGAACATCGAGAACCTGTTGAAGCACCTGCTCGACGACGAGGGCGGACTGCAACTCGACTACGAGGACGAGATCATCCGCGAAACCGTGGTCAGCCACGATGGCGAGGTGACCAACCCGCGCCTGCGTGGCCTGCTCGAACTGCCCGCGCTCTCCCCGGAGCCCGCGACCGCCGAAGCCTGAGGACCCGACATGGACATCACCGTTGTACAGCTCACCCTGTTCATCCTGGCCATCTTTCTTGGCTTTGAACTGATCACCAAGGTACCACCCACCCTGCACACACCGCTGATGTCGGGATCCAACGCGATCTCCGGGGTCACCCTGGTCGGCGCCCTGGTCGCTGCCGGACACGGTGGTGACCAGGTCCTGGTCAACGTGCTCGGTTTCATCGCGGTTGCCCTGGCAACCATCAACGTGGTCGGTGGCTTCATGGTGACCAACCGCATGCTCGCCATGTTCAAGAGAAAGTAATCCATGTCTGCAAATCTCATTGAAATCGCGTATATCGTAGCGGCGTCCCTGTTCATCCTCGGCATCAAGGGGCTGTCGAAGCCGAAAACCGCCGTGCGCGGCAACATGATCGCCGGCGTCGGTATGCTGATCGCGGTGATTGCCACGCTGACCAACCACGGGGTGGTGGAATTCGGCTGGATCGTCGCCGGACTGGTGGTGGGTGCCGCGGTCGGCGCGACCCTCGCGGTGCGCATCCAGATCACCGCCATGCCGCAGTTCATCGCCCTGCTCAACGGCTTCGGTGGCGGCGCCTCCCTGGCCGTGGCCAGCGCCGAGTTCATGCGCAGCCAGCCGGCCATCGAGGCGGCGACGCAACTGGACGGCACCGTGGCGGGCGGCCTCGGCGGCATCGCCCTGTTCGCCATCGGCATCGCCGTGGTGATCGGCGCCGTGACCCTCACCGGCTCGCTGGTCGCCTTCGCCAAGCTGCAGGAACTGATCAGCGGCCAGCCGATCGGGTTCCCCGGCATGAAGATCGTCACCGCGTTATTTCTCGCGACCTGCATCGCGGCCATCGGGTCACTGGTCATGGCACCCGGCAACATCGGCCTGTTCTGGGCCCTGGTGGGCGCAGCGGCGATCATGGGCGTGCTGCTGGTGATCCCCATTGGCGGCGCCGACATGCCCGTGGTGATCGCGCTGCTGAACTCCTACTCGGGTGTCGCGGCCGCCGCCGCCGGCTTCGTCACCGGCAACAACCTGCTGATCATCGCCGGCTCCCTGGTCGGCGCATCGGGCCTGATCCTCACCCAGATCATGTGCGTGGCCATGAACCGTTCCCTCACCAACGTGCTGTTCGGCGTGATGGCCGAGGCCGGCGAGGCCATGGACGCGGACGAGGTCTACGCCGGCAAGGTCAAGGCCAGCAGTCCCGAGGAAGTGGCCATGCTGCTGGAGACCGCGCGTCGCGTGGTCATCGTCCCGGGCTTCGGCATGGCCATGGCGCAGGCCCAGCACGCCGTGCGCGACCTCACCGACCGCCTCGAGGAACTGGGCGTGGAAGTCGAGTTCGCCATTCACCCGGTGGCCGGACGCATGCCCGGACACATGAACGTGCTGCTCGCCGAGGCGGAGATCCCCTACAACAAGCTCAAGGAAATGGACGTCATCAATCCGACCTTCGAGCAGACCGACATGGCCATCGTGATCGGCGCCAACGACGTGACCAACCCGCTGGCACGCGAGGACAAGGGCAGCCCGATCTACGGCATGCCGATCCTCAACGTCGACAAGGCCAAGACCGTGGTGGTGGTGAAGCGCTCCCTGTCGGCCGGCTTCGCCGGGCTTCCCAACCCGCTGTTCGCCCTGGACAACACCCTGATGCTGTTCGGCGACGGCCGTCACGCGATCCTGGAACTGGTCACCGCGCTGAAGGAAGGCTGAGTCCACCCGCTCCATGACACACGACGGGCGTGCCTCCGCGCGCCCGTC
>JBFGWM010000138.1:0-7565 GCA_041588495.1 Pseudomonadales bacterium | reverse complement strand
GCTTCCGGGTTGATCGGGACAGGGACGTGACCGCCGCGGAATTGGCACGGATTCTTCCTGTACAGGTCCTGGCGCAGCAGCACGCCGATCTGCTCGACGGGGGTCCGGGAGCGCGGCGGAAATTCGTGGACTGGGGATTGTTCCACGTGGAACATGAGTTCTTCCAGGAGTGGAAAAGGTTCCAGCGGGTATTGCGCCAGCGCAACGGCCTATTGCGACATGGTAAAATCGGTGACGCGGAGATCAGGGCGTGGGATGAGGAATTCCTGGTCTCGGCGAAGGCCCTGGATGCGTATCGGGCCCACTACGTCGAACGGTATTCCAGCCACCTGCAGTCGTATGTGAGACAATTGCTGGGGCCCGACCGGGAGATCCGGTTGCAGCACTACCCGGGCTGGGATTCGCGGAAGGAACTGGGCGACCTCCTGAAGGAGGGCCTGTCCCGGGACCGGGAGGCGGGGTATTCGCGAATCGGTCCGCACCGGGCTGACCTGCGGGTCGCCGGGCCGCTGGGGGGCGTGGCAAACACGTTCTCCCGGGGCCAGCGGAAATTGTTGAACAGCGCCCTGCGCCTGGCCCAGGGGACGTGTCTCCGGGAGCTGACTGGCAAACGGTGCCTGTACCTGGTGGACGAGCTGCATGCCGAGCTGGATACGGCGAACGCCCGGAAACTGGGGGCATGCCTTACGGACAGCGGGCACCAGGTGTTAGTCACCTCGGCCGTGGATGCGGACGCCGATCCGTGCTGGCCAGGGCTAGAAGAGAAAGCAGTGTTCCACGTGGAACATGGCCGGGTGCATGCCCGGGAATAAAATAACCAGGAGTTCGAAGATGACAGCAGATCACGCCTACGACTCTTCCAGCATCAAGGTCCTCAAGGGGCTTGATGCGGTGAAGAAGCGCCCCGGGATGTACATCGGGGACACGGACGACGGTACCGGCCTGCACCACATGGTCTTCGAGCTGGTGGACAACGCCATTGACGAGGCTCTTGCCGGCCATTGTGACGAGATCCAGGTGATCATCCACCCGGATGAGACCGTGACGGTGCACGATAACGGGCGGGGAATCCCGGTCGACATGCACGAAGAAGGCAAGTCTGCTGCCGAGGTCATCATGACCGTGCTGCACGCTGGTGGGAAATTTGACGATAACTCCTACAAGGTATCGGGCGGACTGCACGGTGTCGGGGTTTCGGTCGTCAACGCGCTTTCCAGCGACCTGACCCTCACCATCCGCAGGGGCGGCAAGGTCTATGAGCAGGTCTACCATGACGGATTTCCAGAGGCGCCCCTGGCGGTCGTCGGCGAGACCGACATCACCGGAAGCGAAATTCGTTTCGCGCCCTCTTCCGAGACCTTCAACAACATCTCCTTCCATTACGACATCCTGTCCAAGCGACTCCGGGAACTGGCCTTTCTGAACTCCGGTGTGCGCATTGTGCTCCGTGACGAGCGGGCTGCCCGGGAAGAGACGTTCGAGTACGAGGGTGGCGTCCGGGCGTTTGTTGAATACCTGAATACCAACAAGAATCCCATCAACCGGGTTTTTCACTTCTGTCAGACCCGCGATGACGGGATCGTCGTCGAGGTGGCGTTGCAGTGGAATGACGGGTTCCAGGAAAACATCTTCTGTTACACCAACAACATCCCCCAGCGTGATGGCGGCACCCACCTTGCCGGCTTCCGTAGCGCCCTCACCCGGACCCTCAACAGCTATATCGAGCGCGAGGGTTTCGCCAAGAAGTCCAAGGTCGAGACCTCCGGGGAAGATTCCCGGGAAGGCCTCACCGCTGTCGTGTCCGTCAAGGTCCCGGATCCGAAATTCTCCTCCCAGACCAAGGACAAGCTGGTGTCCTCTGAGGTGAAAACGGCCGTGGAGCAGGAAATGTCCGCGCGCATGAACGATTACCTGCTCGAGTTCCCACAGGATGCCCGCTCGGTGGTGACCAAGATGATCGATGCGGCGCGCGCCAGGGAGGCCGCGCGGAAGGCCCGGGAAATGACGCGTCGTAAGGGTCCGCTGGATATTGCGGGGTTGCCCGGCAAGCTGGCCGACTGCCAGGAGAAGGATGCCGCGTTGTGTGAGCTCTACCTGGTGGAGGGTGATTCCGCCGGTGGATCCGCCAAGCAGGGCCGCAACCGCCGGACGCAGGCCATCCTCCCGCTGAAGGGAAAGATCCTGAACGTCGAAAAAGCACGCTTTGACAAGATGCTCTCCTCCGCCGAGGTCGGCACCCTGATCACGGCACTGGGTTGCGGGATCGGACGTGACGAGTTCGATGTCGCCAAGCTCCGCTACCACCACATCATCATCATGACCGATGCGGACGTGGATGGATCCCACATTCGAACCCTGCTGCTCACGTTTTTCTTCCGCCAAATGCCGGAGATCATCGAACGCGGCCACGTTTTCATTGCACAACCGCCGCTGTACAAGCTGAAAAAAGGCAAGCAGGAACGTTACCTGAAAGACGACACCGAGCTCGATGACTACCTGATCCAGGCGTCCCTCGACGGTGCAGCGCTGTATTCGAGCGACGACGCGCCGCCGATTACCGGGGTTCCGCTGGAGGACCTGGTCCGGGAGTACAAGAACTTCCTGCGTACCACGGAACGCCTGTCTCGCCTCTACCCGGAGGCCGTGCTGCGGCAGTTGGTGCACCTGCCCGGCCTCGACGAGGCGGCGCTCCAGGATGCATCCGTGATGCAGGAATGGCTGGACCGGCTTTCAGGACGCCTGCAGGCAGACTTTCGCACCGGGGCGCAGTTCGAATATTCCCTGCGCGAGGACCGCGAGCGCAACCTGTTCCTCCCACTGGTGACGGTCCGCACCCACGGGCTGAGCCAGGAGTTCCCGTTTACCCACGAGTTCTTTGGTTCGGGTGAATACCGGTCCGCGGTAGCGCTGGGCCGTCGGCTGGAGGGAATTGTCGGCCCCGAGTCCCGGGTCTGCCGCGGTGAGCGCACCTTGCGCACCAGCAGTTTCGAGGAGGCGCTGGACTGGCTCATGAACGAGGCCAAGAAGGGCCACGCTATCCAGCGATACAAGGGCCTGGGAGAGATGAACCCCGAGCAACTCTGGGAAACCACCATGAACCCCGAGACCCGGCGATTGCTGCGGGTCAGCGTTGAGGACGCGGTTGCCGCGGACCAGATTTTCACCACGCTGATGGGTGACGCCGTGGAGCCGCGCCGGGACTTCATCGAGCAGAATGCACTGGCGGTCGCCAACCTGGATATATGAGGGGGATTGGCGACCCTCCGCCCCTGGCCGGACCACCCGACCAGAAATGATCTGCTGCAAAAAGCCCACTTTCATGGTGGGATTTTTGCGCTTCGCGACCGTATTCCTCACTCAGGAGAGCGCGCTGGTTGGGCAGTCAGGCCGCCCTGCTCCGTGCGGATCGCGTGCAGGCCACTAGGTGAGGTATGGGGGCGGAGATTCCCCGCCGATCGCCACGGTGGTTGCATCGATCCAGCTGTGAACCTCACCAAGCACCTGCTCGGGTGTGCGATCCGTGGTGGGAACCAGTGGTCCGATGATCACCTGCACGGTGCCGGGATACTTTAGGAACCGGTGCGGCGGCCAGAACAGGCCCGCGTTGTGGGTCACCGGCAGCACCGGCACACCGACGCTGCACGCCAGTGCGGCGCCACCCCTCAGGTAGTTCTTGCGATGGCCCGGAAACACCCGGGTTCCTTCCGGAAAGACCAGCACCCAGATACCCTCCGCCAGCCGCTCCCGACCCTGCTTGATCAGGGTCAGCAGGGCCGTCTTCCGGTTGGTGCGGTCGATGGCAATCGGCCGTACCAGTCGAAATGCCCAGCCGAAGAAAGGCAGGGACAGCAGTTCCTTCTTGATCAGCGTGCACTGGGGGACGAACAGGGTCTGCAGGAAGAAAGTTTCCCACTGGCTTTGATGCTTGCTGAGAATGACGCAGGCCTCGTCGGGAATGTTCTCGGTGCCCTCGATTCGATAGTCGATGCCGCAGGTCAGGCGCAGCCAGTTGATGGCGAAGCGGGTCCACCACTTGATCACGAAAACATAACGGGCCCGGAACGGCAGGAACGGACCCACCACCATGGAGAGGGTGGCCCAGATGATGATGGAGCTGGCGTAGCCAAGGTAAAAAACCGTCGAACGTAGCGCCAGCATCGGGACCGGGGCTGGCAGCACCGCACTCATCCGGCCGACTCCAGGATGTACTCGGTTGCGCTCGCGAGATCGTCGAAAACCGGCACGCCCTCGAGTTCCCGCCCCGCTGATTCAGTGCGCACCCCCTTGCCGGTACGAACGAGAATGGGGAGGGCGCCGGTGGCGCGGGCGACCTGCAGGTCCTTCAGGCTGTCACCGACGAACCAGGCCCGGGACGCTGGCATCCCGGTTTGCACCTCGATCTGGCGCACCAGCCCGGGTCGCGGTTTCCGGCACTCGCAACCGTCATCGGGGCCGTGGGGGCAATAGACGATGCATTCGATGGCGCCGCCGGCCGCGTCCACCAGGCGCAGCATCTTGTCGTGCATCGCGTGCAAGGTATCGAGGTCGTACAGGCCGCGCGCGAGGCCCGACTGGTTGGTTGCGACGGCGATCCTGAAGCCAGCCCGGGACAGGCGGCCAATGGCCTCGATGCTGCCAGGGATCGGATTCCATTCCTCGGTCGATTTGATGTAGGCGTCGGAGTCCTCGTTGATGACGCCGTCCCGGTCGAGAATCACCAGGCGCCGTTTCTGAATGTCTGTCACGCGCCCTCTGATCGTCTGCGGTTATACGGACTGGAGCAGTGAAATGTCGGCCACGCCGAGGAACAGGTTACGTAGTCCGGCGAGAAGCGCCATCCGGTTCTCACGGACATCCTGCTCCTCGCAGTTGACCAGCACCGCGTCGAAAAACTGGTCCACCGGGTCACGCAGGGAAGCCAGCCGGTTGAGAGCCGTCGAGTAGTCGTGTCTCTCCAGGACCTCCCCGAGGCCATCCCGAAGGCGCTCGATCTGCTCGGCCAGGCGAATTTCCTCGGGCTCACGGAACAGATCCGGGCGCAGCTTCAACTCTGATTTATCTATAGCACTTTTCTCGAGGATGTTTGAAACCCGCTTGTTGGCCGCCGACAAGGCGCCTGCCTCGGGGAGCCGCACGAATTCCTGGACGGCCAGGATGCGCCGGTGAAAATCCAGCGGGCTGGTGACGGGTCGGGCGCGGACCGCGAGGAAGACCTCCGCGGAGACCCCCTGGTCCGTGTAGTAGCTGCGCAGTCGGTCAAGGAGGAACTCCAGGACCTTCGCGCACGGATCGGAATCGAACGCCTGTCCCCGGTACAGTTCCGCCGCGTGCTTCAGCAGGGGCGCCAGGTCGAATGACAGCTCGCCCTCGATCAGGATGCGCAGGACGCCGAGCGCGGCGCGACGCAGCCCGAACGGGTCCTTGACGCCGCTTGGTTCTTCACCAATTCCGAAAATCCCTGTGAGCAGGTCGATGCGGTCGGCCAGGGCAACCCGCTGGCCGGCCTCGCTCTGTGGCAACTCGTCGGCCGCGAAGCGTGGGAGGTAGTGTTCGCGAATCGCCTCGGCGACTTCCGGCGCCTCGCCGTCATGCAGGGCGTAGTAGCGGCCCATGATGCCCTGCAACTTCGGAAATTCCTGGACCATCTCGGTCAGCAGGTCGCATTTGCACAGGTGGGCGGCACGCTTCGCGTGGGAGCTGGACCGCCCCACCTGCTCGCCGATGGCCGCGACCAGCTCCCCGATCCGGTTGCAGCGCTGGGCCACGCTGCCCAGGCGGGCTTCAAATACCAGCCCGTCCAGTGCCGTCCGACGGGACTCCAGGGTATGACGACGGTCCGTCGCGTAAAAGAACTCGGCGTCGGCAAAGCGCGGCCGGATTACCCGCTCATTGCCCTCACGGACGCGTCCCGGTTCCCTGCTCTCGATGTTGGCGATGGCGATGAAGGCGGGCAACATGTTCCCGTCATCATCCACCAGGTGGAAGTACTTCTGGTTACCGCTCATCGTGGTCACCAGCGCCTCGGCCGGCACCGCGAGGAACTTCTCCTCGAAGCTTCCCAGTACCATAGCCGGCCATTCCACGAGGGCGCAAACCTCGTCCAGCAGCGCGTCCCCGATCACGGCGCGGCCGCCGCGCTGACGGGCGCCCTCCTCGACAAGCTCCCGAATCCGCGAGCGCCGCGTCGGGAAATCCGCAATCACGCGGCCTTCCTGTTCGAGGCGATCCGGATACTCCGCGGCATGCGCCAGAGAAATCGGCTGTGGAGCGTGAAAACGGTGTCCGCGGGTCTCCCGGCCCGAGGCACATCCGTACAGCTCGCAGGGAACCACCTCGCTGTCCAGCAACATCACCACCCAGTGCACCGGGCGCACGAATTCCCAGGCATGGTCGCTCCAGCGCATGCGTCGCGCGACCGGCAGCGCGGCCAGCGCATTCTCGACCAGTTCCGGGAGGACCTCCGCGGCGTCGCGACCGGGTTCGGTTTTGGTGTGGGCGAGCCAGGTGCCCTGCTCGGTTTCCAGGTTATCGAGATCCGCCACCGGAACTCCGCAGGAGCGCGCGAACCCCTCGGCGGCACGGGTGGGATTTCCGTCACTGTCGAAGGCGGCTTTCAAGGCGGGACCGCGGCGCACGACCTCGCGGTCGGCCTGGGCCAGCTGCAGTTCCTCGATGCGCACCGCGAGGCGTCGCGGCGAGCAATAAGGTCGCGCCTCTCCATGTTGAAGGGCCGCCTGATCAAGGCCGGTCAGCAAGGTTTCCAGGAATGCCGCGGACAGTTTCTGCAGGGAGCCGGGCGGGAGTTCCTCGGTGCCGATTTCAACCAGGAAGCTGCCGCGTCTCATGATTCCACCTCCGGTTCCGCTGCCTGTTGTGCGAGGGGAAACCCGAGGGCCTCGCGCGCCGCGTGGTAGGCCTTGGCGACGCCGCGCGCCATGCCGCGGACACGCAGGATGTAGCGTTGCCGTTCGGTGACGGAGATGGCACGCCGCGCGTCCAGCAGGTTGAATGCGTGGGACGCCTTGAGCACGTACTCGTATGCCGGCAGGGGTAGTTCGGCCTCCAGCAGCGCTGCGCACTGGGTCTCGTACTCGTCGAACTGGCGCAGCAGGGCATCGACCGGGGCGTGCTCAAAATTAAATGCCGACATCTCCTTCTCGTTCTGCAGGAAAACATCCGCATAGCGCACGACCTGGCGTGGATGGTTGCTCCACACCAGGTCATAGACGCTGTCGACACCCTGCAGGTACATGGCAATGCGTTCCAGGCCGTAGGTGATCTCGCCGCTGACCGGCGCGCACTCGAGGCCGCCCACCTGCTGGAAATAGGTGAACTGGGTGACCTCCATCCCGTTGAGCCACACCTCCCAGCCCAGGCCCCACGCGCCGAGGGTCGGCGATTCCCAGTTGTCCTCCACGAAGCGGATGTCATGCACGAGTGGGTCGATACCCAGCCTGCGCAGGGATTCGATGTACAGGTCCTGTATGTTTTCCGGCGATGGCTTGAGCAGCACCTGGTACTGGTAGTAATGCTGCAAGCGGTTGGGGTTGTCGCCATAGCGCCCG
>JBFGWM010000137.1:0-7595 GCA_041588495.1 Pseudomonadales bacterium | reverse complement strand
TTCGGCGCCATTGCGCTCGACCAGTTCACAGAGGAGCGCCCCGGACATCACCAGCGCCTCCTTGTTGGCCAGCAGGATACGGCGACCGGCGCGCGCGGCAGCCATCACCCCGGGCAGCCCTGCAGCCCCGACGATGGCCGCCATGACCACGTCGGCCTCCGCGTTGCCGGCTATTTCCTCGATCCCGGCCGCACCGTCCAGCACCCGGGTCGGGCTGCCCGCCGCCTCCAGTCGCTCGCGCAGCAGGCCGGCGCTGCCGGGGTCGGCCATGGCGGCAAACCGCGGCGCGTGCCGCAGGCACTGCTCGAGAAGCGCATCGACACTGCGGTGGGCCGCCAGGGCAAAGACCCGGAAACGCTCCGGGTGCGCGGCGATCACGTCGAGGGTGCTGACCCCGATGGATCCGGTAGAGCCCAGGACCGTGACCTGTGCCGGCGACGGAAGCTTGCGGACGACCAAATCTGAAGTTCCCCGGTTGCGGCTGCGTGGCGCCAGGTGCACGCCAGCCGGTGCGCCCGGACAGGGCGCGGTGAGCATGGAGTGGGTATTCTACATGAGCGGCGTTGCATGGGCAGGCCGCTTGCCGGCGGGATGCCAGTTCTGTCCCGGGCGGGAGGCCGCTCCCCGGACCGGGTCGCCGTCAACCCGGCCGATATCCGCCGGGGGAGATCGAGGCGGGCCCCTCAGGCCCAGCCGGAGATGATCAGGGCCAGCGCGAACACCGGCGTCGCCGCGGTCAGGCTGTCGATGCGGTCCATCACGCCCCCGTGGCCCGGCAACAGCTGACTGCTGTCCTTCATGCCCCGGTGGCGCTTCACCATGCTCTCGACGAGGTCGCCGAGCACCGAAACCATGACCGTGACCAGGGTGACCACCACCAGCAGGAACACCGTGAACAACGGTAATCCGGCATAGAACCCGACCAGCACCGCGATCACCGCGGTGGTCGCAAGCCCCCCATAGACACCCTCCCAGGACTTCCCGGGGCTCACCTTGGGCGCCAGCTTGCGCTTGCCGAGAGCCCGACCGGTGAAATAGGCGCCGATATCCGCCCCCCAGACCAGGGCGAACAGGTAGAGAATCAGCCACACGCTCATCTCGTAGGACTTGAGGGTCACGAAACCGGAAAACGCCGGCACCAGGATCAGCAGGCCCATGCCGAGGCGCTGCGGCGTCCCGCCCCAGGTCTCCGCGCTTTCCGGGTAGCCCAGCACCCAGCGGAAGGAGAACGCCCACCAGAGTGCGCCCACCCCGAGAATCCAGGCACTCGGAAGATTCCAGGCGAGGTACAGCAGCACCCCGACGGCCACGGAGTAGCCGATCCGGCCACCCTGCTGCTCGACGCCCGAGAGATTGGCCCATTCCCAGGCGCCGACCATGATGATCGCGCCGATGAAAAATGCGAACGGAACCTGCGGCAGGAAAAAAACGCCGCCGATGGCAATGGGCGCGAGAATCAGAGCGGTGATGATTCGTTGTTTCAGCACGTCGATTTTCCTTCCACCTGTTCACTGGTCAACCCGAAACGTCGCTGGCGGCGCGCATAATCCTGCAATGCCGCCAACATCGCCTCCTTGCGGAAGTCGGGCCAGTAGGTGTCGGTAAAATACAGTTCCGTGTAGGCAAACTGCCAAAGCAGGAAATTGCTGATCCGGTGCTCGCCCCCCGTGCGGATGCACAGGTCCGGGGGCGGGACATCGGACAGGCTCATGTACCTGCCGACCACCTCCTGATCTATCTCAGCATAATGCAGGCGGCCGGATAGCGCTTCCCGTGCGACCGCGGCGCAGGCCTGGGCAATGTCCCAGCGACCGCCGTAGTTGGCGGCCACGCTCAGGGTCAGGGCGTCATTGTCGGCGGTCAGGGCCTCCGCCTCCTCCATACGCCGGCGCAGGACCGCGCTGAAACGCGAACGGTCACCGACAATGCGCAGGCGCACGTTGTTCTCGTGGAGACGCGCGGTTTCCTTCTCGAGGGCGTTGAGAAACAGGTCCATCAGGGCGCTGACTTCGCGCGGCGGCCGCTGCCAGTTCTCGCTGCTGAAGGCGAACAGGGTCAGGTAGGGAATTTCCTGGCGCCCGCAGGTCTCGACCACCGCGCGCACCGATTCCACCCCGGCGCGGTGCCCGGCCACCCCGGGAAGCCGGCGCTGGCGCGCCCAGCGGTTGTTACCATCCATGATGATGGCCACGTGCCGAGGCACCTGGTCGGTGCCTGGCGTGGATGATTCGGGGAGATTTTCGGGTATTGCTGGCATGTACTGGGACCGGTTGCGCCAAGAGGCCGCCATGCGTCTCGAAATCGGCAATTCAGGCAAGTGTGACCCACGGGAACCGCTTTCACCACCGGCCGCGAACCTCGCGGCCAGAGGTCAGATCTCCATGAGGTCGGCTTCCTTGGCCTCCAGCAGTTCGTCAACCCTGGCGACGAAACGGTCGGTCAACTTCTGGACCTCCTCCTGCCCACGCCGCTCTTCGTCCTCGGAGATCTCCTTTTCCTTGAGGAAATCCTTGAGGTCGTTGTTGGCATCGCGACGGATATTGCGGATGGCCACCCGTGCGTTCTCCGCCTCGTGGCGCGCCTGGCGGGTGAAACCCTTGCGGGTCTCCTCGGTCAGGGCCGGCATCGGCACCCGGATGACGCTGCCGGCGGTGGACGGGTTCAGGCCGAGTTCGGAGGACATGATCGCTTTTTCGATGGCCGGCACGAGGTTCTTTTCCCAGGGCGTGACCGCCAGGGTCCGGTTGTCCTCGACCGTGATGTTGGCGGTCTGCTTCAGCGGCGTCTCGGTGCCGTAGTAATCGATGGTGACCGTGTCCAGGATGCTGGGGTGGGCGCGACCCGTGCGAATCTTGCGGAACGCGGCTTCCAGCGATTCGACAGTCTTGCCCATGCGGGTTTCCGCATCTTCACAAATATCCTTGATCACTGCATCGCCTCGCTGAATTACTCGATCAGGGTGCCTTCGTCCGCGCCGCGCACAACGCGCAGGAGAGCGCCCGGATGATTCATGTTGAACACGTAGAGCGGCATGCCCTCATCCCGGCTCAGGCAGATCGCGGTGAGGTCCATGACGCCGAGGCGCCGCTCCAGGACCTCGTCGTAGGTCAGGCGCTCGAACCGTTCGGCATCCGGGTTGGCCACCGGGTCCGAGGAGTACACCCCGTCCACCTTGGTGGCCTTGAGCACCACGTCCGCCTGGACCTCGATGCCGCGCAGGCAGGCCGCGGTGTCGGTGGTAAAAAACGGGTTGCCGGTGCCGGCGGCGAACAGGACCACCTCGCCGCTCTCGAGGTAGCGGATCGCTTGGCGACGGTCATAGTGCTCGACCACGCCGCTCATGGGGATGGCCGACATGATCCGCGTGGCGACACCGGCTCGGACCAGGGCGTCACGCAGGGCCAGGCCGTTCATCACGGTGGCCAGCATGCCCATGTGGTCGCCGGTGACCCGTTCCATGCCGGCCTCGCTGAGGGCGGCGCCGCGAAACAGGTTGCCACCCCCGACCACCAGGCCGACCTGGACGCCGGCGGCAATGACATCGCCGATCTCGGTGGCCATGCGATCCAGCACCTTCGGATCGATACCGAAGGCCTCGTCTCCCATGAGGGCCTCGCCGCTGAGTTTCAGCAGCACCCTCCCGAATCGGGCTTCGTCTGTCATCCGGGTCTCCCAGCCGGACCGGGGATGTGGTCCGGCAGCCAGTCGTCTCGGGATCAGGCCTCGCCGCGAGCCTGGGCCATCACCTCGGCGGCGAAATCGGTTTCTTCCTTCTCGATTCCCTCGCCCACCTCGAAGCGTACGAAGGAACTCACTTCTGCGCCAGCCGCTTTCACGAGGTCGGCGACACGCTGGTCGGGGTCCTTGACGAAGGGCTGCCGGAGCAGGCTGACCTCTTCCATGTACTTGCGCAGGCGTCCCTCAACCATCTTGGCGATGATCTCGGCGGGCTTGCCGCTGTCCTGGGCCTGGGCGGTGTAGATTTCGCGCTCCTTGGCGACCAGGTCCTCGGGCACATCCTCCGGACTGACCACCAGCGGGCTGGAGGCCGCGACATGCATGGCCAGGTCCTTGGCCAGCTCCGCACTGCCCTCGCTGACGCCGACCAGCACACCGATGCGCTGGTTGCCGTGCACGTAGCTGCCGACCAGGCCGGCGCTTTCCAGGGCCGCGATGCGGCGCACGCCGATGTTCTCACCGATCTTCTGCACCAGGGCCTGGCGCGCGGTTTCCAGTTCACCCTCCATCAGGGCCGCGACGTCGGTCTGGCCGGTCGCGAACGCCTGTTCCGCAACCCGGTCCGCGAATGCGCGGAACCCGTCGTCACGGGCCACGAAATCAGTTTCGCAGTTGACCTCGACCATGACCGCGCGGGACTGGTCGTCAGCGCTTTTCACCAGGATCACGCCCTCGGCCGCGGTGCGGCCGGCCTTCTTGGCGGCCTTCGCCTGGCCGGACTTGCGCATTTCCTCGATGGCAGCCTCGATATCGCCGCCGGCGGCCACCAGGGCCTTCTTGCATTCCATCATTCCGAGACCGGTGCGTTCCCGGAGTTCCTTTACCATTGCGGCCGTGATGTCAGCCATGTTCATAACCTCCAGCTTCGTGCCGCCGGGACGGGCGGCAGGAATCATTCGACAGATTCAATGACGCGGGGCGCGCGTGGCGCCCCCGGACAGGGGTCGCGACGCGGATCAGCTGGCCGCGGACTCCGCTTCGCCGCTGTTGTCGACCTCGACGTAGTCGCCAGGGCGCGCTTCCGGGTTGGCCGCGGCCTTGCCCGCCAGCACCGCGTCGGCCATGGCCTTCACGTACAGGCGGATGGCCCGGATCGCGTCGTCATTACCGGGAATGACGTAGTCGATACCCTCCGGATCGCTGTTGGTGTCGACGATGCCGATGATGGGAATTCCCATCTTGCGCGCCTCGGTGATGGCGATCTTCTCGTGGTCGACGTCGACCACGAACAGGGCATCAGGCAGGGAGCCCATGTCCTTGATGCCACCCAGGCTGCGCTCGAGCTTTTCCATTTCCCGGCGCAGCATCAGCGCTTCCTTCTTGGTAATCTTCTGGAAGGTGCCGTCCTGGGACTGGGTCTCGAGATCGCGCAGGCGACGGATCGACTGGCGGATGGTCTTGTAGTTGGTCAGCATGCCGCCGAGCCAGCGGTGGTTGACGTACGGCATGCCGCAGCGAGCCGCTTCCTCGGCAACGATCCGGCCCGCGGCGCGCTTGGTGCCGACGAACAGGATCTTGTTGTTCTTTTCCACGGCATCCTTGGCGAACACCAGGGCCCGGTTCAGGGCCGGGACGGTGTGCTCGAGATCGATGATGTGAATCTTGTTACGGGCGCCGAAGATGTACTGGCGCATCTTGGGGTTCCAGTAGCGGGTCTGGTGTCCGAAATGGACCCCGGCCTGGAGCAGGTCTCGCATGGAAATGGAAAACATCGTTATGGGTCTCCTGAGTTTCGGGTTGGGCCTCCACGCATCCCATGCTCCAACCCCGACGGTAAAACCGGGGCACCCGGGAACAATGTGACGATGCGTGTGCGGATTAGTTACAATGTTCCTCCCGGACACGCGTCACGCTGTTGTCCGAAAGTGGCGCGCTTTATACCATATGTAGCTTCCCACTGAAAGAGTGGGCCGCCCTCCCGCCCCCGGGCCGGAAGGGACGCCCTTCATTCAACCTGCCTGTCCGTGGATCATGCCGGTAACCATCAAGACACCTGAAGAAATCGAGCGCATGCGCGTCGCCGGCCGTCTCGCGGCCGAAGTGCTGGAGATGATCGGCGATCACGTCCAGCCCGGCGTCTCCACCGGCGAACTCGACCGCATCTGCCACGATTACATCGTCAACGAGCAGAAAGCGATCCCCGCGCCGCTCAACTACAAGGGATTCCCGAAGTCGATCTGCACCTCGGTGAACCACGTCGTCTGTCACGGAATTCCCAACGACAGCAAGAACCTGCGCAATGGCGACATCGTGAATATCGACATCACGGTCATCAAGGACGGCTACCACGGCGACACCAGCAAGATGTTCGTGGTCGGCGGCGCCAGCGTGCAGGCCGAGCGCCTGATCCGGATCACCCAGGAGTGTCTCTACCTGGGCATTCGCATGGTGCGCCCGGGCGCCCGGCTCGGCGACATCGGCCATGCAATCCAGAAGCACGCCGAGTCGCACCACTATTCAGTGGTACGGGAATACTGCGGCCACGGCATCGGCCGGGTATTCCACGAGGAACCCCAGGTGCTGCACTACGGGCAACCGGACAGCGGCATGGAACTGGAGGCCGGCATGTGCTTCACCATCGAACCGATGATCAATGCCGGCCGCCGGCACGTGAAGCTGCTCCCCGACCAGTGGACCGTGGTCACCAAGGACCATAAGCTCTCCGCGCAGTGGGAACACACCATCCTGGTCACCGCGGACGGGTACGAGGTCCTCACCCGGCGTGGCGAGGAAACCATCTGACGCCATGCCCAGCACCCGGCACCGCGACCCGCCCGCGAGCATCGACTACGCGGGAATCTACCCCCGCAAGCGGATCGCCGGCCGCATCGAGGACGGGGAAAACCCCATCAAGGTCCTTCGCGAGGCCATCCGCGACGCCGACCAGGCGCTCCATGAACGGTTCCTGTCCGGGGCTTGCATCCGCGACCTGGTGCGTGGCCGGGCCTGGCTGATCGACCAGGTGCTGCGCATGTGCTGGGACCAGCACCAGTGGCCGGCCAACGCGGCGATCGCGCTCATCGCGGTGGGCGGCTACGGGCGTGGGGAGCTGCATCCGCACTCGGACATCGACCTGCTGATCCTGGTGGACAACGACGCTGCAGAGGACTGGCGCGATGCGGTGGAGGCGTTCCTCACCCTGCTCTGGGACATCAATCTCACCGTCGGCCACAGCGTGCGCACCCTCGACGAATGCGTGAAGCTCGCCGCCGACGACATCACCGTGGCCACCAACCTGATGGAATCGCGCCTGCTGGCCGGCAGCCCCGATCTCGTGACCCGCATGCAGGACGCCACCGGCCCCGAGCAGATCTGGCCAACCAAGGCCTTCTTCGCGGCCAAGCGCGACGAGCAGGTCCAACGACACCACAAGTACAACGACACCGAGTACAACCTCGAGCCCAACATCAAGGGCGCCCCCGGCGGACTGCGCGACATCCAGACCATCGGCTGGGTCGCCAAACGACACTTCAGCGCCCAGTCCTTCAGCGACCTGGTGGAACTCGGTTTCATCAACGAGTTCGAATACGCCACGCTGCAGGCCTGCCAGGAACTGCTGTGGCGGCTCCGCTATGCCCTGCACATGCTGAACGATCGCGCCGAGGACCGCCTGCTCTTCGATCACCAGCGCGCGATCGCGGAAATGTTCGGCTACAACGACACCTCCGAGTCCCTTGCCGTCGAGAAACTCATGCAGGAGTACTACCGGGCGGTGCAGCAGGTCAGCCAGGTCAACGAGGTGCTGCTGCAGCATTTCGACGAGGCCATCCTGCGCGCCGGGGAAACCGAGGAGATCAACCCCGTCAACGAGCGCTTCCAGGCGCGCAACGGCTATCTCGAGACGATCCACGACGAGG
>JBFGWM010000136.1:0-7602 GCA_041588495.1 Pseudomonadales bacterium | reverse complement strand
CGCGGAATGGTCGGCAGCATGCAGCGGGTGCTGGTGGACGGCGTATCGAAAAAGGACCCGGGCCAGTTGCAGGGTCGCACCGAGAACAACCGCGTGGTCAACTTCGCCTGCACCGACCCAGGCCTGATCGGCCGGTTCGTCGACGTGCGGATCAAGGATGCCCTGCCGAATTCCCTGCGCGGAAGCCTGGCAGGCTCCGGCGAGAATCCGCAACGGGTCGCATGATCTCTTTAAAATCAACAACTTGACTCATCGCCACGACGCGCTTTCCCTGCACCGGGTGAGCGGGTATTCTGGTAATTGAGTGAATCAACAGGGATTTCCCCAGAGTCTTGAGCGCCCAGTTCACAGTTCACGAATTCACCCTCGAACCCAATGATTCCCGCCGCCTGGCGAACCTGTGCGGGCCCCTGGATCAACATTTGCGCCAGATCGAACAGCGCTTCGCGGTCGAAATTCACAACCGCGGCAACCAGTTTCACCTGCGCGGCACCCCGGAATCGATTCACCAGGCCGGGGCCCTTCTCGACGACCTCTACCAGCAGACCGGCAGTGGCGAGGACCTGACTTCCGAGCAGGTTCACCTCTCGCTGCAGGGCAGCAACGCGGACGGCCCCGGAGCGAGTATCGAAACCTCGGCCGATGACGTCTTCCACCTGCCCCACTGCACGGTGAAGGCCCACGGCCCCAACCAGCGCCTGTACATGCGCCGCATCCAGGAACACGACATCAACTTCGGGATCGGGCCCGCCGGCACCGGGAAGACCTGGCTGGCGGTCGCCGCTGCGGTCAACGCCCTGCAGAAGGAACGCGTCAGCCGCATCGTGCTGGTGCGGCCGGCCGTCGAGGCGGGCGAGAAACTGGGCTTCCTCCCCGGCGACCTGAGCCAGAAGATCAACCCCTACCTGCGCCCGCTGTATGACGCCCTCTACACGATGCTCGGCTTCGAACAGGTATCCCGACTGGTGGACCGCAATGTCATCGAGGTCGCGCCCCTGGCCTACATGCGCGGCCGCACCCTCGACAACGCCTTCATCATCCTCGACGAGGGGCAGAACTCGACCCGCGACCAGATGAAGATGTTCCTGACCCGCCTCGGCTTCTCCTCCATCGCCGTGGTCACGGGCGACATCACGCAGATCGACCTCGACGGCCGCGAGCAGTCGGGACTCACCCATGCCGCCGAGGTGCTGGGTGACGTGGGCGGCATCAGCATGACCTGGTTCACGCCCCGCGACGTGGTGCGCCACCCCCTGGTACAGCGCATCGTCGAGGCCTACGACCGCCACGAAAACGGGGGATCCGGGCCCCGCAAGTGAACACCCCGCCCGAAGTTGAATTCGAGAATGTTTCCGGCGCCGGCGAAGTCCCGGCACCGGCCGCCGTGCGCGACTGGGTCGCGCGGGCATTGCAGGACGTTGACGCAAGGGTTACCGTTCACGTCCGCGTGGTCGACGAGGCCGAGAGTCGCAGCCTGAACCACCAGTACCGGGACAGGGACGCCCCAACCAACGTGCTTTCCTTCCCCCTGGACGCGCCCCTGGACGGGGACGGCATCCTCCTCGGTGACCTGGTCATCTGCGCGCCGGTGGTCAATCGCGAGGCCCGCGAACAGGGCAAGCAAGCGGAACATCACTGGGCACACATGGTGATCCACGGCACGCTGCACCTGCTCGGCTATGATCATGTGGAGGAAGCCGAGGCCCGGGAGATGGAAGCCCGGGAAGTGGAAATCCTCGCCAGACTCGGCATCGCCGATCCCTACCAAGCCGCCTGACAGACGGAGACCCATGTCCCAGGACAGCAACAGTACCGAGTCCGGCCAGAAATCCTGGCTGGACCGCTTCAACCAGATGTTTTCCAGCGAGCCGCAGACGGTCGATGACCTGCTCGCGATTCTCCGCGACGCCGAACAGCGTGACGTGTTGTCCAGCGAGGCCCTGGGCATCGTCGAGGGCGCCCTGCAGGTATTTGAACAGCAGGTCCGGGAGATCATGATCCCGCGCTCGCGCATGGTCGTGGTGCGCGCCACCGCGAGCCCCGGGGAACTCCTGCAGACCATTATCGAGTACGGGCACTCACGCTTCCCGGTGATCGGCGAGGGCCCGGACGAGGTGCTCGGCATCCTGCTGGCGAAGGACCTGTTGCCACAGGTCGGCTCCGGGGTCACCGACCAGGTCAATATCAAGGACCTGCTGCGACCGGCCACCTTCGTCCCGGAGAGCAAGCGGCTCAACGTGCTGCTGCGCGAGTTCCGCTCCACCCGCAATCACATGGCCATCGTGGTCGACGAGTATGGCGGGGTCGCCGGACTGGTCACCATCGAGGACGTGCTCGAGGAGATCGTCGGCGACATCGCTGACGAGTACGACGTCGACGACGAGGAGGCATCCATCCGCAAGTTCGACGAGGGCAATTTCACGGTACGCGCGCTGACCCCGATCGACGAGTTCAACCGCTACTTCGAGTGTGATTTCAGCGATACCGAGTTCGACACCATCGGTGGCATCGTGATGCAGAAGTTCGGACACCTCCCACGGCGCAACGAATCGGTCGAGATCGACGGTTTCCGGTTCAAGGTTCTCAACGCCGACAGCCGGCGCATCCAGCTGCTGCGCGTCACGCCCCTGGCATGAACCCCCGCGAACGCCTGGCGGCCATCGGCCGCGGTGACGGGGTGATCGGTTGTATCCCGGCGGCGGTGGCCGGCGCCCTGGTGACCCTGTCACTGGCGCCATTCGACTTCTGGCCCGCCGGGATCGTTGCCATCACCTGGCTGGTGCACATTCTCCGCGACCGCGGGCCACGCGCCGCGCTCCTGCGCGGCTGGTGTTTCGGACTGGGCCTGTATGGCAGCGGTGCGAGCTGGATCTACGTCAGCATCCATGTCTACGGATATGCTTCGCCGCTGCTGGCCGGCAGCCTCACGCTCCTGTTCGTGGCCGGACTGGCCCTGATGCCGGCGGTCATGGCGTGGCTCTGGGCGCGCTTCTACGCCCCGACGCCGGGCACGATCCTGCTCGGGTTTCCGTCCCTGTGGGTGCTGACGGAATGGTTCCGGGCCTGGTTCCTGACCGGGTTCCCCTGGCTCTATCTCGGCAACGGCCACCTTGAAACGCCGCTGGCCGGCTGGGCGCCAATCCTCGGCGTTTACGGCCTCGGATGGATGGCCGCCGCCGCGGGCTGCGCGTTGTATATCCTGGTGCGCCGCGATGCGGGGGCTCCGGCCCGGGTGCTCGCCATCATCCTGGTCGCCGCGACCTGGCTGGGCGGCTGGCAGGCCGGCACCCGCGAGTGGACCCGGGAGATTCCGGGAGACGAGATCCGGGTGGCGGTCGTGCAGGGCAATATCCCGCAGGATCTCAAGTGGGCGGCATCCAATCTCGGACCCACCCTCGACCGCTACCGCACCCTGACCCAGCGCCACTGGGACGCCGATCTCGTGGTCTGGCCGGAAGCCGCGGTACCCCTGTTCCTGCACCGGGCGACCGATTACCTCGGGGAACTGGCGTTGGCGGCCGAGGCCAGCGACACCGCGCTGGTTACCGGCATCCCCTACTGGGGCGTGACCCCGACCCGACCCGAGGACCCGGTCATGCACAACAGCGTGGTCGCCATCGGTCGCGCCTCCGGGCTTTATCACAAGCAGAAGCTGGTGCCGTTCGGCGAATACGTTCCCTTGCAGGACCTGCTGCGCGGGCTGATCGCGTTCTTCGACCTGCCCATGTCCGACTTCCGGCCGGGTCGCCCGGGGCAGGCTCCGCTGCAGATCGACGCCGGCGGGCGGCCGTTCCGGCTCGCACCGTACATCTGCTACGAGATCGTGTACCCGACATTCGTCGCGCGTAGTTTCCAGGGCAGCGAACTGCTGCTGACCATCAGTAATGATGCCTGGTTCGGCGCCTCCCTGGGCCCCTCCCAGCACCTGGGTATCGCCCGCATGCGCGCCCTGGAACTGGGACGGGAACTGGTGCGCGGCACCAACGACGGGATCACCGCGCTGATCGATCACCGCGGCAGGATCCGCGCCCGCGCGCCGCGCTTCGAGACCGTGGTGCTGGAGGGCGGGGTGCGCCTGCGCGAGGGGCTGACCCCCTTCGCGCGCTGGCAGTCCGGCCCCGCGCTGGTGCTGAGCCTGATCCTCGCCATGCTGGTGCGCAGGATTCGCCGGGAGGAAACTTGATGGCGGTCAGAGCAGGCCGGTAAGACGGTACCAGGTGATGCCGAGCCATTCGTGCAGGGCGCGGGTCGACTCGCGTAACGTATCCACCTGCGGAACCCAGCGCAGCACGGGGTTGCGGGTCCACGGGCTGTAGAACCCGGTCGGCGCAGGCAGCACCTCGAATCCCCGCTTCTCGAAAAACAGCACCGCGCGCGGCATGTGCCAGGCCTGGGTCACCAGGGCAATCTTCCGCACATCCCTGGACAGCAGCATGTCACCGCTGAACTGGGCGTTCTCCCAGGTGTTGATGCTGCGGCCCTCGATCCAGCGCACCGCCACGCCGAACTCGTTCTCCAGGACCTGCTGCATCATCAGAGCCTCGGGATACAACTCGTCCGGAAGTTTGCCGCCACTGGTGAGCACCGGGACCCCGCTCTTCTTCGCCAGGCGCGCCGCGTAACGCACGCGGACCAGCGCGGACTCGCTGAGGGTGTCCTCCCCGGCATACTCGGGCGCGGCCCGGTCACGGCCCGCGCCAAGGACCACGATGGCCTGTGCGCCGAACCGCTTGACCTGTTCAAAGGACGTCGCGGGATGCACCTCCAGGACGCCACGCAGGCCATCCGCCACCACCGGGATCGACAACGCGTAGAGGCTGCCGCCGGAGGTGATGACCAACACCGCGGCGAGCACCGGCCGGCGCCGCCACAACAGCAGCGCGAGCAGGATGAGCAGCAGGTTGGATGCCGGCGGCAGGGCCAGCAGCTTGGCTAGGTATCGCAGCAAATCGACCGCCGAACCGGATCACGGGCCCACGCGCCAAACACGGCGCGCATTCGAACCCGGATTGTAACCCTCAGTCGTTCAGGCGGAAACCGGCCTTCACGGTGACCTGCCAGTAGGCCACGTCGCCGTCCTCGATGTACCCGCGGGTATCCGTGACCTGGAACCAGTGCAGGTTCTCGACGCTCTCGCTGGCCTTGGTGATCGCATTGCGGATCGCGCTCTCGAGGCCTTTCTTCGAGGAACCGGTGAGTTCGATTTGCTTGTAGACGTGTTCGCTCATGACGCTGCTCCATCGGTGCCCGGCGGGCGGGCGTTGCTGGGACCTGGGACGGCGGAGATCCGCTCGAAACAGGCATTGCCGCAGTGCCTGCAGGACTCGATCCTGGACACCCGCAGCAACTGGAATTCCTCGCCACACTGCTCACAGCGGAAACAGCCGCCGCAGGCGATCTCACCCGCGGTGTACTGTTCCTCGCTGTCGTCCTCCTGGAGACGGCGTTGCAATTGCTGCCCCTCGACCTGGGTCGGGTCAGCGACCCGCGACAGGGCCTCGGCCACGCGCTCCTCCAGCAGTTCACGGTCGAAACGCAGCCATTCGGCAAGCCCCTCGCCGGTTTCGGCAACATAATGCCAGAGCCGGTGCAGGTCGCGGCGCACGTACTGACCCAGCAACCGCATCTCGTCGCGGGCCAGTTCCTCGGCCTCGGCCTCGAATTCTGCGGCCTCGCGGATCTCCTCGCTGAGCGCCGGCCAGGCCCGCTCCTCGAGACGGTGGAACGCGTCCACGGCACGCTTCAGGATGCCACGGTAGGCGTCCTCGTAAACCTGCTTTTCAGTCTTGCTCATCGACGTTCCATATCCAATCTGATTACCAGAGAATAGTTGAAGCCACGGCGCGCCAAGCGGGCGCGAGTCTGTTATCCTAGCGCCCTTCCCGGACCCCTACGACAGCAGACTTCCGCGCCCCAGATGGACCCTCATTACCGACCCGAAATCGTCGAGGCGGACGCCCAGCGCTTCTGGAACGAAAACCAGTCCTTTCGCGTGACGGAAACACCCGGGCGCGAAAAATTCTACTGCCTCTCCATGTTACCATACCCGAGCGGGCGGCTCCACATGGGCCATGTCCGCAATTACACCATCGGCGACGTGATCAGCCGCTACCAGCGCATGCGCGGACGCAACGTCCTGCAGCCCATGGGGTGGGACGCTTTCGGGCTGCCCGCCGAGAACGCGGCCCTGAAGCACGGCGTCCCGCCGGCGCGCTGGACCCGCGAGAACATCGACTACATGCGCGCCCAGCTGCAAAGTCTCGGTTTCGCCTACGACTGGCATCGTGAACTGGCCACCTGCGACCCGGAGTACTACCGCTGGGAGCAGTGGTTCTTCACCCGCCTGCTCGAAAAGGATCTCGTGTATCGCAAGGAGAGCACGGTCAACTGGGACCCGGTGGACCAGACCGTGCTCGCCAACGAACAGGTCGTGGACGGGCGCGGCTGGCGTTCCGGCGCACTGGTGGAGCGCCGCAAGATACCGCAGTGGTTTGTCCGCATCACCGCCTATGCCGAGGAACTACTCGAGGGCCTCGACCAGCTCGACGGCTGGCCCGAGCAGGTACGCACCATGCAGCGTAACTGGATCGGCCGCTCGCGGGGCGTGGAGATCCGCTTCCGCCTGGAGGACCGGGACGGCGAGGCGATCGACGTGTTTACCACCCGGCCGGACACCCTGATGGGGGTGACCTACCTGGCTCTCGCCGCGCAGCACCCGCTGGTCGAGTCCCTTGCCGGGGAGCGCCCGGAACTGGCTGCGTTCGTGGAGGAGTGCAACCGGGGCAGTACCGCCGAGGCCGACATGGCCGGGATGGAGAAAAAGGGCCTCCCGCTGGGTCTCACCGTGATCCATCCGGTCAGCGGGGAAAAGATCCCGGTCTGGGTCGCCAATTTCGTTCTCATGGAATACGGTTCCGGGGCCGTCATGTCGGTGCCGGCCCACGACCAGCGCGACTGGGAGTTTGCCCGCGCCCACGGACTCCCGATCCGCCAGGTCATCGCACCGCAGGACGGCAGCGACGCCGACCTGGACGCCGGCGCCTTCACCGACAGGGGTCTCCTGATCGATTCGGGGCCGTTCACGGGGCTCGACTTCGATGCCGCGTTCGATGCCATTGCCCGGCACCTCGAGGAACGCGACCTGGGTGCGGTGAGGATCAACTACCGGCTCCGCGACTGGGGCGTGTCCAGGCAGCGTTACTGGGGTGCGCCGATCCCGGTGCTGCGTGCAGCGGATGGCAGCGTCAGCCCGGTACCCGATGCCGACCTCCCCGTCCGTCTGCCCGAGGACGTGGACCTCGACGGAGCCGGCTCGCCGCTCGCGGCGATGCCCGAATTCGTGACCGCGACTCACCCCGAAACCGGCGAACCCGTTGAACGCGAAACCGACACCTTCGACACCTTCATGGAGTCGTCCTGGTATTACGCCCGCTTCGCCTGCCCCGACGCCGGCGGTGCCATGCTCGACGAGCGCGCCGGCTACTGGAACCCGGTGGACCTTTACATCGGCGGTATCGAGCACGCCATCCTGCACCTGCTGTACGCGCGCTTTTACCACAAGCTGATGCGCGACGAGGGCCTGATCTCCTCGAGCGAGCCGTT
>JBFGWM010000135.1:0-7640 GCA_041588495.1 Pseudomonadales bacterium | reverse complement strand
GTAGCCGTCCGGGTGATATTCGAGCGCGCCCATGACCATTTCCGGGCGGGTGTCCGCGGTGATCATCACGAAGGCGGCGGTCTGCGGAATCAGCTTGCTGTGACGCACTTCCTCGAGGACCTGCTGGCCGTCCTTGCCGTCCCCCAGGTTGTAGTCGGCGAGCACCAGTTCGTAGGGATGCTCGCGGAGCAGGTTGAGTGCATCCTCGCCACTGCCGGAGGTGTCGACAGTGGAACAGCCGAAATCACGCAGCATGTCGCCTGTATAGGCTCGCGCCTCGGGCTGGTCATCGATGATGAGGACGCGGATGTCCTTGTAACTGGCGGATGCCATGTCGCCTCGCCCGAACCGGTTCAGCTTAAGATTAGTTTCCGCCGGGTGAACCGCAACCACTCCCGGGGGCGGTGCCGCGCAGAGAATGCGCCATAATTGGTTGTCGGGACAGCGGCCAACATGGCCTCGGCTCAAGGACAACCCTGTACGTGGAAGGACTCAAGTCCGCACTCATCATCGGCTTTATCCGCCTGCTCGGCCTCTTCCCGTTGCGCGTCGTGCACGCGCTGGGCTGGTTCATCGGGCGCATCGCGTGGATCAGTGGAAGCCGCATGCGCGAGGTCACCGAGACCAATCTGCGCCTGTGCCTGCCGGACATGCCCGCGGCCGAACGCGAGCGCCTGGCCCGGGACAGCCTGGTGGAAACCGCGCGCGCGATGATGGAGACCGGCATGGCCTGGATGTGGCCGGAGGCGCGCAGCCTGGCCCTGGTGCGGGCGGTCCGCAACGCCGAGTTGCTGGACGCCTGCATGGCCGATACCCGTGGCGTCATCGTGATCGTTCCGCACATCGGCAACTGGGAGCTGCTCAATCATTACTTCAGCAGCCAGTATCATGGCTACGCGCTCTACAGGCCACCCAAGCTGGAGGCGGTGGATCGCTTCGTGCTCGAGCGGCGCAGTGGTCTTGGCCACGGGATCGAACTGGTGCCCACCACCCGCGAGGGCGTCGAGTACCTGTATGACGCGGCCCGCAAGGGCGGCTGCATTTTCATTCTTCCCGACCAGGAGCCCAGCGAGAAAAGCGGCGTGTACGCACCGTTTTTCGGCGTGCAGGCGCTGAGCAGCAAGCTGGTTCCGTTGATGCGCGCGGAAACCGGGGCCGAGGTGATCTGCGGCTACGTGATCCGGCTGCCGGGTTCGCAGGGCTACGAGGTGCGTTTCCGGCGTCCCGAGCCCGGCTACGATTCACCGGACCTGGTCACCGCCGTGACCGCGCTCAACCGCACCGTTGAACGGGTTGCCATGGAAGCGCCGGCGCAATACCAGTGGGAGTACAAGCGTTTCAAACGGCGCCCGCCCGGGGAGCCGAAGGTCTACTGAATCAGCGGCGCCAGAAGGCGGGCATCAGCAACACCAGCAGGGTGAACAGTTCGAGCCGGCCGAGCAGCATCGCGAAGCACAGGATCCACTTGGCGCTGGCGCCGATGTCCCCGTAGTGGGCGGCGACGTCGCCGAGCCCGGGGCCGAGGTTGTTGATGCAGGCGCTCACCGCCGAGAACGCGGTGATGAAATTGAGCCCTGTCGCCATGAGCGCGAGCATCATCACCACGAAAATGAACACGTAGGCCGAGAACAGGCCCCACACCGATTCCAGCACGCGGTCGCTGATGATCTGGCGGCCGACCTTGACCGGTACGATGGCGTTGGGGTGGATCAGGCGTTTGAGTTCGCGCACCCCCTGCTTGAAGATCAGCAGCACCCGGATCACCTTCAGGCCGCCACCCGTGGAGCCTGCGCACGCGCCCACGAACGAGCCCAGGAACAGCATGATCGGCAGGAAGCTCGGCCAGGCGGAAAAGTCGGCGGTTCCGAATCCGGTTGTGGTGGCGATGGAGACCACTTCGAAAATCCCCTGCATGAAGGAATCCTCGAGGTCGTAGGTGCGGGTCTGGTACAGCATGCCCACGGTGATCACCGAGGAAATCGACAACATGGCGATGTAGAACTGGAACTCGGGGTCCGCAATGTAGGTGCGGACCCGTTTCGAGTGCCACGCGGTGAAGTGCAGCGAGAAGTTGATCCCGCTCAGGACCATGAACAGGATGCACACGGCCTCGACGGCATGATTCTGGAAATAGCCGATGCTCGCGTCGTGGGTGGAAAAGCCGCCGATGGCGATGGTCGAGAAGCTGTGGGCGATGGCGTCGAACCAGTCCATCCCGGCGATCCAGTAACACACCGCGCAGGCGATCGTCAGCCACAGGTAGATGTACCAGAGCGTGGCCGCGGTTTCCTTGATGCGCGGCGTGAGCTTGCTGTCCTTGATCGGCCCCGGCGTCTCGGCGCGGTACAGCTGCATGCCGCCGATGCCCAGCATGGGCAGGATCGCCACAGCCAGCACGATGATGCCCATGCCGCCCAGCCATTGCAGTTGTTGCCGGTAGAACAGGATTGAGCGTGGCAGGTCGTCGATCCCGGTGATCACCGTGGCGCCGGTGGTGGTCAGGCCGGAGACCGACTCGAACACGGCGTCCACCAGGGACAGGCCGGGATACTCCGCGACGTACAGGGGAATGGCGCCGAATACCCCGAGCACCGTCCAGAAAGCGACGGTGATGATGAAGCCATCGCGGGTACGCAGGTCCTGGCGCACGTTGTGCACCGGAAACCAGATGAATAACCCGGTGAGCAGGGTCAGCACGAAGGCGATGATGAATGCCTGGGTGGCGCCGTCCGAGTACCAGACCGAGACCAGGCTGGGCGGGATCATGGTGAAGCTGAAAATCATCAGCAACACGCCGAGTACCCGCAGGACCACGCGAAAGCTCATCTGCCGGTATGCCCCGCGTCAGAGGAAGGTCACGCCGACCTGGAAGATCTGTTCCACGTCGGGGATCCGCTTCTTGTCGACCACGAACAGGATCACGTGGTCGTCCGGTTCGACCACCACGTTGTCCTCGGCGATGATCACCTCGTCTTTGCGCACGATGGCGCCGATGGTGGTGCCCTCCGGGAGTTCGATGTCGCTGATGGCGCGGCCCACCACCTGCGACGAGCGGTCGTCGCCGTGGGCAATCGCCTCGATGGCTTCGGCTGCGCCACGCCGCAGGGAGTGCACGTTGACCACGTCGCCGCGTCGAACGTGGGTCAGCAGGGAGCCGATGGTGGTTTGCTGGGGCGAGATGGCGATGTCGATTTCGCCGCCCTGTACCAGGTCGACGTACGCGGCGTTGTTGATCAGTGCCATCACCTTGCGGGCGCCAAGGCGCTTGGCCAGCATCGACGACATGATGTTGGACTCGTCGTGGTTGGTGACCGCGCAGAACACGTCGGCGTCCTCGATGTTCTCTTCCAGCAGCAGTTCCTGGTTGGACGCATCGCCCTGCAGCACGATGGCGTGGTCGAGGCGCTCGGACAACTGGTGGCAGCGAGCGATGTCGCGCTCGATGATCTTCACCTGGTAGCGATCCTCCAGCGCATCCGCGAGACGCTCTCCGATGTTGCCGCCACCGGCGATGATGATGCGCCGGTAGGCCTGCTCGAGACGGCGGAGCTCGCTCATCACCGCGCGGATATGGTTGCGGGCGGCGATGAAGAACACCTCGTCGTCGGCCTCGATCACCGTGGACCCGTGGGGAATGATGGGCCGGTCGCGGCGGAAGATCGCGGCCACCCGGGTCTCCACGGTGGGCATGTGCTGGCGCAGGTAACGCAGTTCCTGGCCCACCAGCGGCCCGCCGTAATACGCCTTCACCGCGACCAGCTGGGCCTTGCCGTCGGAGAAGTCGAGAACCTGCAGCGCGCCCGGGTGCTCGATGAGCCGTCGAATATAGTTCGTGACGATCTGCTCCGGGCTGATCAGCACGTCGATGGGAAGTGCTTCGTTGCAGAACAGGCCGGTGCGACTCATGTAGGCCGTCGCGCGAACCCGGGCGATCTTGGTGGGGGTGCGGAACAGGGTGTAGCCGACCTGGCAGGCGACCATGTTCACCTCGTCGCTCGGGGTCACGGCGATGATCATGTCGGCATCCTCGGCGCCGGCCTGCCTCAATACGCCCGGATAGGATCCGTGACCGGTGACGGTGCCGATGTCGAGGCGGTCCGCCAGTTCCCGCAGGCGGCGCCCGTCGTGGTCGACGACGGTGATCTTGTTCTCCTCCTCGCGGGCGAGGTGCTCCGCGAGGCTCGCCCCGACCTGTCCGGCCCCAAGGATAATAATGTTCATCCCGTTGTCCGGTTGGCCTCAGCTTTTTTCGAGACAGGCATAGTAGAAACCGTCGTGACCATTGTCTTCCGGCAGCAGTTGCCGCCCGAGAGAACGCGCTTCGCCCCACTCCGCTTCCAGTGGCCGGTGGCGCGCGTCACTGCGGGTACGCAGGAAGCTTGCCAGCACGTCTTCATTCTCGGCGGGCAGCAGGGAGCAGGTGGCATAGAGCAGCCGCCCCCCCGCTGCAAGTGTAGGCCAGAGGGCCTCCAGCAGCCCGCGCTGGGCCGCCGCCAGGGCGGGGATGTCCGAGGCCCGTCGCAACAACTTGATGTCGGGGTGCCGGCGGATGACGCCGCTTGCCGAGCACGGAGCGTCGAGCAGGATACGCTGAAACGGTTTGCCGTCCCACCAGGCACCGGGGTCTGCCGCGTCGGCAACGTGGGTCTGCGCCTGCAGGTCGAGCCGTTGCAGGTTTTCGGCCACCCGCGCCATGCGCGGCGCGCTGTTGTCCACGGCGGTGAGGGCGACATCGGCCATTTCCAGAATGTGGGCCGATTTGCCGCCGGGTGCGGCACAGGCGTCGAGGATTCTTTCCCCGGCTTCCGGGGCGAGCAGCGACGCGGCCAGCTGCGCGCCCTCGTCCTGCACGCTGACCAGGCCCTCGCGAAAACCGGGCAGCGCGGTGACCGGCGTTGAGCGCGCCAGGTGGATGGCGGCCGCGGAAAGCGTGCCGGGCCTTCCTTCGTGGCCCTGCGCGGCGAGCGCGGCCAGGTAGGCGTCGCGGTCCGTGCGCCGCAGGTTCACGCGCAGGGTCAGTGGCGCCTGGCGGTTGAGGCTTTCCGCAACGTCACGCCAGCGCCCGGGCCAGGCCTCGCGCAGGGCGGTGAGAAGCCAGTCCGGAAGCGCGTACACCGCGGTGTCGGGTAGCCCGGAGCCGGAGATTTCCGCGCCGCGCCGCTGGAACCCGCGCAGCACCGCGTTGGCCAGCCCCGCGTAATGTCCGCGGCCGAGCCGACGCGCGCAGTCGACACTTTCGGAGACCACGATGTTTCCCGGGGTGCGCCCATGTTCCAGCTGGTAGAGCCCCGCCAGCAGCAGGGCGCGCACATCCCGGTCGCGCCGTCGCAGCGGACGCTGCAGCAGTTTGCCGAGTATCCACTCGAGGCGCGGTTGCGCGCGCAGGGTTCCGAGGCAAAGGTCCTGGGCAAATCCCCGTTCGCCGTTATCGACCTGGGCGAGCGCTGGTTCAAGAACCTCTCCCAGTGAGCGGCCGCCAAGCACCGCGGAAATGCAGCGGACCGCCGCCATCCGCGGTTGCAGGCGGTCGCGGGCGGTGTCAGTCAAGGCGCCCGAGTTCCCGTAGCGGTTCCAGGCGGCTGTTCATGGCATCGGCCACGGCCATCGGCCGTCCGCCGGGAAACTGCAGTTCCAGTACGGAGAGCGCGCCTTTTCCGCAGGCCACGACGAGGTTGCGTGAATCCGCGGTCACCAGGCTGCCCGGCTCTGCCTCCTGATCCAGGGGGAGCGCCTCGGCGGAAAAAATACGAACCACCTCGCCGCCCGCCCTTGCAGTGGCCACCGGCCACGGATTGAAGGCGCGCACAGTGCGCTCGATGGCCGGCGCATCAAGGCTCCAGTCGATTGCCGCCTCGCCCTTGTCGAGCTTGCGTGCGTAGGTGGCCTTGCCGGGATCCTGGGCCTCGCCATCCGGCAGTGCGCTACCGGTCGCGAACTGGTCGAGGCACCTCACCAGCAGTTCCGCGCCGTCGCGGGCAAGGAGATCGTGCAGCGATCCTCCCGTATCGGTCGGCCGGATGGTGCGCTCGCAACGCGCAAGCATGGCGCCGGTGTCCAGCCCCTCGTCCATGGCCATGATGGTGATGCCGGTGACGGTATCACCGGCCTGTATTGCGCGCTGGATCGGCGCGGCGCCACGCCAGCGCGGAAGCAGGGATGCGTGGACGTTCACGGCACCGAGGCGGCAGGATTCGAGCGCCGATGCCGGCAGGATCAGTCCGTAGGCGACCACCACCAGGAGGTCAGCCCGGTAGCCGCGCATGGCGTCCACTGCCGCGACGTCCAGCTTCTCCGGCTGGTGTACCGGGATGTCATTTTCAGTCGCCAGCTGTTTGACGGGGGAGCCCTGCAGGCGCCGTCCCCTGCCACGGGGCCGGTCCGGCTGGGTGAAGACGGCCACGACCGGGTGCCGGCTGGCCAGCACGGCGGCCAGGCTGCACGCGGCGAACTCGGGGGTGCCGGCAAAAATGACGCGCAGACCATCCTGGGACATGGGTACTGAACCGCCTTGGGGGAGATTTTTGGATCGGGGTTTTGCCCGCTGCGCGGGCGGCACTCAGGCCGATGCCTGCATGCGGTGCTGCTTTTCGAGACGCTTGCGGATACGTTGCCGTTTCAGCGAGGAGATGTAATCGACGAACAGCTTGCCGTCCAGGTGGTCGATTTCATGCTGGATACACACCGCCAGCAGCCCCGTCGCCTCCATTTCGAAGCTGTTGCCCTCGGTGTCCAGCGCGCGCACCCGGATGTGTTCGGCGCGCTTGACGTTCTCGTATTCACCCGGAACGGAGAGACAGCCCTCCTGCATCTCCACCACGCCGTCGCGCTCGAAGATCTGGGGGTTGATCAGCACCAGTGGCTGGTCCTTATCCTCGGAAACATCGCAGACCAGCATGCGGCGGTGTACGTTCACCTGCGTGGCGGCCAGTCCGATGCCGGGCGCGGCGTACATCGTCTCCAGCATATCCTTCGCCAGCCCCCGGATTTCATCGTCCACGGTTTCTACGGGCAGCGCCTTGGTGCGCAGCCGGGGATCTGGATATTCGAGGATTGTCAGCAGGGCCATGGGCGAATTCCCGGGAGTTTGTGTCGAAAACTAAAAGTTGTTGCTAAGATTATGAGGAACCAGAATATAGTACGCTGCAACCACAGGCTTCCGGGGCCGGTGCCAGCGTGTTCCGCTCCGCACATTCTTTGGACAATTATAAAGGTAATTGGGTCATGAGAAAATTACGTTCCTGGCTGCTGCCGGTATCGTTCATTTTCGCCTGTTGCAGTGCATGGACCATCGCCGGGGACGTGGCGTTGCGCGCGGATCATCCGGATGAGTACGTCGTGCAACGGGGCGACACGCTCTGGGACATCTCTGCAAAGTTCCTCGAGAAGCCGTGGTACTGGCCGGAAATCTGGCACGTGAATCCGCAGGTTGCCAATCCGCACCTGATCTATCCGGGTGATCGCCTGCGCCTCATCTGGAAGGACGGGCGGCCCATGCTCAGCCTGCAGCGCGGAACCGGGGGCACCGTGAAGCTCAGTCCCCAGGCCCGGGCGATTCCCCTCGACCAGGCCATTCCGGCGATCCCGCTGGACGTGATCAACAGCTTCCTGAACACGAACCGCATCGTTGACCCGGACGAACT
>JBFGWM010000134.1:0-7689 GCA_041588495.1 Pseudomonadales bacterium | reverse complement strand
GGTCCGGCTTCTAAGGGTGAGCTGATATCTTCGTGTGCCACGCGGAATCCACGGAATCGCTGTCTGGATGACCGGGCGCGGACAGGACCGCGATCAATGCTGCCCGGCTGTTTCCAGCACGGCGCCCGGCACCCGCACCCAGCCTTCCATCAATACCCGGGCGCTACGACTCATGATGGCCTTGGTCGCCGTCCACCTGCCGTCGACCTCGGCGGCTTCTCCGCCGACTTTCAACGTGCCGGAAGGATGACCGAAACAGACTGAACTGCGCGCGCCACCGGCGGCATCGCTCACCAGGGTGCCCGGAATCGCCGCGGCGGTGGCGATGGCAACCGCCGCGGTTCCCATCATCGCGTGGTGCAGTTTGCCCATGGAGAGGGCCCGCACCAGCAGGTCGATGTCCTCCGCCGCGACCGGTTTCCCGCTGGAGGCAACGTAGTCCGCAGGGGGCGCGACGTAGGCCACCTTGGGCGTGTGCTGACGCGCAGCGGCTTCCGCGACATCGTCAATCAGCCCCATGCGCAGCGCACCGTGGGCGCGGATGGCCTCGAATCGGGCCAGGGCCTCCGCGTCCTCGTTGATCGCGCCCTGCAACTCGGTTCCCGTGTAACCGATGTCCGCCGCGTTCACGAACACGGTCGGGATACCAGCATTGATCAACGTCGCCCTCAAGGTGCCGACACCGGGGACCTCGAGGTCGTCGACCACGTTGCCGGTGGGAAACATGTCGCCCTCGCCGTCGGCCGGGTCCAGGAACTCCACCTGCACCTCCGCCGCCGGAAAGGTGACGCCGTCGAGTTCGAAGTCGCCGGTCTCCTGCACTTCGCCATTGCTGACCGGCACCCGGGCGAGAATGGTCTTGTTGATGTTCGCCTGCCAGATGCGCACGGTGGCCGTACCGTTCTCCGGAATGCGCGAGGCATCCACCAGTCCGTTGCTGATCGCGAAGGAACCCACGGCGGCGGTGAGGTTCCCGCAGTTGCCGCTCCAGTCGATGAAGGGCTGATCGATGGAAACCTGCCCGAACAGGTAATCGACGTCATGGTCGGGCCGCTCGCTTTTCGAAAGAATCACCGTCTTGCTGGTGCTCGAGGTCGCGCCACCCATGCCGTCCGTGTGCTTGCCGTAGGGATCCGGGCTGCCGATCACCCGCAGCAACAGCGCATCGCGAAGCGGCCCCGGCTGGCGGGCGGGCTCCGGCAGGTCCTCGAGCAGGAAGAACACGCCCTTGCTGGTGCCGCCACGCATGTAGGTGGCGGGTATCCGGACCTGCGGCGCGTGGCTCATGCGCCGGCCGCCTGCTGCTCGGACTCCAGGAAGTCCTGGGCGAAACGTTGCAGCACGCCACCGGCCTCGTAGATCGAGACTTCCTCAGCGGTGTCGAGGCGGCAGGTGACCGGCACCTCGACCTGCTCCCCGTTCTTACGATGGATGACCAGGGTCAACGTGGCCCGCGGGGTGCGTTCACCGACCACGTCGAAGGTCTCGGTGCCGTCGATCTCCAGTGTCTTGCGGTTGGTGCCCGGCTGGAACTCCAGCGGCAGGCAGCCCATGCCGATCAGGTTGGTGCGGTGGATGCGTTCGAAGCCTTCCGCGACGATGGCCTCCACGCCCGCCAGGCGCACGCCCTTGGCCGCCCAGTCCCGCGACGAGCCCTGGCCGTAATCCGCGCCGGCAATGATGATCAGCGGTTGCTTGCGCTCCATGTAGGTCTCGATGGCTTCCCACATGCGCGTCACCTTGCCTTCCGGCTCGATGCGCGCCAGGGACCCCTGCTTCACCTTGCCGTTTTCCTGCACCATCTCGTTGAGCAGTTTCGGGTTGGCGAAGGTGGCGCGCTGTGCGGTGAGGTGATCACCGCGGTGCGTCGCATAGGAGTTGAAGTCCTCTTCGGGCAGACCCATCTTCGCAAGGTACTCGCCCGCCGCACTATCCAGCAGGATCGCGTTGGAGGGCGACAGGTGGTCGGTGGTGATGTTGTCGCCCAGCACCGCCAGCGGGCGCATGCCCCTGAGGGTCCGCTCACCGGCGAGGGCGCCTTCCCAGTACGGCGGACGCCGGATGTACGTGCTCTTCTCCCGCCATTCATACAGCGGGCTGCCCAGCTCTGCCGCCTCCCGATCTTCGAACATCGGGATGTACACGGCGCGGAACTGCTCCGGTTTCACGCTTTGCCGCACGATGGCGTCGATCTCCTCGTCGGCGGGCCAGATATCCTTCAGGGTGACCGGCTTGCCATCCGCGTCGGTTCCCAGCGCATCCTTCTCAATGTCGAAGCGGATGGTGCCCGCAATGGCATAGGCAACCACCAGTGGCGGCGAGGCCAGGAAGGCATTCTTCGCATAGGGGTGAATACGGCCGTCGAAGTTGCGGTTCCCGGAAAGAACCGCCACGGCGTAGAGATCACGTTCGACCACTTCCTGCTGGATCACCGGGTCCAGTGCCCCGCTCATTCCGTTGCAGGTGGTGCAGGCAAAAGCCACCACCCCGAAACCGAGCTGCTCCAGTTCCGGCAGCAGTTCGGCCTCCTCCAGGTACATCTTCACCGTCTTGGATCCCGGCGCCAGGGAACTCTTGACCCAGGGCTTGCGATTGAGCCCGAGCCGGTTCGCATTGCGGGCGATCAGGCCCGCGGCAATCATGTTGCGCGGGTTGCTGGTATTGGTGCAGCTGGTGATCGCGGCGATGATCACGGCGCCATCGGGCATCCGCCCTTCTTCAGTTTCCACCGCACCGCTGATGCCGCGGGCAGCAAGTTCCGAGGTCGGCACCCGGGCATGGGGGTTCGAGGGGCCGGCAATGTTACGGCCGACCGTGGACAGGTCGAACTTCAGCACGCGCTCGTACTCGGCGTTGCGCAGGGTGTCGGCCCACAGGCCGGCTTCCCGCGCATAGGTTTCCACCAGCTTCACCTGCTCGTCATCGCGGCCGGTGAGGCGGAGGTAATCAATCGTCTGCCCGTCGATGTAGAACATCGCCGCAGTCGCGCCATATTCCGGCGTCATGTTGGAGATCGTCGCGCGATCGCCGAGAGTGAGATTGGAAGCGCCCTCGCCATAGAACTCGAGATAGGCACCGACCACCCGTTCGCGGCGCAGGAACTCGGTCAACGCCAGAACCAGGTCGGTACCGGTGATACCCGGATGCAGCCGGCCGCTGAGTTCCACCCCGACAATGTCCGGAAGCCGCATCCAGGACGCACGCCCCAGCATTACCGACTCGGCCTCCAGTCCACCCACACCCACCGAGATCACGCCCAACGCATCCACCATGGGGGTATGGCTGTCAGTACCAACACAGGTATCCGGAAAAGCCACGCCGTCCTGGACCTGCACCACCGGCGACATCCGCTCCAGGTTGATCTGGTGCATGATGCCGTTCCCCGGCGGAATCACGTCGACATTCTTGAACGCGGTCTTGGTCCAGTTGATGAAGTGGAAGCGGTCCTCGTTGCGGCGCTCCTCCACGGCACGGTTCTTCTCGAAGGCGTCCGCCTCGAAACCCGCATGCTCCACCGCCAGCGAGTGATCGACGATCAGCTGCGTGGGCACCACCGGGTTGACCTTGGCGGGGTCCCCGCCCTTGGCCGCGATGGCGTCCCGCAGGCCGGCAAGATCCACCAGCGCGGTCTGGCCCAGGATGTCATGGCAGACCACCCGTGCCGGGAACCAGGGAAAATCCAGTTCCCGCCTGCGTTCGATGATCTGCTTCAGGGACTCGGTCAGTGTCGCCGGGTCGCAGCGACGCACCAGGTTCTCTGCGAGCACGCGCGAGGTGTAGGGCAGGCGGTCATAGGCGCCAGGCTGGATGTCCTCGACCGCCGCACGGGTGTCGAAATGGTCGAGGCCTGTTCCGGGCAGGGCCGTTCGGTACTGGGTATTCATGGGGCGAATCTCTGGAAGTCCGCGGCCACCGTTGCGGGGTGCGGACCATCTGTTCAAGGAGCGTCAAGGATACAACAGGTGGCCCCGGGAGGCACCGCCCGGGCGGCCGTGGCGGCCCCGCCCTCACCCGCTTCTGCTAGGCCGGCTGAGCGCTTTTCGCAGTTCCGCACCATTCGCTCAGCTTGTCCTGCAGCGCGTTGATGCTGACCGGCTTGGTCATGTGATCGTTCATGCCCGCGTCCAGGCTCGCCTGGCGGGACTCGAGCATGGCATGCGCGGAGAGCGCGATGATCACGGCAGGTTCGCGGCCGGCAGCGGACTCGTGAAGCCGCATCTCGCGGGCCGCGGTCAACCCGTCCATTTCCGGCATCTCGCAATCCATCACCACCAGGTCGTAGGGCGGCTCGGCAGCCTTGAACCGTTCCAGTGCCTCGCGTCCGTCCGAGGCCTTTTCCGGCTGGATCTTGAACTTGTTCAACAGGCCGGAGACGACCATCAGGTTGACGTCGTTGTCATCCACCACCAGCACCTTGAGGTGGCTGAAGTCCGGACAGTCGGCGGCGTTCTTCTTGCGACCGGTGGCGTCGGTTGGCGCGGACAGCATTTCCTCCAGCGCATCCCGGGTCTGGGCACTGGACAACGGCGCGCCCATCACCGCGCTGAAGCCGTGCTTGCGCAGGCGGGCTGCCTCCTCTGCCTCGCGCAGGGTGCTGACGAGCACGATCTCGGAATCCTCGCCGCAGCCCTGCTCCCGGAGCTTGGCGCAGAGTTCCAGCGGATCCAGGTCCACCGAATCACGCCCGATCGCGATCACGCGGTAGGGAATCTCCGCGCTGCGGATCCGCTCCAGTGCCTCGTCACCCGTCGTACAGACATCGAGGTGGATGCCGTACTGGGCGAGTTCCTCGCCGATCGCGCTCGCGTAGGAGACGAGGCCGGTCACCAGCAGAAGGTGCAGTTCCTCGAAGCGCGCAGTGCTGCAGTCAGGCACCTCGTCCGGCATCTCCGCGGGTGTCGCCGGGATCCGGAACCAGAACGTCGCGCCCTCTCCGGGCACGCTGTGCACGCCGATCGTGCCACCCATCAGTTCGGCCAGTTTCTTGCAGATGGCGAGTCCAAGCCCGGTGCCGCCGAACTTCCGCGTGGTCGAGGCGTCGGCCTGGGAGAAGGACTCGAACAGGCGCCCCTGGGCGTCCTCGGAAATCCCGATCCCGCTGTCCTGGACTTCGACCTGGACCAGGGGCTGTCCATCCTCGCCCTCTACCGGAAAGGCCCGCAACACGATGCCGCCGGTCTCGGTGAACTTGAAGGCGTTACCAAGGAGATTGAGCACCACCTGCCGCACCCGAGTCGGGTCGAATCGCAGCTTGACCGGCGTGCCCGGCCGGATCGTCAGGTAAAACTCGAGCCCGGCCTGCTCCGCCTTCAGCGAGAATACCGAGACGCATTCGTTGAGCAGGGTTTCCAGATTACCGTCGATGACCTCGAGGTCCATTTTCCCGGCGGTGATCTTGGAGAAATCCAGGACGTCGTTGATGACCCCCAGCAGGGCCCGGCCGGAGCTGGTGATGACATCCAGGTAGCGGCTCTGGATCCCGTTCAGCTCGGTATCCTCCATCAGCGCCGCGGTTCCCAGCACGCCGTTGATCGGGGTGCGGATCTCGTGACTCATGGTGGCAAGAAAATCACTGGTGGACTGGCTGCGGGTCTCGGCGATCAGGGCCTGCTGACGCAACCGGACCCGCTGATCCTTCAGCGAATTGATGCGGTCGGCGAGCGCCAGGGCGAGCATGATCATCTGCAGCGCGAGGGCCAGCTTGAAGCCGACCAGGGCCTCTGCGTACACGTGCATCATGCCCACAGCCGACAGGAAGGTCACGATGCCCACCACGAACAGCACGAGGAATGACGCGACGTAATAGCGCGCGCTGCGCGAGCCCTGGAACAGGCGGACCATGCCGACCACGAAACTGAACAGCAACGAGTAAATGGCGCTGAACCCGAAGAGTCCGACCATCGTCGCGATATCCAGGGTCAGCAGCCCGACGATGACCACGCAGTGCAGACCGATGCCGATACGCATGCCGTTGATCATCCAGCGCGCGCGATCGCGCAGCCCCAGGGTGTAAATGGTGTAGTACAGGAAGAAGATCGCGGCCGCCATGCCCAGCACCAGGCTGGCGATCTGCTGCCAGGCCGTGGCGAAGCCGAGCATCTCGTATTGCAGACCGTCCAGGTTCGACTCGTAGCCGATGGTGAACAACACGTACAGGGTGAACCAGAGCTGGGCCGGTTCCCGGGTCGACGCGAACAGGAACAGGTTGTAGGCAATCAGGCACAGGGCGAACCCGTAGAAGATTCCGATGACAGTCTGCTCGTCGTGCAGGAACTTCAAATACGGTAACTCGGCGCTCAGGTGCAGGTCGGTGGCGAAATTGCTGGTGGTCTGAATCCGCATGTAGATCGTGCTGGTGCCGTGCGGGAGCATCTCGATCGGCACCACGAAGTGACTGATCGGCAGGATCCTGTGGTCGAAGGGGAACTGGTCGCCGAGGGTGATCTGCCGGTAGGCCTCCCCGTCCGGCACGTACACCTCGAACAGGTCCAGCAGTGGGTAACTGGCGCGCAGGTAGAGTTGCAGGCGTTGCCACCCGGAATTGGTCAGCCGGAAACGGAACCAGTGGGGATCCGGCGAGCGGCCGAACGCGATCTTGTCGTCGGGAAGACCGGCGAACCGCGCGGCGTACTCCGGGCTCGAGATTTGCTCGAAAGTGAACTTGCCGCCGGGATCCTCCAGGTACGCCAGGTAAGGCCCGAGATTGACGTGGCTGAGTTGCTCGTCGACGATCAGAACGCGCTTGATCGCCGCATCCGCGCCCGCCTCCGCTGAAAACGCGGAGGCTGACACCAGCATCAGGAGGCACAGCCCGACGATCCCCGCGCGCCAATCTCGCGTGTCGCTGCTCAGCATCTGCAAACCGGGTCGCGCCGGCCTCTCGTCCGGGTTAAAGAACACCCGCGTTCAGCGGGTGCGCGCAGGTACCGTCGCGGGCCTGCCGTGATCGGCCTAGCAGGCTCCCGCCGCCTGCAGCTCGCGCACCAGCAGCATGCGCACGACCTTGTCCTGCATGCCCTGCGGCTCGCCGATCTGCAGCCGTTCCAGGTAGGGTCGCGCGCCCGCGGGAATGTCCTTGAACAGGAACGCGTCCAGCGCCAGCCGCCACTTGGGCGTGGTGGTGGCGGCAGCCTTCACGCCCTTGAGCGCCTTGCCGAGGAGCAGTTCCTCCTCGTTGAAGTCACAGCCTAGGGGGAACGGCTGGAAGTGCCCGTCCTTCCGGTACTTCTGCAGGATGCGCTCGAGTTTTTCCGGCGTGTTGTGGCGGAAATGCTCCGGAATCTGGTAACTGGCCTCGACCTTTCCGGCGGCCTTCGCCCTGGACAGCAATTCCTCCTGGAAACGGGAGTCGGTGACCTTGAGCATTTCCTTGGCGCATTCCGAATCGGTGCGGCTGCGCAGGTTGGCGATCCCGTACTCCGTGATGATGATGTCGCGCAGGTGGCGCGGAACCGTGCAGTGGCCGAAGTTGTACACCACGTTGCTCGAGGCGCCGGCGCCTTCCTTGTCGCGCACCGCGCGGCACATGAGGATCGAGCGCCCGTCCTTGAGGTGGTGCGCCATGTCGACGAAATTGAACTGTCCACCCACACCGGAGATGACCCGGTTGTCCGCCAGCGCATCGGAGGCCACCGAACCGAACAGGGACGGCATGATGCCGGTATTGATGAAGCGGGCGTCCTTGCGCTG
>JBFGWM010000133.1:0-7710 GCA_041588495.1 Pseudomonadales bacterium | reverse complement strand
GGCGCCACCGCGCGGTCGCGGATCATGTAGAAGCGGTCCCGGGTGGTCTGTCCCAACGGGTTCTCGCGGTCGCCGGAACCGGTGAGGATGGCGTAGTAGGGGCCCCGCTCGTCGCGTCCCGCCACCACGTCCGGTGCATTGAAGAACTCGCGGTTGTCGTGGAGGCTGAGATTGCCGTGATCGCCGAGTTGCGCGAGGCGGCTGACCACCCAGCGCGCGGGATCGGGATCGGCGACGTCGATGCGCCAGATGCTGCCGCCGGAATCGGTGGCATAGACGCGGTCCGCGTAGCGGTCCCGGTTGCCGTCGACCACCGTGACTTCCGCAGGAAAGCTGTGGGTCATCCCGTCGTACCGCAGGTTGTGACGGGCGCCGGCCGGTGCGGGTCCGACCTGCCAGATCAGTTCTCCGGTCAGGGCGTTGACCACCATCACGCCGCGGCCCACGGTGTCGGTGGGTGAGGATGCCGGGATGTCATCGACGGCGGCGTCGTAGCCCGCGCCGAACACCAGCACCGGGCCGGTGTGATCGCTGGTCCGAACGTGGGCCACGCGCGGCCGCGACCAGGTCTGCCCTAGTTCGGCGTAGCCGCGACTCGTCGAGGAACGCTTCCAGAGAAAGCGCGGTTCCTCCGGGTCGCTGACGTCGAGGGCGTAGATGAAGCGACCCCCGCGCCGCACCGGGATGTATAGCAGGACCCGGTCGCCGTCGGCTGCCACCAGGCGGCCGTCGCGGTTGACGTCCTGCTCGAGGACCGTGGCGGTGCCGTCGAAGAAATGCGGCCGGAACTGGGTGGTGAAGCCCTGGGCCTCGTTGTCGTAGAGGGTCTTGAGGTCGCGGAAGAACTCCTCGGCAACGAAGCTCCACAGCTCGGTGCCGCGGGTGCCGTCGAGTCCGCCGTGGACGGCGTGGAAGGTGCCGCCGTTGGTGCCGTAGAAGATCACCGAGTCGGTGTCGCTGCCGTCACGCGCGTAGTTCACCGCCAGCGGCTGGGCGTGGAGCACGTCGGCGTGGACGTCGGGGCGCATGTCGTTGCGGCTGCCGTCATGGTTGGCATCGAACACATCGCGGCCGCGGACCCAGTCGACGAGTTCATCGAGGGGGCAGTCGATGGCGTCGATCACGCCGTTGCCGTCGAGGTTGGTGCGTTGTGCGTAATAGGGCAGCGAGGGCAGTCCGCGGTTGCCGGCGGTGTCGATCAGCGAACAGAAGCGGGGCGCGGTCAGGGATGCGTTGGACCGCGAGAACGGGGTCGCGGAGAGCAGGCTGCCCGCGTTGCAATTGCCAGTGCAGGTCAGCACCTTGCGCTGTTCCGGACGACGCTCACGCAGCTGTTGCGCGGCCCCGCCTTTTTCCACGACCTCTCCATCCGGGAGATCGGACGCGGACGCCGGGTTCCCGCGCGGAGAAAATTCCCAGTCGTTCGACGCGTGGCTCCAGAAACTTTCCGATTCCGGCAGGATGAACCCGGTGCGCTCGCTGCGCGCCGGCTCGCCACGGGCATCGGTCAGCACCACCGCGCCGGCAGCGTCCAGCCCGAGCTGGTAGGCCTTGAGATTTCCCCACCAGCGCGGACGGTTCAGTTCGTCGGGCCGGAACATGCCGAGATAGACCTCGTTCACGTGCCGTCCGGGATTGTGACGCGATACCGGGGATGCGGAGCCGGCGAACACGGTGGCGGTGTTGTTCACCTCGCCCAGGGAGGCGAGCATGGCCTCGAACGCGCGCCCGGCGCTGTCGGCTTCGGCATACAGTCCATCCCCCTGCTCGGCAATGCTGCGCAGCAGGGTGCGCGCGGAACGGAAGGGGCGGGTGCCTGACTGGCGGCTCTGACGGTCGTGGATGTCGATCACGGAGACCGTGATCAGCTGGTCTCCGCTGACCCCCTCGTTGGCGTCGGTGCGGGACAGGAATCGGGCGTACTCGTCGGCCCAGCTGGACTCGAACAGGTCGCTGTCGGCGGGCAGGTCCACAGGCTCCGTATCGCGGGGTTCGCCGATGCGCGCGAGCTGGGTGCGGGCGGCGTTGTTCTCGCCGCTGTCCGGGTCGCCGCCGCCCACCACGATGACGTGGTTGTCAGCGCAGTTGAAGGCCTCGTTCACCGGGCTCACATAGCGGCCGGTGAGGGGATTGACGGCCAGCAGGTCGCGGCTGTCGCGGGGCTGGGCGCCGGAGGCGGGCATTTCACCCGCGAAGTACAGGTAGGCTTCGTTGAGCGCGAGGGCGAGCGGTGCGTTGTTGCTGGTCTCCAGGGCGGCATCGCGGTCGCTGGCGGCGAACTCGGCGGGATCGATGCGCCCGTTGCGGTTGCTGTCGGTGGGCTCCCGCGAGTAGAGCGTGCGCAACAGTTGTTCACGGTAGAGCGGGGTCAGCGGCTGCACCCGGTGCAGGATCTTGCCGCCCTGGGGACGGTTGCCCCGGGCGTGGATCATGATCCCGAGGTTGACCTCCAGCTCGGGATCCAGGGCGTCGATGAAGCGGTATGCGGCTTCGTGGGTCAGCGCCTTGCGGGTGCGCCCGTCACGGCTCACGACCGCGTTCCAGTCTGCGGAGTTGTCAATCATCAGCAGGATGTTGGGTTTGCCGCCCACCACCGGGTTGCGGACGAAGATGTCGGTGTCGATGGCATGGGCGGCGGCTACGCCGAGGGTCAGGGCCAGTATGGTGAGCGTGGGGATCAGTATCCGGTGCATGCCTGCAGTCTCCGTAAGCGAACATTCATTCAAATTTGTTGATATGAAATGTACGCGAGATGGGCAGCGCAAATTGTGACCGGGTTCACGAAAAAAATTGAACGCGTGTACGGGCTGGAATTTAATTGTGGGGCTGGATGACGGTCCATGGGCACGCGCTGCCAACGCGAGACGCCCCGGCGGTCACGGACCGTCGGGGCGGGGGGCGGCGCCGGTAACGCCTAGTTGTGCGCGACCAGCAGGTCCTCGTTGTAGGCGCGGTCTTCTGCCGGCAGCACCTGTTTCGCGGTCTCGGCCAAAGTCGGTTCAGGATTGAACTCGGCGTTGACCTGGAGAATGGTCCAGCCGATGGCGAACACCAGCGGCAGCGCGCCGACCCGGTAGGGCAGCATCAGGCAGGGCCCGATCAGCGCGAGAAAACTGGTGCAGAACAGGACCTGGTAGATCAGGTCGGTGTCCGGCGTGTTGCTGGTGAAGTAGGTGCGGACTTCCGCGGCTTCCGGCAGGATCGCCATGGCAACGAGGCCGATCACGGTCATCGTGAGCCCGACGTAGCGGTCGCGGTACTCGAGGTCGGTTTCCCCGCCCAGAATGGCGCGCAGTCCTTTTTCCCTGATGTCGCTGAGTTTCATTTCCGTTTTCCTGCCAGAGGTTGCGTATTGCATTGGAGACAACTGTACGCCGCGCGCCGCAGGGAAACTGTGCGCCAGTTATCAGTTTGTGAAGATCGGTGAATTATTTTGTGACGCAGTTCACAAAACGGGAGGCTCTACAGCACCGGGGCGCCGGGACCCAGGGGCCAGCCGACCAGGAGCCAGGCGGCAAGCAGCACGCTCCATCCGCCGAGGAAGGCGATGGAGAAGGGCAGCATGAGGGCGATGATGGTGCCGATGCCGGCCTCGTGGTCGTACTGCCGCACGAACGCCACCACGATGCCGAAGTAGGGCATCAGCGGGGTGATGATGTTGGTGCTGCTGTCGCCGATACGATAGGCGGCCTGGGTGATCTCGGGCGGCACGCCGGCGAGCAGGAACATGGGGACGAACACCGGCCCCAGCACCGACCACTTGGCCGAGGCGCTGCCGATGAACAGGTTGAGGAAGGCGATGAACAGCACGAAGGTGATCATCAGCGGGATGGCGCCGACCTGCAGCGCCTGCAGGCCCTGGGCGCCGCGCACGGCGAGGATCAGGCCGAGGTTCGACCAGCCGAACCAGGCCACGAACTGGGCGGCGAAGAACATCAGCACCAGGTACGTGGCCATGGTCGCCATGGTCTTTTCCATGGACTCGATGAATTCGCGGTCGCTGCGGAAAGTGCCGGCGGCCACGCCGTAGGCCAGCCCGCAGGCGGTCGCGACCAGGAAGATCAGCGCCACGAGTCCGCGGATGAAGGGCGAGTTGAGCACGGATCCCGTTTCCGGGTCGCGCAGGAGCCCGTCATCCGGCACCGTGGCCCAGAGCAGCAGCACGGCGATCACGGCGAAGGTGACACCTGCGGCGCGCAGTCCCCGGCGCTCGTCGGCCGATAAGCCGACCGCGGCCTCAGTCACGGCCCCACGCTCCCCCTCCCACTCGCCGAGACGCGGCGCGACCAGGCGTTCCGTCACCCAGGTGCCGAGCACGGTGATGAGCAGCGTGGACACGATCATGAACCAGTAGTTGGCGGTGATCGCCACCGTGTACCCGGGGTCGACCAGGCGCGCGGACTCGGTGGACAGGCTGGCCAGCAGCGCGTCCACGGGGCCCACCAGCAGGTTGGCGCTGAAGCCGCCCGACACGCCGGCAAAGGCGGCGGCGATGCCCGCCACCGGGTGACGCCCGGCGCCGAGGAACAGGATGCCCGCCAGTGGCACCAGCACCACGTAGCCGGCGTCGGCGGCGATACTGGAGAGCACCCCGGCGAAAACCACGGCCGCGGTGAGACGCCCGGGCCGGGCATTGGCGACCATGCGCCGCAGCAGGGCGCCGATCAGTCCCGAGTGCTCGCACACGCCGAGTCCCAGCATGGCAACCAGCACCGTGCCCAGCGGCGCGAAGCCGGTGAAGTTGCGCACCATGTCGCCGAGGATGCGGTGCAGGCCGTCGCGGTCCAGCAGGTTCACGGCATCGACGCGGGAGCCGTCCACCGGGTGCACCGCGTAGACGCCGCCGGCGGCAGCCATCTGCGACAGGATCAGGACCAGTCCGCACAGGATGATGAACAGGGTGGTGGGATGGGGCAGGCGGTTCCCCGCCTGCTCGACGCGATCGAGCAGCCTGGCGAGTCGTCCCTGGCTCAAGCGTTGCGGCTCAGAACTTGATCTTGCCGGTGAGCATGTCCTTGTACATCACCCAGTCGCCCGCGAGGCTGTAGAACGGGTATTTGAAGGTCGCCGGCTTGTTGTGTTCGAAGAAGAAGTGGCCCACCCAGGCGAACCCGTAACCGAACACCGGCAACAGCAGCAGCAACAGGTACTGGGCGGTGACCAGGCTGTAGACCAGCGTCAGTAACACGAGGGTACTGCCCGCGTAGTGCAGGCGGCGGCAGGTGACGTTGGAGTGTTCTTCCAGGTAGTACGGATAGAAATCCGCAAAGGACTCGAACTTCCGGGTCTCGCTGCTCATGGCTCCCCTCCGTGCGACTTTGATCTGCAGTGATCCGCAGTGATCTGTAGTCTGTTAAAGAATCTGTAATGAATTCATGCTTTTGTAAAATCATACCACCGCTCCCGGTGGGCTAGAATAGTAGTTTTACAGCAAACCACGGACCTGACGCCATGGATGCCATGGAACTGCTGCACTCGCGGGTATCGATCCCGGTGCTCGGCGAGCCCGGGCCCGACCGCGAACAGCTCGAGGCCATCTACCGGGCGGCCCTGCGTGCGCCGGACCACGGGGTGTTGCGTCCCTGGCGTTTTTTGGAGATCAGTGGCGACGGGCGGGCGGCCCTTGGCGAGGTGTTCCTCGAGGCGGCCCGCGGCGACTGCGGCGAGGTGGCGCCGGAGCAGGCCGAAAAGATTCGCAACATGGCCATGCGCGCGCCCATGGTGCTGGTTGTGCTCGCGGTCACCCAGGAACACGACCGGGTTCCCGAGATCGAGCAGATCATTTCCGCCGGGTGTGCGGCCCAGAACATGATGCTGGCCGTGCACGCCCTCGGCCTCGGCGCCATGTGGCGGACCGGAACCTACGCGTTTCATCCCCATGTGAAGCGGGCCCTGGGCCTCGACGACAGCGAGCACATCATCGGTTTCCTGTACGTGGGCACGCCCTCGGGTTCGATCAAGAAGCTGCCCGAGCTGGATCCTGCCGACTTCGTGGAAACCTGGAACGGACCCCGGGAGGGGTGAACGGGTCCGGGTAATTTGGATTAAACTTGTAACTTCCGCGCCGTATTCTTGCGGCCGTGCAGGCTCCTGACCAGGTGGAATCAATGCAGTTCATCGATTATCTCAAGTACATGGTGGAAAACGACGCCTCGGACCTGTTCCTCACCACAGGCGCGCCGCCGTCCACCAAGCTTTACGGCGCCATGACCCCGATCCCCGGCACCGAGAGCCACAAGCCGGGCGAGGTGCGCGCGATCTGCGAGTCGATCATGGATGACGAGCAGAAGCAGGATTTCCACGACAAGCCGGAGTGCAACCTGGCCATCTCCGAGTCGGGGGTGGGCCGCTTCCGGGTGAACATCTACAAGCAGCGCGGCGAGTGGGCCGCGGTGATCCGGACTATCAAGACCGATATCCCTTCCCTGGAAGATCTCAATCTGCCCAAGGTGCTCGGCCAGCTGATCATGCAGAAACGCGGCCTGGTGTTGTTCGTGGGCGGCACCGGATCCGGTAAATCGACCTCCCTGGCGGCGCTGATCAACCTGCGCAACACCAACAGCGCGGGTCACATCATTACCGTGGAGGACCCGGTGGAGTTCGTGCACCGGCACAAGAAGAGCGTCATCAGCCAGCGCGAGGTGGGCGTCGACACCAACAGTTACGAGGACGCGCTGGTCAACACCCTGCGCCAGGCGCCCGACGTGATCCTGATCGGGGAGATCCGGACCCGCGAGACCATGGAGCACTCCATCGAGTTCGCCGAGACCGGCCACCTCTGTGTATCGACGCTGCATGCCAACAATGCCAACCAGGCCCTGACCCGGATCATCAACATGTTCCCGGAAGAGCGCCACAAGCAGCTGTTCCTCGACCTGTCCCTGAACATGCGCGGCATCATCTCCCAGCGCCTGATCCCCTCCGTGGACGGCAAACGCGCGGCGGCCATCGAGATCCTCCTCAATTCGCCACGCGTCGCCGACCTCATCAAGAAGGGCGAGGTGGACAGCATCAAGCCGGTCATGGAGAAGAGCGGTAACGTCGGCATGCAGACCTTCGACATGGCCCTGTTCAACCTCTGGGTCGAGGGCAAGATCTCCGACGAGGAAGCGCTCAAGAACGCGGACTCCAAGAACAACCTCGCTCTCAAGATGCGCCTGCACAAGGGGACGCCCGGCGAAGAGTCGGGCACCACCTTCTCCATGGAGGCTCAGGAGGGCGAAGAGGAAGAGCCGCCTCAGGCACCGCCGCCCAAGCCTGCCGCCCCAGCGGCGAAGCCGGCACCCCAGCAGGCCCAGGCCAAGCCGGCCGCCCCGGCACAGGAAAAGAAGGTGGATTTCTCCAACCTGTCGCTGACCCCCATGGACGACGACAAGGACGAGGACGAGCCCGGCGGCTGACAGCCGATACCGCACGATTGATTTGCCCCGGTATCTCGTTTACAGTTCCGGCCCTTTCCCACGCGCACATTCGTCGGGCTCCCGCCCGGCCCCAGGGTTCCGGAGAGGTGTCCGAGTGGTTGAAGGAGCACGCCTGGAAAGCGTGTATACGGTAACCCCGTATCGGGGGTTCGAATCCCCCCCTCTCCGCCAGCAATAAAAATGCCCGCCCAGTGCGGGCATTTTTATTGCCGGTGAGGGCGGATTTGATGAGACCCCCCGGTTCGACAACCGGCCGCAGGCCGGGTGAACGTCGCCGCACAGCGGCGGC
>JBFGWM010000132.1:0-7720 GCA_041588495.1 Pseudomonadales bacterium | reverse complement strand
GACAACTTCTCGCGAATCTTTCCGCCGAACGATATCTGTGGCAGTGACGGGTCGTGGCCGGCTTCGGTCTCCCAGTCGTTGACCAGCCTGCGTGCGTGGTCAATCGCTTCTTCGAAGTCCATGCCGGCACCGAGGCCCTCCTGCAGGAAGGCGCGTCCGAACCAGGTCATGGTGGCATCGCTGCTGCAGCCGAAGGACTGGCGTTCCGCGTGCGCCGCCGCGATCACCAGGGTGTGCGCGTCGGCGAGGGCCGGGATGAATCCGCCCGAATAACAGGCCGAGATCACCACCACCTTCCAGCGGATCGGCAGGTCGGCGAGCACCGCCGCGAGCTCCGTGGCATGGACCTGGTTGAGCGGCAGGTTCGCCATTTCCACGGACAGGCTGTGGTATTCGCTGCCGTGGCTGGTGAGATAGAGGAACAGCACGTCATCCTCGGGATCCATGCGGGTGCTGATGCCCTGTAATGCGTATTGCAGGTTGCTGATGGTGGCCAGCGGTTGCTGGTGCAGGGTGGCACGGTGGTTGACCAGGCCGATGAAACGGTCACCGGCCGCGAAACGCCCTGCGGCGAGGTTGCGCATGTAGGCGACCTCGTGCAGGAACACGTCCTGCGCATCGTAGGCGCCGAACCCGACGACGTACCAGTCGCTGCGCTGCGTGTCCTGGGGGGCGAGGGAATCCAGGGCCGCATCGAGCAGCCCGCGCTGGTCGAACAGGACGCGCTCGGCATCCACGGGCTCGGCGGGTGCGGCCGCCGGATCGGGTTCCGGTGGCAGCGTGTACCAGTAGGCGACCGGCTCGATGTGCCAGCCGGGCAGGGCGAGGAGCAGCAGGGTGCAGGTCGTGTTGAGGAACCGCCGCAGAACGGGGACACCTGCAAGGGCCGCCTGCGAGCGCCAGACGACGATGAACATCCAGGCGCTGCCGAGCACCGTGGTCCACCACCAGGCGCGCTCGATGCCCGCGTGTTCCAACGCAAGGCCCGACAGGGCGAGGATACCGGTCACCGTGAATGCCGCGGCGAACCAGGCGCACGGAAAAACCAGGTGCAGGCGCGGGTTGCCGGTACCGGCGGCGACCAGTGCCGCGCCTGCCATGACCAGTACCGCGGTGGCCGACGCCTCGTACAGGGCGTAAATCTCGAACGCGCGTGGCCCCGCGGTCAGCCACCAGTCGCGCGCGACCGCGGGCAGCAGCGCCACACACAGGAGCAGCCAGGCCTGTCCCGGGGTGGCGCGCAGCTGGCCTGCCGCGAAGGGGAACGGGAGCGCGAGCCGGGCACCCGCTATGATGTTGTTCAGAAAGTTTCCCAAGCTGCCCCGTGCCCCGGATGATTCGGATTTGAAAATTCGCGCCTTTCTCGCACTGCCCCTGGACGATACCGCGCGGGACGCCCTGGCGTGGCGTGCCGAGGCCCTGCGCGGACTCGACAAGAAGGGCGAGATCCGCTGGACGCCGGCGGAGAACTACCACCTGACCGTGGCTTTCCTCGGCGACATCTTACACGCCGACGTGCCGCGCCTCGAACAGGCCGTTGCGGCGCAGCTGGCGGACCAGGCCCCGTTCACCGCCCATGCTCGCGAGACGAGCTTTTTTCCCTTCAATGCGCGGCCCCGTCTCGTGCTGGCCCTGTTCGCCGTGGACGAGGCCATCCTTCGTCTGCACCGGCGGGTGATCGCGGCGGTGCGCCAGGCGGGAATGCCGGTGGAGAAGCGCGCGTTCACCCCCCACGTGACCCTGGGCCGGGTGCGTCGTCGCGGAGTGCCCTGGCTGCACCTCCAGCCGGAACCCCTGGATGTCGGTCTTCCCGTGGAGCGGGTCAACCTGTACCGCAGCGACCGGGACCGCGAGGGATCCCGCTACCGGGCGGTGTTCTCGGCGGGGCTGTCGGGTGATTCCGTGTAGCGGTGGATCAGGTTGACGAAATTGCAGGGGCGGTGACGGCTGTCGAGCTGCTCGCGGAGGATCCCGTTCCAGGCAGTCGTGCAGGCGTTCGTCGAACCGGGTACGCAGAACACCAGGGTGCCGTTGGCGAGCCCCGCCAGGGCGCGGGACTGAATGGTCGAGGTGCCGATCTCCTGGTAGGAAATCTGCCGGAACAGTTCGCCAAACCCGTCGACCACCTTGTCGAGCAGGGGCAGGACCGCCTCGGGGGTGTTGTCGCGGCCGGTGAAACCGGTGCCGCCGCTGATGATGACGGCCTGCACGCCGGGGTCCGCGATCCAGGCCGATACCCGGGCGCGCAGCTGGTAGCGGTCGTCGGGCAGGAGGTCGCGCGCGGCCAGCCGGTGACCGGCCTCACCGAGCAGCTTCTCGAGTGCCGCACCGGAGGTGTCGGTTTCCAGGGTGCGGGAGTCGGATACGGTCAGCAGCGCGATGTTCAGTGCCGTGAACGAGGGGGAAGCGCTCATGGTGGTCTAACCTGTGACACGTTGGGGGAGAGGGCGGTATTCTGAATTGAAAGCGCTTCCGACGCCACCTGGCGCGGGCGGTGCGCATCCGGGAGGGGATGAAATGAGTGGTCTCAGTGAGCAGCAGTGCGAGGCATGCCGGGCCGATGCGCCACGCGTGGAGGAGGCGGAACTCCGGCAGCTGATCGGCGAGATTCCCGATTGGAACGTGGAGGTCCGTGACGGGATCATGCAGCTGGAGCGGACATTCAAGTTCAAGAATTTCCGGGCAGCGCTTGGCTTCACCAACCAGGTCGGCGAACTGGCCGAGGCCCATGGACACCACCCGGCGATTCTCACCGAGTGGGGAAAGGTGACGGTCACCTGGTGGACCCACAAGATCAAGGGGCTGCACCGCAACGATTTCATCATGGCGGCGCGCACGGATCTCCTGCTCAACGCCTTGTGACATGTGCTGGCGCGGGCGCAAAATTGTTTTAGGGTTGCGGAAAAGTTTGCCTATACTTTGAAGGGCCTTATTCCGGTGGTCCCGCGCGCGGTGCGCGGTCTGGCCGAACTTTCGGTTAAGGCGATCGACCATGGGTAAGTAGCGGAGCGGGGTGCCTGCGGGCAGGAGACGACATGCTGAAATCAGTCAAAGTCAGGGACTACATGACCACCAACCTGGTGCAGTTCACCTCGCAGATGGACCTTTTTGATGCCATCAACGGCCTGATCAAGCACCGTATCTCCGGGGCCCCGGTGATCAACGAGGCCGGCCAGCTGGTCGGGGTGATCTCGGAAAGCGACTGCCTCAAGCACATCCTCAGCGGCAGCTACTACGAGGAGGTGGGTGGCCGGGTCAGCGATTACATGACCCGTGAACCGCAAACCGTCAGTGCCAATACCGACATCATTGATGTCGCCAGGCGCTTCATCCGGGAGAAACGCCGCCGCTATCCGGTCGTGGACGAGGACGGTCAACTGGTCGGCCAGATCAGCCGGCGCGACGTTCTGCGCGCGGTTGCCGATTTCAACAACCTGGACCACAAGCCTCGCGAAGTGCATCCGCACTACGAGAACCTGCCCAAGGATTAAGCCCTTCCACCCTCGAGGTTTGCCGGTTGCGGCAGGCCCCGACGTGCCCGTATCACAAGTTGATGGCCCATCGTGGCATCGCCAGGACGTGGTCGGTAAGTCCATGAGATGACTTACTTTTTGACCAATGCTTTGGTAAAATTCTAAACTAATCAGTTATAAAACGAGAAAACGGTAGCATTCTTGTTTTTACGGGACTACAATGATCGTGTTCTCAAATTAGTATTTAAGAGAAGTTAGGATGTATTCGATATGAAGGAAAAACCGGTCAACACGCCGATTCGCAAGAACACGCGCAAACTGTTGAAGCAGCACGCAATCGAGGAAGACATGACGATTGTCGACTACCTCGACCACGTGCTCTACGACCACTGGCGCAAGGTTGACGAACTGAAGGCGATGAAGTCGCGCCGCGCCGACGGCGACGCCGCGAAAATCCCCTCGGATAAGGCGGCCAATGCCTTTGCCGAAGTGTCCCTCGCCGCGCGCCTGGAGGCCGAAGCCTCAGACGGCTGACGCTCCAAACTTCCGCATGTACCGGGCGTCGGGGGTTATCCCGCCGGCGCTTCCCCGGCCTCGTCCCAGATCTCCACGACGCCGTCGTTGATGCGCACGGCATGGGTCGCCACGTCGTCATAGGCGGGTGGCGTCAGCGCCTCTCCGGTTTTCAGGCAGAACCGTGCGCCGTGGCGCGGACAGATCACCTCGTGACCTTCCACGGGTCCCCCGCCGAGGTCGCCACCGTCATGGGTGCATAAGTTTTCAATCGCGAAGAACTGGCTCTCCGTGTAGACCAGCAATACGCTGACCCCGCTGTCCAGTTCGACCACCTCGTGATCGCCGTCGGCGAGCGCGTTCTCGGACGTGACCGGAATCCATTTTGCCATTGCCTGCTTCCTGTTCGCCGGGGTTTTCCGAGACCGTTCGGTCGGTCTCGTCGTGTGGCGCGGGCTGGGTTCACTGCATAAACTCAAGGGTACTTTTCCCGCGCGGTCAGCCGAAATGGTACACGAACCCGGAATCCTGATCCTCCTGTTCGTCAGCCTCTCGCTGCTGCTCGGCGCGGGCATGCGCCACCTTCTGAAAGGCACGCCGATTCCGTATACCGTCGCGCTGCTGGTCATCGGCCTGTTGCTGGGAACCGCCGAGCGCGGGCACATGTTCGAGGGATTCGCGCCGATGGTCGGGCATTCGATCGGCCTGATCTCCAACATCGACCCGCACCTGATCCTGTTCCTGTTCCTGCCCACCCTGATCTTCGAGTCGGCGTTCGCCATGGAGGTGCACCTGTTCCGGCGCACCTTCTCCCAGATTGCGACGCTCGCGGTTCCGGGACTGATCGTCTGCACCTGCCTGACCGCATTGCTGGCCAAGACCGTGTTCCCCTGGGACTGGTCGTGGCCGGTGTGTTTCATGTTCGGGGCCCTGGTCAGCGCCACCGACCCGGTGGCAGTGGTTGCCCTGCTCAAGGAACAGAGTTCGCGCAAGCGCCTGGAGACCCTGATCGAGGGCGAGTCGCTGCTCAATGACGGCACCGCGATCGTGCTGTTCACGCTGTTTTACGGCATGGTGGTCGGCGCCGCGAGCGGTACCGGTTTCAGCCTGATCGGCACGGTCGGCAGCTTTGCCTGGGTGGTCACCCTGGGCCTGGTCATCGGCGTGGTGCTGGGTATTCTCGCCCTGATCTGGATCGGCCGCGTGTTCAACGACGCGATGATCGAGATCACCGTGACCGTGGCCTGCGCCTACCTGGTGTTTTTCATCGCCGAGGAACTGTTCCATGTATCCGGTGTGGTGGGGATCGTGGCCATGGCGTTGTTGTTCGCCAGTATCGGGCGCACGCGAATCTCCCCGGAGGTTGGCGGCTTCCTGCACCACTTCTGGGAACTGCTCGCCTATCTCGCCAATACCCTCATCTTCCTGCTGGTCGGCATCGTGATTGCCGACCGCGTGCGCGTGGACTCCGCCGAGGCCTGGATCATCCTCGGCGTGCTGTACGTCTGCGCCACCCTGATCCGGGGCGGCACCATCACCCTGTTCAACCCGATTCTCAAGCGCATCGGCATCGGCATCACGCGGGAGAAATCCCTGGTCCTGATCTGGGGCGGACTGCGCGGGGCCGTGGCCCTGGCCCTGGCCCTGGTCGTCGCCCAGAATCCGGACATTCCGGCCGAGGTCGGCGAAATGATCCTGTTCCTCTGCGCCGGCATGGTGGTGCTCACCATTCTCGTCAACGGCATGACCATGCCGATGCTGTTCCGCAAGCTGGGTCTCGACAAGTTGCCCCCGGCCAAGCAGGTCACCATCGACAAGGCCCGCGGCAGCATACGTGACGCCCTGGAAAAGCTGGTGCCCGACCTGCAGCAGAACCAGTTCCTGCAGGCCGCCAACTGGGAACACATCCGCGCCACCACGGAGCTCGGATACGAGGGCGCAGGCGGAGAGGAACCGGAGAAGGCCGCCACCGATCGGGATCTCGACATGGCCTACCGGCGCCGCCTGCTGGAGGCCGAGCGCAAGAACTACTGGACCCAGTACCAGCAGGGCATGCTCAGCGGGGCGGCGGCCAACAAGCTGGTCGAGGCCGTGGAACATGCTCTCGACGGAGATCCGGAGATCGGTCCGCGCACGGAACTCCACGAACTGTGGGCGACCCCGCCGCTGCTGGCCTGGGCCAACCGCATCAGCTGGCTGCGCAAGGCGGCGATTTCGGCCACGTTCGAGCGCATGGCCACCGGCTATGACGCGGCGCGCGGGTTCATCAACGCCCAGGACGAGATCTCCGGTTACCTGTCGCAGTTGGCGCCGTCCGCGGAGGCCGAGAATCGCGTGCGCGAGGAAATCCTGCAGAACAAGCGGGACACGTTCCTGCGCATCGAGCACCTGCGCGATTCCTTCCCGGAAATTCTTGCCGCGCTCGAGACCCAGGCCGCGACCCGGGCCCTGCTCAACCGTGAGCGCGCCGTGATCCAGCAACTGGTGTCCGCGGGTGTTCTCGACAAGCCGGAGGCGGAGCGCCTGGTCGAGGAGGTGGAAATGCGCATGAAGAACCTGCGCAACGTGCCCATCAAGCGCCAGCCACCGGACGTCGAGAAGATGCTGCGCCAGATCCCCTGGGTGCGCGAACTCTCCGATGGCACGATCGCGAAACTGGTGGGCGCGTCGGAGGTGCGGCTGTACAGCGCCGGCGACACCATCATGCGCCAGGGTGACAACGGCGGCGCCCTGCTGATCGTGGAGCGGGGGTCGGTGGAGGTGTTGCGTGATACCGGTGAAGGCCGGGAGGTCGAGGAAGTGCTCGGCGCGGGCGCCGTGGTCGGCGCGATGTCGCTGATCACCGGCCGCTTCGACAAGACCATCAAGGCGGGAACCCCGGTCGAGGGTTTCTGGCTCGGTGCCGACGACCTGCGCCCGGTGATGGCGGAGGACCCGCAACTCACGGCCAACCTGACGCACATGCTGGAGGGGAACGGGGCCCCTGCCGCGGACTGAAACCACCCGGCAGCAACGAAAAAAGGACCCTCGGCGGGTCCTTTTTTCTTTTCTGAAGCCCGTGATCAGATCTTGAAGCGTACCCCGGCGCTGACGTTGAACTGCTCGTCGGGAATGCCCCCCTCGTTGTTCCAAATCGAGGGGTGGAAGTTGTCGCGGTCGAACAGGTTGCGGAAGTTGACGAAGAATTCCAGGTCCGGACTAACCGTCTTGGTCACGTTGAGGTCGACCTTCCAGTAGTGCGGGAGGTCCGGTGGGCGCACGAAGTTGGGCGCGAACACCTTGCCTTCCTTTGCCTTGTAGTGGACGCGGTTGTTCACATAGATGTCGATTCCGTGCTCCTTCAGGGTGTATCCGAAGCCGAGGTTGAGGATGTGCCGGGGGAAGGCGACGTAGTCGATAGTCTGCAACTCGTCCTCGCTGGTCACGTAGGAATAGCTCGAGTCCACCCGGAGCCGGTCGCCGGTCCAGCCGAGGATCAACTCGATGCCGCGCGAAATATTGGTTCCCTGGTTCGTGTATTGCTGGAAAAACCCGGTGGTCGGGAAACACTGGGGCTGTCCGACGCAGGACTGGGTATTGATGCGGTCCTTCCAGCGGCTGTAGAACCAGACGAACTCCGCCTTCCAGTGCTCGCGCTGCCGCTGGATCACGAACTCGTAGCTGTCGATGGTTTCCGGGTCGATGTTTGGATTCCCCGCCACCAGTTGCAGCGAGGTCAGCTCGGTGGCAACCGG
>JBFGWM010000131.1:0-7739 GCA_041588495.1 Pseudomonadales bacterium | reverse complement strand
CGCCGAGTTCAGTACGCCGGACACCTGCGTGGCGGGCTACAACAGCCTGCGTTTCGATGACGAGTTCACCCGTTACACCCTGTACCGCAATTTCTTCGACCCCTACGCCCGCGAGTACCGCGACGGCAATTCGCGCTGGGACCTGATCGACGTGGTGCGCCTCGCCCGCCTGCTGCGCCCGGATGGCATCCAGTGGCCGGATCATGCGGACGGCAAGCCGAGTTTCCGCCTCGAGGACCTGACCGCGGCGAATGGCATCGGTCACCAGGACGCCCACGATGCGCTCGCCGACGTGCGCGCCACCATCGCGGTCGCCGCCCTGCTGCGGGAGCGGCAACCGGAGCTCTACCGCCAGTGCCATGCGCTGCGCCGCAAGCAGAACGTGGCGGCCCTGATCGACCTGCAGCGGCGCAAGTCGTTCCTGCACGTGTCGCGCATGTTTCCCGCAGAGCGTGGCTGCGCGTCCCTGGTGATGCCGCTCATGGCGCATCCGAACAACCGCAACTCGGTGATCGTCTATGACCTGCGTGCCGATCCCGCAGACCTGCTGCGGCTCGATGGCGAGGAAATCGCACGCAGGGTGTTCACCCGCCAGGAGGACCTGGGGGAGGGCGAGACACGCATCCCCCTGAAGGAATTGCGCACCAATCGCTGTCCGATCGTGGTGGATGTCGAGGAGATCGACGGCGCGGTGGCCGCCCGCATGCAGATCGACATGGACCAGTGTCGTCGGCACTGGAAGATGATTCACGACGCGCAGGGCCTGGAGTCGCGCCTGAAAGCGGTTTTCACGCGCCAGTTTTCCCGGCCCGACGACCCGGACCTCCGCCTGTACGGGGAATTTTCCCCGCCCGGCGACCAGCGGCTGATGGAAGCGGTCCGGTCCAGTAGCCCCGCCGACCTGCGCGCGGACCGCTGGCACTTTGTCGATGGCCGCCTGCGGGCGCTGCTGCCGCGTTACAAGGCGCGCAACTGGCCCGACGCGCTGGACGCCGGAGAACGTGAGGACTGGGAGGCCTTCCGCCGCCACCGCCTCACCGATCCGGATGGCGGCGCGAGCATCACCGTGCAGGCCTGCCTCGCGCGTATCGCGGAACTGGAGCGGGAAGGACTGACACCGGACCAGGCCGGGATTCTCGGCGCCCTGCGTGAATACGCGGGCAGCATTCTCGATGCCGGGGGGGGCGGCTGACCCGCCGGACTCAGGCCTCGTCCTCGTGCAGGAGGTCCACGGTGGTGGGCTCTCCCGTGCTGACCCGGACCCGGAACGGGCGGCAGCAGACCGGGCAGTCCTCGGTGTATTCCTGCCGGGCCACGCTGCAGTCCACCAGGACGGTGATGGTTTCCCAGCAGTTGGGGCACTGCACCGCGTGTTCCTCCAGCGCGTTCATGGGACTCTCCCGGGCCGGGTAAACGGCCTCGAATGACATTGTTTGCCGAATGACCATGCCGTTGTTATCTTTTCCACATCCTTGCTGATCCGGTGTCGGGCCGCAACAGACCCTGATGATGCGACCGCAGCCACCCCCGCGACACCTGCCCCGCCTCCTGCGCGGGCTCCTGCTGGTCACCCTGCTGTGCGCGCCCCCGGTACAGGCCTGGAACGGCTTCAGCCTGTCCGGGTTCGACTTCGAGCGGGTCCGCCAGCTGCATATCAACACCCCGGACGGCACCCGCCTGGCGGCCCACGTGATCGTCCCGCGACGGTCCGGGGACCAGGCGCTTCCCGCGGTGATCTTCATCGACGACTGGGCCAGCGAGCCCTACGACTACATCGTGCAGGCCGCGCGCTTCGCCGCCGAGGGTTACATCGTGGTGCGCTACCAGCCGCGCGGTTTCGGCCATTCGTCTGGGACCCTCGACCTGGCCGGGCACCGCGACCTGCAGGACTTCGGCGCGGTGCTGGACTGGCTGATTCTCAACACCCCGGCGGACGAGGCGCGGATCGGTGCCATCGGGGTTTCGGTGGGCGGCGCCATCGGTCTCATCGCCGCCGCACAGGACCCGCTGGTACGGGCCGTCGCGGCCTTGAGCGCATGGTCCAACCTGCACCAGAGCATCCACCGCAACGGTGTCGGCAACCTGGCCTGGTCGCGCACCCTGGCCGATTCCGGCGTGGCCCGGCGCATCGACCCGGTGTTGTCGGGGCATGTCGATGAACTCACCCGCGGCGGCACCCGCAAGAGCCTGGTGCGCTGGGCCGAGGACCGCTCCCCGGAGACCTGGCTGGAGATCTTCAATCGCCGCGGGGTGCCCGTGTACCTGGCCAACAACTACCAGGACGAACTGGTCGACCTCAACGGGGTGGTGCGCTTCTTCGAGCGACTGGAGGGTCCCAAGCGGCTGGTGCTGTCGCAGGGCTCCCATGCCGGGGCGGAGGCCCAGGGCATGCTCGGCTTCAACGATTTTCTGTGGCCTGACGTGCTCGCCTGGATGAATGGCTGGCTGCGTGATGCCGGTCCTGCCGCCGGCACCGCGCTGGTGTCCATGGAACTGGACCAGACCGCGGTACGCGACGAGTTCATCCTGTGGCCGTCGGATATCGTGGAGACCGCGACCTTCCACCTCGGGCCGCGCGTGGCCTCCGGTAACGGCAGCATCGACCGCACGCCGTGGGAGGGCGACAAGGCGGTGTCCAATTCCATCAACGGCGGCGAGGACTCCCTGGCCAGCGCCTCCTCGGTGGTGTCGCGCGGCGTGGACGGCGCCGGCGGCGAACTGACCCCGGCCCTGTGGCTGCCGGCCCTGGACCGCAGTCGCGCGCTGGTTTTCGAAAGCCGGCCCCTGGCCAAACCGCTGCCGGTACGCGGGGCCGCCACCCTCGACCTGTGGCTGACCTCCTCGACGGCCAACCCGCGGCTGGTGGCCTACCTGTACGAAGTGAATGAACTGGGGCTCGGCCGGCTGGTCACCCACGGCGCGGTGGCTCGCGAGGTTCCGCCCAACCAGCCGTTTCCATTGCGCCTGGAGATGCAGGCCGCTGCACGTGACCTGCAACCGGGAAATCACCTCGCGCTGGTGATCGACAGCGATGATCCGCAGTACATGTTGCCGGGAAATGGTGGATTTGCGCTGCGTTTCCTGTTCTCGCCGGATCACCGGCCCCTGTTGCAGGTGCCGTACAACCGCACCCTGCTGGGTGACCGCGTTCGCTACGCGCAGGCCCCCCTGCTGGAGGAGTAGCGCGCGTCCCGCTGTCAGGCCGCCTTGTCGCGGCGCAGGAACACGGGTCGCTCCGGGCTGCTTTCCGCTGCGCTGTAACGATATCCCCCCTCGTTGAACGAGCGCAGGGCGTTTTCCGCGCGCACCCGGTTGCGAATGATCCAGGACGCCATCATGCCGCGCGCCTTCTTGGCGAAAAAGCTGATGATCTTGTACTTGCCGTTGCGGTAGTCGCGGAACACGGGGCTGATCACCGGGACGTCGAGCGCATCGACGTCCACGGCACGGAAGTATTCCTCGCTGGCCAGGTTGACGATGAACGGATTGCGCGCCGCGAGATCCTCGCGCAGCACCCGGGTGACACGGTCCCCCCAGAAGCCGTAGAGGTCCGTACCGCGATCAGTGGCCAGGCGGGTACCCATCTCGAGCCGGTAGGGCCGGATCAGGTCGAGGGGCCGCAGGACGCCGTACAGGCCGGACAGGATGCGCAGGTGCTTCTGCGCAAAGGCACGGTCCTCCGCGGAGAATTCGCGCGCCTGCATGCCGACATAGACGTCGCCCTGGAAGGCATACAGGGCCTGGCGCGCGTTGTCCGGCGTGAACGGGCGGGACCACTCCTGGTAGCGCGCCGCGTTGAGCCCGGACAACTTGTCGCTGATGCCCATGAGTGCGGCGAGTTCGGCCGGAGACAGGGCACGCAAAGTTTCGACCAGTCGCTCGGACTCCTTGAGCAGGCGCGGCTGCGTGTGCTTGCGAACGGTCAGCGGGGACTCGAAGTCGAGGGTCTTGGCGGGCGAGACGATGACCAGCATGTCGGGTTTCCGAAATGAATGGATGGGCAATTTTAACCCACTCCGTCGCCGCGTGCGCCCGCCTGGTTCAACAATACCCGGGTGATCGTCTACAGTTGGGCCTGATACCTTGCTGACAGGTGCCATTGCGCCGGTAAAACCGATGAAAATCCCCGTGCGCCGGTTTCGTTCCTTCCTGCTGACCGTCCTGCTCGTTGCCGGGCCGGCAGGACCTGTTGCCGCGGAGCAGGGGCCGCCCACGCTGATGACGGCCCCGGGAGTGGATTTCGGGGGGCATGTCCTGACCGTGGGCGCGCTGAACGACGAGAGCGGTCCGGGCGCGGCCATCGGCCGGCCTTACGCGATCGGCAAGCGCATCCTGGTCGCCGCGGTCAACAGCGGTCAGGGCAAACTGTTGCCGCGGGGCTGGCGCATCGAGTTAGTGGAGCGCGATCACGGGTACCAGCTCGAGCGGGCGCGCCAGCAGTTCGCGGAACTCGAAAACCAGGTGTTCTTTTTCATGACCAGCTTCGGGACCCACCTGACCAACGCCCTCGTGCCGGGCCTGCGTCGTGGCGACATCGTGGCCTTTCCGGCTTCCCTGTATTCGGGCCTTGCCGCACAGCCCCACACCCCGGTCCTCGGCGCCAGCTACCGGCGTGAATCGATGCGCGCCATGGACTGGGTGGTGGAAGCGGGGGAAACCTCGGTGATCCGGACCGGGGTGGTCTACCAGGGCGACCAGTACGGGCTGGACGGCCTCGACGGCTGGCGCACCGCCGCCGACTTCCACAAGATTCCGATGGTGGCGCAGGAGGAATACGCGCCCGGCCACGCGGACTTCACCGCCATCGTGCAGCGCTTGCAGGAGGCGCGGGCGACCCACGTGTTTCTCAGCACCCTGCCGTCGGCCACCGGCCGCCTGCTGAAACGGGCGCGGGAGATCGGGTATCACCCGGTTTGGCTCGGCAACACGGCCTCGTGGTCGGACACGTTTTTCGACGCGCGGTCGGTTTCCGCGGAGGCGTTTCGCAACTACTACTGGGTGACCGGTTTCCCGTACTGGGGCGAGGACGTGCCGATCATGGAAGAGTTCCTCGACGCCTTCCTCGCCAATGCAGACGACCGCTCCTACGAGGATTTCTACATCCTCGCCTCCTACATCCAGGGACGGGTTGCGCTGGAGGCTTTCCGGCGCATGCTGGAGGGGGGCGGCGCCGATCGCCAGGCTTACCTGGAGGCCCTGGAAAAACTGGTCCACGGTCCGGATGCGCCGGGCGAGAAATTCATTCTCCACGATTACGTTGCCGGCGGGCGTTCGCGGGTCCTGCACCCGGAGTTCGACAGCGGTGGCTGGAGCGTGGTCGCCGATTTCCGCGCGCCGCGCGCGGCGCAGGATGCGGGCAGGGAGCTCACTCCAGCCAGGTGAGCAGTCCGCGTCGCGATTCCAGTTCAAGGGCCGCCGCGAGCAGCGGACCGGCGCGCACCCAGAGCCGGTGACTCTTCTCGGCCCACGCCGACCCGTAGCTGTTCTGCAGCTTGTACAGGGTCCAGCAGGGACCATCCGAACCCCTGCAAACGCGACGCAATCCCACCACGATGGACGCGTGACCGCCGCGATTCTGGCAGCGGGCGCCGGCGTCACGGACTTCCCAGGCGGAGCAGTAGGCCAGGCTTACCGGGATGTCGCGTGCCACCAGTTCCGCGATCTTTGCCGCGATGTTTTCCTCGCGGATTTCCTCGTCCTGCAGCGGCCAGGACTTCCATCGATAATCGGGGAGCCGAATGCCCGCGTTGTCCGCGGTACATTCGCGGGGAATCACCATCCGGTAGACGAACCCGGGGAAGTCGAGGGTGCGGCGCCCGTAGTCCAGGGCGAGGACCTGGCGCAACTGGTGCTCGGCTGACTTCAGCGGGAGGCTTGCGCGTACCTGTCGGACCAGGCAGTCCACGCAGTCCGCGCGTCCGGCCTTCTCCAGATTCCCGTGCAGCCGGCCGAGGAAATCCCAGCCCGCGCGCAGGTGCAGGTGTGCCGGGCGTTCCGGCATGTCGAGGCGGGCCAGGCTCGCGTAGGGTGCGCAGGCCTCCGAGGCAAGCCGGCGACCGCCGTTCCGCCGGTGCTGGTCCAGGCCGTGAAACACGCTGTTGATGCTGCCGTACTCGTTGAGTTTCTGCGCGCCACGGAACCTGTGAGCCGCGACATGGAGCATGGAAAAGCGCTGGGCATCGTCGAGATGCTCGCAGTCGAGTCCCTGCTTCCGGCATCGCGCGCGGTCGAGGAGCGTCGTCGGCACCGCCGCGTAACAGTAGGCAAGTTCCCCCTGGTCCCGTGGTGCAGGCATGCCGGTGACCAAATGCTCGCTGCCCGGGATGGTCCGGTAGACCGCGTCGTCCTCCGCGTGACAGGGCGCCCCCGTGGCGGCAAGGCACGCGAGCCACAGGCCGGCGCAGCGCGCCGCGGTGCGATTCATTGCGGACAAATGCTCGGTTTCTTCATGCCGGGCGCCCCGTGGCGGTGACTTGAGCAACTATTAAGGATTATACTTGCGCCGCATTTTTACCCCATAGGAGGGTTTTGTCGTGGTTGACGTAAAGAAAGAGGTCAAGGAACGCCTTGAAAACGCCCGTGAGACGGTCAAGGGCGCAAAGTCGTCCCTCTCCGACGTGATTGCCAAGGCGGAGAAGAAGGGTCGTGAGCAGTTTCAGGAACTCGTCGCCATGGGCGAGAAGATGGAGCCGCGGATCATGGAAGTGCTGGAGACCCGGTTCGCGCCGATTCACCGCATCATCAAGGATCTGAACGAGCGGTTTGCCGACAAGTCCGCGGAAGCGGCCGAAAAGCCTGCCGCAAAGAAGGCCGCCGCCAAGCCCGCGGCGCGCAAGGCTGCCGGGTCCAAGGCGACCGGCGCACGCAAGACCACCGCAAAGAAGGCTGCCGGAAGCAAGGCGACGAAGAGCGCCACCGCTGCCAAGACCACCAAGACGACCCGCGCCAAGGCTGCCAAGCCGGCCGAGGCCTGATTCGCTCCGGCCCGGACACCAGGCGGTGTCCGGGCCGGTTTCGCGACCTTTACGGCGCCCGGGCCCCAGGCCGGGGGACGCCACGCCATTGGCTATACTCTCACCTTGATCTGCCAGCAGCGACAGGGGTAACCAGCCAATGGACACATCCGAGCACAATCTCGCCACGCTCTTCGCGCAACTGGGTCTCCCCAACGACGAGTCGAGCATCAAGAGCTTTATTTCGAAGAACAAGTCCCTGGCCGAGAGCGACGAACTGGCCGACGCCGGTTTCTGGAACACTGCGCAGTCGACGTTCCTGCGCGAGGCGATCGCCGATGACTCTGATTGGGCCGAGGTGGTCGATCAACTCGACGCGCTGCTGAGACACTGATTCCCGTATCCCATCGCGTCCGCACCGGCGACCGGTCGGTCCAGGGTTCAGAACTCGGTATCACCCCGTTCCGGGGGTAACAGCAGCAGGGGATCGATCCGGGCGTCATTGAGGCTGACTCCCCAGTGCAGGTGCGGCCCGGTGGCGCGTCCGGTCTTGCCGACCAGGCCAAACACCTGGCCCTGGTCAACCGCATCGCCTTCCGCGACGAGAATTTCCTGCAGGTGGCAATACATCGTGACCAGGCCCTGGCCGTGGTCCAGGATCACGGTGTTCCCGTTGAAGAAATAATTTCCGGTCCGCAGCACCAGTCCCGGCGCCGGGGCGCGAATCTCGCTGCCCTCGGGCGCCGCGATGTCCAGGCCACTGTGCGGGCTGCGCGGCTGGTCGTT
>JBFGWM010000130.1:0-7889 GCA_041588495.1 Pseudomonadales bacterium | reverse complement strand
TGGAGATCGGTTCCTTGGCGATCTTGAGCACCTTGCGAACCTTCTCTTCCGGCATTTCCATGCGCACGCCGAGTTCTTCCGGGGTCGGTTCGCGGCCCATTTCCTGGACCATCTGCCGGGAAACGCGGTTGAGCTTGTTGATCGTCTCGATCATGTGCACCGGGATACGGATGGTGCGCGCCTGGTCGGCGATCGAGCGGGTGATGGCCTGGCGAATCCACCACGTGGCGTAGGTCGAGAACTTGTAACCGCGCCGGTATTCGAACTTGTCCACCGCTTTCATCAGGCCGATATTGCCTTCCTGGATGAGGTCGAGGAACTGCAGGCCGCGGTTGGTGTACTTTTTGGCGATGGAAATCACCAGGCGCAGGTTGGCCTCGACCATTTCCTTCTTCGCGCGGCGGGCGCGGGCCTCGCCAATGGACATGCGCTTGTTGATGTCCTTGACCTCGGCAATGGTCAGGCCGATCTCTTCCTCGATCTGCTTCAGACGGCCCTGGTAGCGCAGGATATCGTCCTTCACCTCGTTGAGGTTGGCGGAGAAGTCGTGCTTGCCGCGGACCAGCTTGGCCACCCAGCGGGTGTTGGTCTCGTTGCTGGGGAACTGGTCGATGAAGAACGAGCGCGGCATGCCGGCATCGCGGGTCAGCTTCATGATCTCGCGTTCCTGGGCGCGGATGATCTCCATGGTCAGACGCACCCGTGTGACCAGGTGGTCGAACTGGCGCGGAATGAGCTTGAAGAACATGAACAGGTCGCCCAGCGCCTCGAGTTCGGCCTGCGCCTGCTTGCTTTCGCGGCCGTGGCGCTTTACCGCACGGGCCACCTTCTCGTGCTGCTTGCGCAGGGCCTCGAAACGGATGCGTGCCTCTTCGGGATCCGGCCCGCTGTCCACCTCCTCGTCGTCGTCGGAGGAGTCTGCGGTATCTGCGGACTGGGCGTTGGCCCGGTTGTTGCCGATATCGGCGTCGTCGGTGGGGTCCAGGTATCCGCTGAGGACATCGGACAGGCGACCGGTTTCCCCGCATGCCTCGTCGTAGGCCGCGAGAATTTGTTCCACCGATCCGGGGAAATAGGCCAGCGCGTTCATGACTTCGCGAATGCCTTCCTCGATCCGCTTGGCGATGACGATCTCGCCCTGGCGGGTCAGCAGTTCCACGGTACCCATCTCGCGCATGTACATGCGGACCGGGTCCGTGGTGCGTCCGGCTTCCTGTTCAACCGCGGCGAGGGCGGCCGCGGCTTCTTCCGCAGCATCGTCATCGGGGGCCGCGGAGTCGGTGAGCAGCAGTTGGTCCGAATCGGGCGCCGCCTCGTAGACCGCGATGCCCATATCGTTGATCATGCGGATGATGTCTTCGACCTGATCCGGATCGGAAATGTCTTCGGGCAGGTGGTCGTTGACCTCGGAATAGGTCAGGAAACCCTGGTCCTTGCCCTTGGCGATCAGAACCTTCAGGCGGGACTTCTGCTTGGAACTGGTGGTAACGCTCATTCGATCCCCTGTATCAGAGACTAAAGAGGCCGCACAAGCGGCCTTAGGCAAACGCGCAATTATAACGGTTTGTACGAGAAACTGCCAAAAAGTTCAGCAGTTGATCAACGTGCCCGGTGGGTGCCGTCGTCCCGTCCCGGGGAGGAGCCCTGGCCCAGGAGCGCGAGCAGTTCCGCGCGTTCCGGTTCGCTCAGGGTTTCGCGGTCGCGCAGTTCCCTGAGGCGCTCGTCGCGGAGCCTGCGGGCGTGCCGCTGGCGAAGGTGTTCGAGGATGTCGGTAAACTCACTGCGAATCTCGGTTTCCGGCAGCAGGGGTGGCGCCTCCACCAGTTCGGCGAGCAGGCGCCCCTGGTCCTCGCTGATCGCCCAGGCGCGGCCGAGGAGGACGCCCTGGGACTGGCCGGGGTTCTTCGCCAGCCACCCAATCAGGCGTCCCAGCAGTTGTTGTTCGGTGTCGGATTCGTCCAGGCCTGCGGCGTCGGCGTCCGCCGCCACCCCCGGGGACCACAGGAGCAGCTGCATGGCCTGTTGTGCGGCAGGACGCCGGCGCAGGCTGCGCATGGAGACTGCCTCGGAACGACGCGGCGCGTGGGGCGGTGGCGCCTCCGGGACTTCGTGCACGTCCGGCTTGGGACGCGCCGAACCTGCCAGCACCCGGGGATCGATCGCGGTTCGCTCGGCCAGTTCACGCATGGCCATCTCGCGGATCAGCCGCCCGGGGATGGTGCGGATCAGTTTTTCCACGCGGCTGGCATAGGCTGCGCGACCCTCCACCGATTCGAGGTCGGCCCCACGCGCCTTGTCCGCGAGCAGGTGCGCGGTGAACGGTTCCGCGGCGGCGACCCGCCTGGAAAAGGCCTCGCTGCCCTCGCGGCGGACCAGGGTGTCCGGGTCCTCCCCCTCCGGCAGCGCCAGGAAACGCACCTGGAGACCGTCCTGCAGTTGACCGGCGGCGAGTTCCATCGCGCGGGCCGCGGCGCGCCGTCCGGCCTCGTCGCCATCGAAACAGAAGACGATCTCGGGGGCCACCCGGAACAGCTTGCGCAGATGGTCCTCGGTCGCCGCGGTGCCGAGGGTGGCGACTGCGCCGGTGACGCCCTGTTGGGCAAGGGCAATGACGTCCATGTAGCCTTCCACCACCAGCAGGCGGTCGAGCCCGCGGGAATGACTGCGCGCCTCGTACAGGCCGTACAGCTCGCGGCCCTTGTGGAACAGGGGTGTTTCCGGCGAGTTCAGGTACTTGGGTTCGCCGTCGCCCAGGCAGCGGCCGCCAAACCCGATGACGCGACCCTGGGTATTGCGAATCGGGAACATCACCCGGTCGCGGAAGCGGTCGTAGCAGCGGCCAGTGTCCTTCTTGTGCACCACCAGGCCGGCTTCCTCGAGGAGCTTCCGGGTCGCGTCATCGGTGCCGAGGGCCTTGAGCAGGACGTCCCAGGCGTCGGGTGCGTAGCCGAGGGAGAAGCGCCGGACCGTCTCGCCGTCCAGGCCTCTCTTCCTCAGGTAGTCGCGTGCCGCCCGGCCCGACGGTCCCTCCAGCAGGGCCGCGCTGTAGAATTCCAGGCTGCGATCCATGATCTCGCGGAGCTGGCGTGCCTTGCGTTCGGCCTCCGGGTCGCCGCCATCAGCCCGGGGGACCTCCATGCCGGCGCGCTGGGCGAGGGTCTCGATGGCCTCGATGAAGGACAGGCGGTCATGATCCATGAGGAACTGGAGTACGTTGCCGCCCTTGCCGCAGCCGAAACACTTGTAGAAATGCTCCGCGGCGTCGACCTTGAAGGAGGGTGTATTTTCGTCGTGAAAGGGGCAGCAGCCCCACTGGTCGCGGCCCTTGCGGCGCAACGCCACGCGCTCGCCGACCACCTCGGCGATATCGACCCGGTCGATCAGCTCATCGATGAAATGTTGCGGGATGCGGGAGCGGGGAGCGGGGGCGCCGGACATGACCGACAGCTTACCACAGGGTCCCGGGGTCGAGGTCCTCAGCCGCCCGAAAGGCGCGCTTTGACCAGTTGGCTGACCCGACCCATGTCGGCCTGTCCGGAGAGATCTTTCTTGAGAGCGCCCATCACCTTGCCCATGTCCTGCATTCCGGTCGCGCCGGAGGCGGCAATGGCTTGCTCGACCCGGGCCCCGATCTCCTCGTCGGAGAGCTGGGTGGGCAGAAACTCTTCCAGAACCGAGATTTCGAAGGATTCCTGGTCGGCCAGTTCCTGGCGCCCGGCATCCTCGTACTGGCGGATCGATTCCCGGCGCTGCTTGACCATCTTGCTGAGAATCTGCACCACGCGCTCGTCGTCGAGCTCGATGCGCTCGTCGACCTCGACCTGCTTGAGTTCCGCGAGGGCCAGGCGAATAGTCCCGAGGCGCGGCTTGTCCTGGGCGCGCATGGCGTCCTTCATGGCCGCGGTGAGACGGGCTTTGAGTTCAGAGCCGGGCATTGCGGGAGGAACGGCCTAGTACAGGCGTTCGCGGCGACGCTGTTCCCGCATGAGCTTCTTCTGGTGGCGCTTGACGGCTGCCGCCAGCTTGCGTTTGCGTACCGCGGTCGGCTTCTCATAGTATTCGCGGCGACGGACCTCGGAGAGGACACCGGCTTTTTCGCAGGACCGCTTGAAGCGCCGCAGGGCAACGTCAAAAGGTTCGTTTTCCTTGACCTTGATTGAAGGCATAAACTTCCTACTCGCTCATCGACGATGTGATTATCGGCTTTCCGGCGCTCCGGGTGCCGACTGGCGGGTCCCGGGAGCCAAAAAGGCGTCGAATTGTAATCACTTGCCGGATCAATTGCAAAGCAGGCAGAGGCCCGTGCGGGGCCGGGACAGGGACTGAATGCGGATACTGGGGGTCGAGACCTCGTGCGACGAAACCGGGGTGGCGCTTTTCGATTCGGAAAAGGGCCTGCTGGGGCATTGCCTGTTCAGCCAGGTCGGGCTCCACGGCGAATATGGCGGCGTGGTCCCGGAACTGGCCTCCCGCGACCACATTCGCAAGCTGCTGCCCCTGGTGGATGAATTGTTCGCCGCCACCGGGCTGGGTCCGCAGGATGTCGATGGCGTGGCCTACACCGCCGGGCCGGGGCTGATGGGCGCGCTGATGGTGGGTGCCTGCACCGGCCGCGCCCTGGCCTATGCCTGGGGCGTGCCGGCCGTGGCAGTGCACCACATGGAGGGCCACCTGCTGGCCCCGCTGCTGGAGCCCGACCCGCCGGCGTGGCCTTTCGTGGCCCTGCTGGTGTCCGGCGGGCACAGCCAGATCTATCGCGTGGACGGGCTCGGTCAATATGACCTGCTCGGCGAGACCCTCGATGATGCGGCCGGCGAGGCCTTCGACAAGGCGGCGAAGATGCTGGGGCTGGGTTATCCCGGCGGGCCGGCCCTGGCCGCGGAGGCTGCCACCGGCGATCGAGGACGCTTTCGCTTTCCGCGACCCATGGTGGACCGCCCCGGGTTGGACCTCAGCTTCAGCGGACTTAAGACCCACACCCTGAACTGCATTGCCGGGCTGCCCCGTGTTGACGGGAAGTTGGACCCGCGTGACGTGCGGGATGTCGCGGCCTGTTTCGAGCATGCGGTGGTGGAGACCCTGGCCATCAAGTGCCGTCGCGCGTTGCAGGAAACCGGGTTGCGCAATCTCGTGGTGGCCGGGGGTGTCGGCGCCAACCGTCGCCTGCGCGAGCGCCTGCAGCAGGTCGTGGAAAAGCTTTCGGGCCGGGTTTTTTACCCGCGACCGGAATTCTGTACCGACAATGGTGCAATGATCGCCCACGCGGGCTGTCTTCGCCTGATGGCGGGCGCCTCCGCGGAACTCGCGGTACGCGTGCATCCGCGCTGGGAGATGCCCGGCCCCTGACCGGTTTCAGGTGCCGAAGCGGTTCTCGGTGCCGCTGAGCATGCGCTTGATGTTATCGATGTGCCGCAGGACCGTGATTCCGAAGATCACCAGGGTGGTGTACATGTGCTCGGTGAACAGGGTCACGCCCAGCACCGGGGCCGTGCAGCCGGCGACCAGCGCCGCGGCCGCGGAAATCCGCGTGACCGCCATCACTGCCAGCCAGATGGCGGTGAGGGAGAGGGCCAGGGGCCAGGACAGCACGTAAAGAACGCCGATCGCGGTCGCCACTCCCTTGCCACCCTGGAAGCGGAAGAAAATCGGGAAGATGTGCCCGATGATCGCGGCGCAGCCGAGCAGGCCCTGCTGTGCAGGGTGATAGTCCATGTACCGGGCCACGAGGACCGGAAGGGCGCCCTTGAGGACATCGCCGACGAGCGTCAGTGCGGCCGGGAACCTTCCGTAAAGGCGCAACATGTTCGAGGCCCCCGGGTTGCCCGAGCCTTGTCCTCGCGGATCCGGCAGCCCCAACAGCATGCACACGAGGATCGCTGTGCAGACGGAACCGACCAGGTAGGTTGTAAAGGAAAACAGGACCAGCTCAAGGAGCTGCAGAACAGGCATGTGGACGTCCCGGTCCGACCATTGCAGATATTGTAGTTCGACATTGGCGGCGTGACCCTCGCGGCGCTTCGGTGGACAATGGCGCTTTGCTCGTCGCGCGGGAGGAAGAATGGACATCGTGTACATACGCAATCTCGAGATCGAGACCGTGATTGGCATCTTCGACTGGGAGCGGAAAGTGCGCCAGGTGGTCAGCATCGACCTCGAGATGGCTGCCGACGTTGCCCGCGCCGCGGCCACCGATCGCATCGAGGATGCCCTCGATTACAAGGCGGTGGCCAAGCGCCTGATCGCGTACACGGGGGACAGCAGTTTCGGCCTGGTCGAGACCCTCGCCGAGCGAATCGCGGAAATCGTGCGCGAGGAGTTCGGGGTGTCCTGGTTGCGCCTGCGTCTGGGTAAGCCCGGCGCCCTGCGTGGAGCGTCGGACGTGGGGGTGATCATCGAGCGCGGGGTGCGCCCTTGAGCGTCACGGTTTACCTCAACCTCGGCAGCAACCTGGAGCGCGAGCGCCACCTGCGGGACGGGCTCGACCGCCTCCTTGCCGAGCATGATTCCCTTGCCGTGTCCTCGGTCTATGAGAGCGCGGCCATCGGGTTCGAGGGCCCGCCCTTTTACAACCTGTGCGTCTCCCTGGAGACCGGTCTTGGGGTCGCGGCCATGCTGGACGGGTTGCGCGCCATCGAGGCGGCCAGTGGACGCGTGCGCGACGGTCCGCGGTTCAGCGACCGCACCCTCGACATCGACCTCCTGTTGTACGGCGACCTCACGGGTGATTGCGATGGTGTGCGCCTGCCCCGCGCCGACATCGTGGAGCATGCGTTCGTGCTCGCACCGCTTGCCGAGATCGCGCCCGCGACCCGGCATACGGACGGACGCACCTATGCCGCGATCTGGAGGGAATTGGGACCCCGGTTCGAGGCTGGTCCGGAGTGCCTGCGGGTGGTCCCGTTCGAATGGTGCGGGGTGGACCTGTCGGCGTCACCCGGCGCGTCCCTGTTCGACGCGGGATCAGACGTTGAGTGAGCGCCCACCGTCCACCGCGATGATCTGGCCGGTCACGTACCCGGCGTCGCGCGCGAGGTAAAGCACCGCCCTCGCGATATCCTCCGGCTGTCCGGTACGGCCCAGTGGCACCCGCTCAAGGATTTTTGCGTGGGAGGCGGGCGCGTCCGACTCGGGCTCGCCCTCGGGCCACAGGATCGCGCCGGGCGCCACCCCGTTGACGCGAACCCCTGGCGCCAGTTCCCGCGCCAGGGAGCGGGTCAGCATGGCAAGCCCGGCCTTCGCGACGCAGTAGACCGTATGTCCCGCCATGGGTCGCTCGGCGTGAATGTCGACGATATTGACGATATTGCCGGAGTTCTCCTGCAGATTCGGGGCGAGCGCCTGCGCGAGGAAGAACGGGCCCTTGAGGTTGCTGTCGAGGAGTTCATCCCAGTCCGCCTCGTCCACCGAACCCACCGGCGTCGGCCGGAATGCGGACGCATTGTTCACCAGTAAATCGATGCGTCCGGTGCTGCCCAGGACGGCCGCGGCGAGATCGCCGGCAGCATCGGCCGGACCGATGGGTGCCTGCAGCACCTGGGCGCTGTCCCGGCGCCGGGCGTTGAGCAGGCCGGCAAGTGCTTCCGCCTCCCGCCGGCTGCGGTGACAGTGCACCAGCACGTCATAGCCCGCTTCATGCAGGACCTCGCAGATGGTGGCGCCGATGCGGCGCGCGGCACCGGTGACCAGCGCCACCTGTCGGTTCTCGCTATTCATGCGGCCCCGTCCTCGGGCGTCGTGCCGGCACCGTTGGTGTCACGGAACGCCCTGCAAAAACCGCTGACCGCCTGCACGCGTTTTTCGCGCAGCACCTCTCCGAATGCGGCTCCCCTGAGTTCTCCGTCGATGGTCGACGGGTCGACCGCGGCCGCCGCGTCGCGCGCCTTGCGCAG
>JBFGWM010000129.1:0-7916 GCA_041588495.1 Pseudomonadales bacterium | reverse complement strand
CTCGGTCGCAGGGCAAGGCCGCGAGCCGGCGGGCCTGGAGGATTGGGCGCGCCAGGCGCTGCAGGCCGAGGGCCTTGCCGAGGGGGAACTGGACGATGGCGTTGCGGCGGTGGTGACGGCCCTGCGTAACACCTGCGAACACGAACGCGGCCGCTGGATTCTCGACGCCGGCCATACGGATGCCCGCAACGAGTACGCGCTGTCCGGGCTGGTGGATGGCGAACTGCGCCGTTTCTCCGTTGACCGCACCTTCGTCGATGCGGATGGCGTGCGCTGGATCGTCGATTACAAGACCGGAACCCATGCCGGCGCCGGGCTGGATACGTTCCTGGACGAGGAACAGGTGCGCCACCGCCCGCAACTGGAGACCTACGCGCGTCTCCTGCACGCCATGGATCCACGCCCGGTGAAGCTGGGACTGTGGTTTCCTGCGCTGAGTGCCTGGCGCGAGTGGTCGTGGTCGCCGGAACCCTGACCGGGTGACCCGCCGTGGCGGGGCCGGACCCCTCATCTATAGTGGTAGGTAATCCTTGACGCCTGGTTGCGGGTCCGAACGCGGGGCCGCGCCACGTCACCCAGGCTCTGCCTGTATCCGGAGGCCCTGCCTTGCCCGAACCCGCGGCCCTGGTCCGCAAGCTCGACGTCCTCGTGGTGGAGGACAACGATGCCGATGCCCGGGAGGTGATCGAGGGTCTGCCTGCGCGAATGCCGGAACTGGCCCTCAATTTTCGTCGTGCGCGCAGTCATGCGGAGCTTTCCGGCGTGCTGGCCAAGTATGCCCCCGACGTGATCGTGGTCAACCTGGCGCTTCCGGGCGCCACGGGTGTGCGCCTGGTCGAGGAGATCCAGTGCCGTCTGCCCCACGTCACCATCATTGGCGTCACTGCGGGCCGGGAGTCCGGTACGGGCGTCGAGGCCATTCGCGGCGGCGTACAGGATTTCCTGGTGAAGCGCGCCGACTACCTCGACGCCCTGGGACGTTCGATCCTGTTCTCCTTTGAGCGCACGCAGAAGCTCAATTACAGCGAGCAGGACATCCTGCGCGACCGCTCCACCGGGCTGTTCAACCGTCTCGCCTTCATCGAGCGCCTGCGTTACTCGGTGGTCTCGGCGCGCCGGCGCCGCGAGCGCTTCTGCATTGCCAGTTTCATGTTCCATGATTTCCCCCTGATCGCCGAGGTGTTCGGATATTCCGCCTGCGAGCGCGTGCTGCACGAGATTGGCGACCGCTTCCGGGAGCACATCCGCGAGTCGGACGTGGTGGCCCGCTTCCGCGAGAACCATTTCGTGGCCATCTTCGAGAACATCCGTGAAACGACCCGCCCGGCGATCGTCGACCGCATGCACGAGTACCTGACGCGGCCGGTGACGGTGGATCTCCCCGTGGGTGGCAAGCGCACCGAGTTGCGCGTGAGCGCCACCGTGGGTCTCAGCCTGTACCCGGAACACGTCGACAACATCAATGTCGACGAGGACGCCAACAAGCTGCTGTTCGCCGCGGACGTGGCGCTCAACAGCAGCACCCCCGGCAGCGTCGACAACTGCATCCTGTTCGACCCGATCCTGTTCGAGCACGAGATCGTCGGCGGCCGCATGCACTGACGAGCCCCCGGGCTGAAGCCGGGGCCACGGGGGTCGCGCGACAGCGCGGGTCGGCGTGGGGTGGCGGCGGGTCAGTCGCTGCGCAGGGATTTCCGGTAACGCCCCGGGGTCTTGCCGGTCCAGCGCCGGAATGCGCGCTGGAAGGCACTTTGTTCCGAGTAACCGAGCAGGAACGCGACGTCGATGAGGCTGTCGCCGCCGGTCCGGAAATAGTGCAGGGCGAGCTGGCAGCGCGTTTCGTCGAGCAGTTTCTGGAAGGTCTGGTCGTGCTGTTCCAGGCGTCGTTGCAGGGTGCGCGGCGACATGTCGAGATGGCCGGCCAGCGTCGCCAGGGTCGGGTGGCCGCCGGGGATGACCTGCTGCAGGGCGGCGCGTACGCCGGACAGGAACTCGTCCTCCTCTTCGATCAGTTCCAGCTGCTGGCGCGCCTTGTCGTCCAGCATCGCGCGCATGTCCGGGTCGGCCTGCACCAGTTCCAGGTCGAGGTAGGTCACCGGGAAGGTCACCGAGGTCGAATCCTCGCCGAAGTCCACCGGGCAGCCGAACAGGCGCTGGTGCTCGCCGGTGTCGGCGGGCGCCGGGTGCTGGAAGCGGATGCGCGACGGCTGTGCCTGCAGGCCGCCGATCCAGCGCCCGTAGCTGACCCATGCCGCCAGCACCAGTTCCGCGAGCTGGCGCGGCGGGTGGGGGCGGATCGGTGAGCGCACGTGGAGTTCGACGAGGTCGCCGTGGACGTCCAGCGTCGAGCGGCTGACGTCGCCGACCAGTTTCTCGTAGCGGAACAGGCGTTCCACCGCGTCGCCCAGGGTGTCGCAGTTCATGGTCACGTAGCCGAGCACGCCCCAGTGCCCCGGCTTGATGGACTCGCCCACGTGCAAGCCCAGGCAGTCGTCGCCGGTGGCCTCCGCGGACACCCGCAGCAGTTCGACCCAGAGCAGGACCGGGATGCGTTCCCGGTTCTGGTCGCGGCCCTCGGGGTTGAAGCCGGCGGGTGCGAGAATCGTGGCGGGGTCATGTCCCTGGCTGCGCAGGTAGTCGACCAGGGAGTTCACGTAGGCGAGCGTCACGTAGCCGCCGGTTTCCGCGGTCGTGGACGGGTTTGCGTCGCCGGGGACGTCAGGAGTCATGGTCTAGAATTGGCGGTCGGGCCGGATGAACACTCCAGTCTAGACCGGAACCGCGACCGCGGCGGCGCAATTTCCGCTGCTTCCGCCTGCTTCGAGGAGCGCTCGCCATGGAAGTATCCACCCGCGCCAGCCGGGTCATCGCCGCACCACCGGAGAAAGTCTACGATTTCGCCACCGATCCCGACGTGTTCCACACCATTTTCCCCGGCAATCTCCTGGTTCCCGCGGTCGAGAAGGTGAGCCTCGCCGAACCCGGCGAAGCGGCGGTGGGGCGCCTGCGTTACGTGGACAACAGCGACGGGTCGCGGATCACCGAGATGATCCTCGCCCTGGAGCGCCCGTCACGCCACCGCTACCGCCTGGTCGAGGGGTTCCAGCCGCCGTTTTCGTGGATGGTGAAGACCGCCGAGGGCGACTGGCTGTTCGCCCCGGTGGAGGGCGGAACCCGGGTCACCTGGATCTACAGTTTCCAGTTGCGCTCGGCGCTGGCCGCGCCAGTGACCCTGCCCATCGTCAAGGTGTTCTTTCGTCGCGCTATGGAAGCCTGTCTCGAATGCATGGACCGTGCGGTAACCTGAACGGGACCCCGCGACCCCACACGATTGCACCAAAAATGGGCCCGCTTGCAAATGTGCGCCCGTACCTGCCCATCAATGGTGCGCTGAGTGTTGGCGAAAAAATAAGCGGAACTGTCCGTTTCAATAATTGCGTCAGTTACTTAGCCGGCTCGCAAAAAGTTGGCAAAGTATTTGCTTTTCCAACAACCGTACATCGTGGAAGTGTACCAACTTGGAACTCTCTTTATTCTGAGTCGCACGGGCGGGCCGCACTCCTCCCTCTGAACCATTCCTCGCGGCCCGCCCATTCTTTTCCGGTCCCCGTACACCCATCCTGATCCGTGCACCGGGCCTCCCGTCGGGCAAGCTGTGCGCGCCGGTTTCCGGACTGTATTCGTGCGTGATTGGCCAGATTTTGACCCGTCAGATCGGCCCTTCGGAACACGTCCCGTGGCGCATAAATCTTTCAGCGAACCCACAGGATGTAACCTATACTCTTTCGGTCTATGCTCTACCCTCAAATTCTCAAACAAGAAAAGGGGATACAGAAGATGGTTCCTTCCAGACCGCGCCCTTCGGGGAATCCTTTCAGATTCGCAGGCTTGAACGGGGAGGAGAAGCGGACCAGAACGGGACCCGGCGGCACGTTTGGAAGCCGGCTTGCCGGCGCGTTGCTGAGCGCCGCCCTGGTGCTGACGGCCGGAGTCGTGGAAGCGCGGGGCATCCCTGACCAGTTCGACATCCCCTCCAGAAAATCCGAACTGGCCAAGGAAAGCCTGCTGCTCGACGTGACGCGTGCGGGCAACAACATCGTCGCGGTGGGAATCAAGGGCCACATTCTGGTCTCCCGTGATGGCGGCAAGACCTGGGAACAGGGCGATGTCCCGGTCATCACCAATCTGAACGCCGTGCATTTCGTCAGCGAGCAGAAAGGGTGGGCCGTGGGTCACGACCAGGTGATCCTGCACACCCGCGACGGCGGATCCACCTGGGAGATGCAGCACAGCAACATCAAGGACGACGATCCCAACACCGACGTCAACGAGGCCTGGAATTCGCGCAGCAAGACGCCGCTGATGGACGTCTATTTCGCGAATGACGCCGAGGGCTGGGCCGTGGGCGCCTACGGCATGATGCTGAAGACCACCAACGGCGGCCGCAGTTGGAAGCGCGTGGTCATGCCCAACCTGGATCCCAACCGCGAGGAGTGGGACCCGGTCGAACTGGAGTTCCACCTCAATGCGATCACGGCGACACCCAACGGGGAAATCTACATCGCTGGCGAGGCCGGCACGGTTTATCGCTCGCCCGACATGGGGCAATCCTGGGAGGCGTTGATCACGCCGTATTCCGGGTCCTTTTACGGCATCGTTGTGACCAATAAGGACGTGGTCATTGCGTTTGGCCTGCGCGGCAACATGTTCTCCAGCAAGGACAAGGGCCAGATCTGGAAACGTGTGGATTCGCAGACGGACCAGACCCTGCTTGGCGCGGCGTACAGCACCCAGGACGACACCATGCTGCTGGTCGGCACCAAGGGCGCGGTGCTCTACAGCGGGGACGGGGGTCAACGCTTTGATATCCGTACCCGGAAAAACCGCATCGACATGGTGGCGGCAACCACCACCGCCGACGGCAACATTGCCATTGTCGGTTTTGGCGGCGTCGAGCTGCTGAAGGCGACCGGCGGGGAACTGTAGCCGGGTCGTCGCAGAAACAAGCCTCACCCTTGACCTGAGAACAACCAAGAACTGATTGCCAGGAGTCCACCGATGGCCGAAGAAATCGCAGAAGAACTCGAGCATGAACCGCCACTGCACTCGGAAGTGCAGCCGCTTGCGGAGCGGTTGATCTTCAACAACCGCCTCGTGGTGCTCGTGTTCCTGGTGCTCTTCACGGGTTTCATGGGTTACCAGGCGAGCCAGATCAAGCCGAGCGCGAGCTTCGAGAAGATGATCCCGCTCAAGCACCCCTACATCGCCAACATGATGTTCAACCTGAGGAACCTTTCCGGCCTCGGCAACAACATCGACATCTCGGTGGAAGTGACCCAGGGTGACATCTTCACCAAGGAGTACATGGAAACCCTGCGCCTGATCAACGACGAGGTCTTCTACCTCCCCGGGGTGGACCGGGGTGGCCTGAAGTCCCTGTGGACATCCAACGTGCGCTGGCTGGCGGTGACGGAGGAAGGTTTCCGCGGCGGCCCGGTGATCCCGGGAACCTACGAGGGCACCCGGGAGCAACTGGAGGAATTGCGCCAGAACATCCTGCGTTCCGGCGAGGTGGGGCGGATCGTCGCCAACAACTACAAGTCCACGATCATCCGGGTGCCGCTGATGGCGATCAACCCGGAGACCGGGAAACCGCTGGACTACCGGAATTTCTCCCACAAGCTCGAACAGGACGTCCGCGACAAGTACCAGCAGGGCAACATCGAGATCCACATCATCGGGTTCGCCAAGAAGATCGGTGACCTGATCGACGGGGCGACGGTGGTCGGCATCTTCTTCCTGGGCGCCGTGTCCATCACGCTTGTGCTGCTCTACCTTTATTCCCGTTGTCCACGGGCGACGCTGGTCACCACCCTGTGTTCAGTGGTCGCGGTGATCTGGCAGCTCGGCCTGATCAACCTGCTGGGATACGGCATTGACCCCTACTCGATGCTGATCCCGTTCCTGGTGTTCGCGATCGCGGTGAGTCACGGGGTGCAGATTGTGAGCGCCATGGCCCACGAGGCGGTGGACACGCCGGACTCGCTGACCGCGGCGCGCTACGCGTTCCGCGGCCTGTACGTCGCCGGTGTCGTCGCGCTGGCATCGGATGCCTTCGGGTTCACGACCCTGCTGCTGATCGAGATCGACGTGATCAAGGAGCTGGCGATCGCGGCGACCGTCGGTATCTCGGTGATCCTGTTCACCAACATCATCATGCTGCCGATCCTGATGTCCTACGTCGGGATCAGCAAGGGCGCAATCGCCCGCGAGAAGAAGGCCAAGGAACATCACTCGAAGTTCTGGGGCCGCCTCTCGTACATGATCCACCCGATGGTGATCCCGGTTTCCATGGTGCTGATGCTGTGCGGTTTCGGCTTCGGCATGTGGTACGGCCAGTACCTGAAGATCGGTGACCTCGATCACGGTGCGCCGGAGTTGTGGCCGGATTCCCGCTACAACCTCGACAACAAGTTCATTACCGAGAACTACTCGGTCAGTTCCGACGTGTTCGTGGTCATGGCCATCACCAAGGAACAGCAGTGTACCCAGTACCCGTTCGTCGAGGGTGTCAGCCGTCTGATGTGGCACCTGAAGAACGTCGAGGGTGTGCAGGACGCAGCCTCCCTGGCGCTGGTGGCCAAGCTGGTCAGCGTGGGCCTCAACGAGGGCAACCCCAAGTGGTACAACATCTCCCGTGACCAGACCACGCTGAACGGGGCGATGGGGAACGCCCAGGAACTGGGCCTCATGAACGGCAGTTGTGACTTTGCCCCGGTGATCTTCTTCCTGCAGGACCACAAGGCGGAGACCCTGACCCGGGTGATCGATGCAACCATCGAGTTCCAGGAGCAGTACAACCCGACGCCCGAGGAAGAGGAACAGATCGCCCAGTGTAAGGTCACCAAGGAGCCCGAGGTTCGTCCCGAACTCGAGGCGACCCGCGACGGCAAGATCGCCGACTACGAGCAACGCGTGGTCGAAGAGATCATGACCCGGGAGGACGCGGACAAGGCGATCAAGGAGGCGAACGAGCAGTTCGAGTACGACCTCTACCGGGCCCTGTACAATGCGTGTGACATGATCCGCTACCAGCTGGTTGCCGGTAACGCGGGCGTGGAAGGCGCCACCAACGAGGAAATCGCGGTCGCCCAGGTGAAGATGCTGATCCTGGTCTACAGCGTGGTCTCGGTGATGGTCCTGCTGACCTTCCGTTCCTTCGTCGCCGTGATCGCGATCATCGTGCCCCTGTACCTGACCTCGGTACTCTGTAACGCCCTCATGGTGTTCCTGGAAATGGGAGTCAAGGTGGCCACCCTGCCGGTGATCGCGGTGGGCGTCGGTATCGGCGTCGACTACGGGATCTACATCTATACCCGGATGCGGGACTTCCTGCAGATGGGTATCCCGATCCAGGAGGCGTACTACGACACCCTGAAGACCACGGGTAAGGCGGTCATGTTCACCGCCGTGACCCTGGCCATCGGGGTCGGCACCTGGGCCTGGTCGCCGATCAAGTTCCAGGCCGACATGGGCATCCTGCTGACCTTCATGTTCGTGTGGAACATGGTGGGATCGATCACGCTGTTGCCGGCCCTGGCGCGGTTGCTGATCAACCCCGAGAAGATGGTCAAGCCGGAACTCGTGAAGCAAGGGGCGAAAGTCTCCTCACACGAGTGGTAAGAACTGGTGAAGTAATCAACCCCGCCTTCGGGCGGGGTTTTTTTTGGTCATCCCGGATTAGCGGGGACATCGGTGCACAGTGGGGTTCTGTAATGCCGGTTTACCTCGCTGGCTGAAACGGTACCGAACCAGGAAGACATGGGTCAGATCCCTCGGCCAGAGATTGTTATAAGAACTGACTGATTGTCCTCATGCCGGACGGGCACCAGAGGGGCGCTGCGCGGCGCCCCTCT
>JBFGWM010000128.1:0-8067 GCA_041588495.1 Pseudomonadales bacterium | reverse complement strand
TATCCAGCACGTTGGCCGTGGTGATGAAGAACACACGGCTCAGATCGAACGGCACCTCGAGGTAGTGATCCGAGAACGAGAAGTTCTGCTCGGGATCCAGCACCTCGAGCAGGGCCGATGCCGGATCGCCGCGCTGGTCCATGCCCATCTTGTCGACCTCGTCGAGCAGGAACAACGGGTTGCGCACGCCCACCTTGCTGAGTTTCTGCACCAGCTTGCCGGGCATTGAACCGATGTAGGTGCGCCGGTGGCCACGAATCTCGGCCTCGTCGCGGACGCCGCCCAGCGCCATGCGGATGAACTTGCGGTTGGTGGCCCGCGCGATCGACTGGCCCAGGGAGGTCTTGCCGACACCGGGCGGTCCGACCAGGCACAGGACCTGTCCCTTGACCTTCTTCACCCGCTGCTGGACCGCCAGGTACTCGAGGATCCGCGCCTTGACCTCCTCGAGCCCGTAGTGATCCTCCTCGAGGATCTGCTCGGCGCGGTGGATGTCCGCGCGGGTCTTGCTGCGCTTCTTCCAGGGCACGCCGAGAATCCAGTCGAGGTAACTGCGCACCACGGTCGCCTCCGCGGACATCGGCGACATCATGCGCAGCTTGTTGAGTTCGGCGGTCGCCTTCTCACGGGCCTCCTTGGTCATGCCGGAGGTCTCGATGCGCTTCTTGAGATCCTCCCACTCGGAGGGCGCGTCCTCGATGTCGCCGAGTTCCTTCTGGATCGCCTTCATCTGCTCGTTGAGGTAGTACTCGCGCTGGCTTTTCTCCATCTGCTTCTTGACCCGGCCACGGATCCGCTTCTCGACCTGGAACAGGTCGATCTCGGTTTCCAGCAGGGTCAGCAGGTGCTCCATGCGATCGCGCTCGGAGCCGATCTCCAGCACCTTCTGCTTTTCCTCGAGCTTGAGTGCCATGTGCGCCGCGATGGTGTCGGCGAGGCGCCCGGGTTCGTCGATGCTGGCCAGGGAGGTCAGCACCTCGGCGGACACCTTCTTGCTCATCTGCACGTACTGGTCGAACTGCGACTTCAGGGAGCGCACCAGCACCTCTGATTCGCGCTCGGCGACCATCTCGGTGTCCATGGGGACGGTGACCGCTCGGAAATAATCGTCGTCGGCGATGAACTCTTCCACGGTGGCGCGAAAGCCGCCCTCGACCAGCACCTTGATGGTGCCGTCCGGAAGCTTGAGCAGTTGCAGGATCGTGGAAACGGTACCCACCTGGTAGATGTCGTTCTCCCAGGGGTCATCGTCGGATGCGTTGCGCTGGGCCACCAGCAGGACCTGCTTGTCGCCGGCCATGGCGGCCTCGAGGGCATTGATGGAACGCTCGCGGCCCACGAACAGCGGGATCACCATGTGCGGATACACGACCACGTCGCGCAGCGGCAACAGGGGATATTCGCCGCGCTCTGCTCCAGTTCCCGCGTCCGCCTGTTCCATGCGTTACTCCGTCGATTTGCGTACGCACCCACCCGGGTCCCGGCATGCTCCGGTGCCGGAACACGCCAAGTTCAGGATCCAGCCCGGAAGTCGCGTGCGTCGCGGATAAATGAAAGATTCTGGTTCTAAGATGGGGCCATTCGAACCAAAATACAAGACTCGGAATGGCCGATCTGGCGCCACGACGCCGCCCCCGGGCAAGCGGGCGCGAAACGCCCGGGAAGGGCGGAACAGGGAAGCGTCAGTGGTCCGGAGCCGCCTTGGGCGTGTCGTTGCCCTTGTACATCAGCAGCGGGTCGGAATTGCCCTCGATGACCGAGTCGTCGATCACCACCTTCGACACGTCGGGCGCCGAGGGAATCTCGTACATGGTGTCGAGGAGCACGTTCTCCAGGATCGAGCGCAGTCCGCGAGCGCCGGTCTTGCGCTCCATCGCCTTGCGCGCCACCGCGCGCAGGGCCTCGGGACGGAAGTCGATCTCCACGTTCTCCATGCCGAACAGTTTCGAGTACTGCTTGACCAGCGCGTTGCGCGGCTCGGTAAGAATCTTGACCAGCGCGTCCTCGTCGAGTTCGCCCAGGGTCGCGGTCACCGGGAGGCGTCCGACGAACTCCGGAATCAGCCCGTACTTGATCAGGTCCTCGGGCTCCACCTCGCGCAGGGTCTCCCCGACGCTCTTCTGTTCCTGCTTGCCCTTCACCTCGGCCGAGAAGCCGATACCGCCCTTCTCCGAGCGGTCGCGGATCACCTTGTCGAGACCGGCGAACGCGCCGCCGCAGATGAACAGGATGTTCGAGGTGTCCACCTGCAGGAATTCCTGCTGGGGATGCTTGCGCCCGCCCTGGGGCGGAACCGAGGCCACGGTGCCCTCGATCAGCTTGAGCAGCGCCTGCTGTACACCCTCCCCGGAAACGTCACGGGTGATCGAGGGGTTGTCGGACTTGCGCGAGATCTTGTCGATCTCATCGATGTAGACGATGCCCTTCTGGGCCTTCTCGACGTCGTAGTCGCACTTCTGCAGCAGTTTCTGGATGATGTTCTCGACATCCTCGCCCACGTAACCCGCCTCGGTCAGGGTGGTCGCATCGGCGATGGTGAACGGCACGTTGAGCAGTCGCGCCAGGGTTTCGGCCAGCAGGGTCTTGCCGCTGCCGGTGGGTCCGATGAGGAGGATGTTGCTCTTGCCGAGTTCGACCTCGTCCTTGCGCGGCTCGCCGGAATTCAGGCGCTTGTAGTGGTTGTAGACGGCAACCGAGAGCACCTTCTTGGCCTGTTCCTGGCCGATCACGTACTCGTCGAGAATCTCCTTGATTTCGCGCGGGCTGGGCAGGCGGTCATCGCTGCGCTCCGACTCCGACTCCTGGACTTCCTCCTGGATGATGTCGTTGCACAGGTCGACGCACTCGTCGCAAATGAACACGCTGGGACCGGCGATCAGCTTGCGCACCTCGTTCTGGCTCTTGCCGCAGAAAGAGCAGTAAAGAAGCTTGTCGTTGTCCCCGTGGTTCCTGTCGTCGGCCATCCCTTACCCCGGTGCCTGTCAGTGGTCCGTAGCCTTCAAGATGCAGCGAACGGACCGGTTTTTCAAGTGTACGAACGTTCAGTCCACGCCGTCGCCGGTGGAGGCATCCGAGGTCGCCACGCCGCCCCGGCGCGTCAGGACCTGGTCGATCAGGCCGTACTCAACCGCCTGTTCAGCCGTCTGAAAATTGTCGCGATCGGTGTCCTGGGCGACCTTCTCGATCTTCTGCCCGGTATGGTGGGCGAGGATCTCGTTCAGTTTGTGCTTGATCGCCAGTATTTCACGGGCGTGGATTTCCACGTCCGACGCCTGGCCCTGGAAGCCGCCCAGGGGCTGGTGGATCATCATCCGCGAGTTGGGCAGCGCGTAACGCTTGCCGGCCGCACCGCCGGCCAGCAGCAGGGCGCCCATGCTCGCCGCCTGGCCCACGCACATGGTGCTCACATCGGGCTTGATGAACTGCATGGTGTCGTAGATCGACATCCCCGCGGTCACCGAGCCGCCCGGCGAATTGATATAGAAGTGGATGTCCTTGTCGGGGTTCTCCGATTCCAGGAACAGCAGCTGCGCCACCACCAGGTTGGCCACCGCGTCCTCCACCGGCCCCACCAGGAACACCACGCGTTCCTTCAGCAGGCGGGAGTAGATGTCATAGGAGCGCTCGCCCCGCGCCGACTGCTCGACCACGATGGGCACCAGGCCCAGGTTCTGGATGTCACTCGCGCTCATTGGACTGTTGTCTCCCGTTCCCCGTGCGAAGATGCCGCCGCGCTCCCTGCGCGCCGACGCTTGAGCCGGATTCTAACCCGGTTGCGGCGCCCGCCGGAAACCCGGTTCAGGAAGCGCCGCCGGCGGCCTCGGTGAATTCCTTGTAGGAGGCCGGCTTGGCGGTGACGCTGGCCTGGCCCGTGACCCACTCTACCACCTGTTCCTCGAGGACCGCCGACTCGATCTCGGCGAGGCGGTTCTCGTCGCCGTAGTAATAGTTGATCACCTGCTCGGGATCACCGTACGGCCTGGCCAGCTTCTCGACCATGGCGCGGACCCGGCCGGCATCCGCCTTCAGTTCCTGGCTGCGCACGATCTCCATCATCAGGAGCCCGGTGCGCACCCGGCGCTCGGCCTGCTCACGCATTTCCGGCGTGGCCTCGCCGTGGTCGTGATGATCGTGTCCGTGGTCATGGCCCTGCTTCTGGTTGGCATGCTGCAGGCGGTGCACCTCCGCATCCACGAGGGAAGCCGGCAGGTCCATCTCGGTGGCGTCGAGCAGGCCCTGTATGACCTGTTCCTTGACCTTCGCCTTCACCGCGCGCTCGACCTCGTCCGCCATGGTGCTCTTCACCTCGGCGCGGAATGCCTCGAGGTCATTGCCTTCGATCCCCCAGGCCTTGAAAAAGTTCTCGTCGAGTTCGGGCAGTTTCTTCTCCGAGACCTGGGTCACCTTGACGGTGAACTTCGCGGTCCGGCCCTTGACCTCCTCGCTGGGATAGTCCTCGGGGAAATTGACCTCGATCTCGCGCGCCTCGCCGGCGGAGGCACCCTCGACGCCGCTCTCGAACTCGGGAAGCATGTACCCGGAGCCGATCTCGAAGTCGATGTTCTCGCCCTTGTTGCCCTGGAACGGTTCGCCGTCGATAGTACCCTCGAAATCGACACGGACCTGGTCGCCAGCCTGTGCCGCACGCTCCACGGGGGTCCACTCGGGACGCCGTTCACGCAGCTTCTGGATCATCTCGTCGATGTCCGCGTCGCTGATCTCGCATTCCGGCTTCTCGATCTGCATGGCGGAGAAGTCGGGCAGTTCAACGTCGGGGTAGACCTCAAAGGTGCACACGAACTCGACCTGGTCCCCCTCGGTGTCGACCTGCTCCACCGCGGGCATGCCGGTGGGGCGCAGGTTCTCCTGGGTCACCGCGTCCTGGAAGGACTTCTGCACCAGGTCCGCGAGGACCTCCTGGCGGATACCCTGGCCGTAGCGCTGGCGCACCACCCGCATCGGCACCTTGCCGGGCCGGAAGCCCTTCATGTTGACCTGCGGCGCGGTCTTGCGCAGGCGCTGGTCGATTTCGCTTTCCACCTGCTCCGCGGGCAGCCCGATGGTCAGGCGACGCTCCAGTACGGACGTTTTCTCAACTTGAACCTGCATGCCGTGTATCTCCAGCGTGTGACGCACTTGATCCTGAAAGAAGGGGTTTTCCCGGTGACCGGTCTTCAGTGTCGGCGGGGAACCCCGACGACGCCCGCACCGGATACCGGCCTGGACGGGACACTGGCAAAGAATTTGGTGGGCCGTGTAGGATTCGAACCTACGACCGTTGGATTAAGAGTCCACTGCTCTACCAACTGAGCTAACGGCCCATGAAACCTGCTGCTCCGGCCTGGCCGGCGTTCAATCAGCTACTCCCCGAGTACTTCCTTATATTGCCTGCTCACGCCAGCGTGGACAGGCATTCCTCTCGTTCCCGGGCCGCGCTGTCGCGCGGCACCTGCGGCCTGGGGTGAGCGATGGGGTTCGAACCCACGACCGCCGGAATCACAATCCGGAGCTCTACCAGCTGAGCTACGCCCACCATTAACCCTACCCTGGAACCCTGAATCACATCGGGGTTCCGTGCCTTCCGGGTACCCTTTATGGCGCGCCCGGCAGGACTCGAACCTGCAACCTACGGCTTAGAAGGCCGTTGCTCTATCCAGTTGAGCTACAGGCGCCGCTTGCTCGGGAATGCTCCGCCGGAAGCGCGGAAAGCATTCCGAATCTGGTCGGGGTAGAGGGATTTGAACCCCCGACATCCTGCTCCCAAAGCAGGCGCGCTACCAGACTGCGCTATACCCCGTGGTCCGGTCCGCGCACGACGCCCGGCAGGCCCGCCGGCACTTGCCCGGACCGCCCGCCGTACCAAAAAAAGAGCACGGAATGATACAGACGCCCCCGGGGGCCGTCAATCAGCCCGGAGGCTCGCCGGCCCTTTCCTGCGTGCGGGCCGGAAGGCGATATTTTTTTGCCTGCGCGGCCCGCCGGTGCGAAAATGCGCTGCTCCCGAACCCGCCCCAGGTCCGCCATGACAGCCAGGATTCTCGACGGCAAGGAAATCGCTCGCGGCATCCGTGAAAACGTCGCCGCCGCGGTGCGCGCGCGCGTCGAGAGCGGCCGGCGGCCGCCCGGCCTCGCGGTGATCATGGTGGGTGACGATCCGGCCTCCGCCGTCTACGTGCGCAACAAGCGCAGGGCCTGTGCCGAGGTCGGTTTCCATTCCACCGCCCACGACCTGCCGGCCGATACCAGGGAAGCCGCCCTTCTGGACCTGATCGACCGCCTCAATGGCGATCCAACGGTAGACGGCATCCTGGTGCAGCTGCCGCTGCCGGCGGGCATGTCCGAGGCCAAGGTCATCGAGCGCATCCGCCCGGACAAGGACGTCGACGGCTTCCACCCCTACAACGTCGGCCGCCTCGCCCAGCGCATCCCCCTGCTCCAGCCCTGTACCCCGCGCGGCATCATGGCCCTGCTCAATGCCACCGGCGCCAGCCTGCGCGGCATGGACGCCACCATTGTCGGCGCCTCCAACATCGTCGGCCGGCCGATGACCCTGGCCCTGCTGCTGGCCGCATGCACGGTCACCACCACCCACCGTTTCACGGTCGACCTCGAGAGCAAGGTGCGCGCGGCGGAACTGCTGGTGGTTGCCGCCGGCAAGCCGGGACTGGTACCGGGAGAATGGGTGCGCCCGGGCGCCATCGTCATCGACGTCGGCATCAACCGCATGGATGACGGCAGCCTGGTCGGCGATGTGGGTTTCGAGGCCGCCCGTGAACGGGCGTCGTGGATCACCCCGGTGCCGGGGGGCGTGGGCCCGATGACCGTGGCTTCACTGCTGGAAAATACCCTGTTCGCCGCCAACGAGTTGCACGGCGACTAGCGCGGCAGCGGCCGTTTTCAGCCGCGACGCCAGGTGGTGCCGTCAGCCCCGTCCAGCAGGCGGATGCCGGCCTCACCCAGTTGGTCGCGGATGCGGTCTGCCTCGGCCCAGTCGCGTCGCGCGCGGGCCGCGTTGCGCGCCGCGATCAGGGCCTCGATCTCTTCAGCACCCAGTTCGCCGCCGCCCGCCTGCAGGAAGGCCTCGGGGTCGTCGCCGAGGATACCCAACACCCCGCCCAGCGCACGCAGACGGGCAGCCAGGCCGGCGGCCTGTTGCGGCTGCGCCTCGCGCGTACGGTTGATCTCGCGGGCCAGTTCGAACAGGACCGCCAGCGCCTCGGGCGTGTTGAGGTCATCGTCCATGGCGGCCCGGAAGCGGCGGCTCCAGTCATCCTCACCTTCCGCGTCCACGATCGGCAGGCCCTGCAGGCTGGTGTAGAGGCGTTCCAGGGCCCCGCGCGCCGACTGCAGGTTGTCCGTGGAATAGTTCAGCGGACTGCGGTAGTGGCTGGCCACCAGGAAAAAACGCACCACCTCGGCGGGGTACTCGCCGAGCACCTCGCGGATGGTGAAGAAGTTGCCCAGGGACTTGGACATCTTCTCCTCGTTCACCTGCACATAGCCGACGTGCATCTACGTATACACGAAATGCTCCCCGGTGGCCGCCTCGGACTGGGCGATCTCGTTCTCATGGTGGGGAAACACCAGGTCACCGCCACCACCGTGGATGTCGAACGTGTTGCCGAGACAGGCCGTGCTCATCGCCGAACACTCGATGTGCCATCCGGGACGTCCGCGACCCCAGGGCGAATCCCAGGCCGGCTCACCCGGCTTGGCGCTCTTCCACAATACGAAGTCCAGGGGATCGTCCTTGGCCTCCTCCACCGCGACCCGCGCGCCCGCGCGCAGGTCCTCGGTCTTCTTCCCGGACAGGCGCCCGTAATCCTCGAAGCGGCTGACGTCGTAATACACGTCACCGTTCTCCGCGTGGTAGGCAAATCCCTTCTGCTCCAGGCCGCGAACCATGTCGATGATGGCATCGATGTGCCCCGTGGCACGCGGCTCAGCATCAGGCGGCAGCACACCAAGACGCGCGGCATCCTCGTGCATGGCCGCGATGAAGCGCGCGGTCAGGGCGTCGATGGGTTCTTCATTTTCGGCCGCGCGCCGGATGATCTTGTCGTCGAT
>JBFGWM010000127.1:0-8068 GCA_041588495.1 Pseudomonadales bacterium | reverse complement strand
GCCTGGGTGGGGTGATCCCGGCAGGCTGTTTCGTAGCCAGTCGCCTCCTAAAACGGCGCCTCCAAAGGTGAATAAATTGTTGATTATCAAGCAGTCTGCGTGGAAAAACCCTCGTTTTTTACCCGGCGCAGGGGAACCGCGTCGCGTAAAGGACAAAAAACCTTTTAAAAACAGGTATTTGATTCGATTGTACCGATGTCCAATACTATTTTTTCATGGTTACTTTAGATTGAATAAATAGAAGGGGTTGAAAACACTTGGCCCGGCGTTACTGACCTAGTACCGATGTCCAATGGAACCAAACGGTCAGGAAGGTACGATAAGGATCAGGCAACAAGCCCCGGCGGCGCGCAAACAAATGAAGCCGTCCGGCGCGAGCCTGACAAGGAACTGGAGTAAGGCGTAATAACCATTACAAGCGCCGCCGACCGATAAACCGTTTGAACGGGTTGGCGGGAAACGCGGGCAGGTTCGGGAATAGATTTCGGGGTTGATGAACCCCGGCCAGGAGGAGACACCAATGGCAATTTCCAGCAACGATATGAAACCGGCGGGGGGCGATTCTGAAATCGTCCAGAGCCAGGCCATTGGCCAGGTCACCACGGTGTTGGGCGAGGCCTACCTGGTTCTCGGCGCCGAGATGCGCCCCCTTGAAAGTGGAGACGAGGTGTTCGCGGACGACGTGATCATGACGGGCGACGCCTCCCAGATCCTGATCACCTTCTCGGACAACACCTGGCTGAACATGGGCCCGTCAACCCAGACGACCCTGGACAGCGAAGTCTACGATCCGCAGAAGTCCACCATGGCCGAAGACGCCTCGGCGGATGCCGAGAGCATCCAGCAGGCCCTGATGGAAGGCAATATCGATCCGTCGCAACTGGCCCCGACCGCAGCTGGTAACAACCAGGGAGCGGGTGGCGAGGACGAGGGAAGCGACGCCGTCTTTGTGAAGCGTTCCGATCAGGACACCAGGCCGGAGGACAATGACTTCGAGACTGACCCCTTCGGCGTCGTGCTGTCGCAGGGGCCACAGGCGGACGATGTGCTGTTCGAGGAAGATGATTCGGCGCCGGAAGCGGCTACCGAGATTCCCCCATGCACCGGCCATCTGGATCAGCCAATCCTCAACCATCATGAGGGTGACGGGCCGTGTCTGCCGATAGAAAATCCGAATCATTCGGATCTCACTTAGCAGGTTCGCGAGACCGGCATTAGTTCCGGATTCGTCGTAACATTGCACCAAGTAAATCGAACCCCGCGAATTCACTTCGCGGGGTTTTTCCTTTTTTGGCGTCGGCAAGCTCCGCCAGGGGATTTCGCCGGCCTCCCGATGGAGCACGGCTTTCTATGCCACTGAACGGCGCGGATCGTTGATCTTCGGCCCTATGCCATGCCACCCGGTGGCATGAAGGCCTGACCCTGTGGCTACCTGCCAAATTGTTCATATTTTACCCACCCCATTGAAAATTCTGGAATTTAGGCCTTCATGGGACTATGATTCTGCCTGCATCCGGGTGGATCCGACGGTTCCCCCCGTGTTGCTCCGAGTTCCCCGACCCACCGCCTGACGCTGGAAAAAACCGTGGAAACGGTGGCAATGACGGGTTTCGGGGCGGCGCCTGATGGCGTCCCGGGCGGGGTGCATGCCGGCCGGAATCGGCTAAGCTTCTAGATATAGATACGCGATTCAGAAACAAGAATTACCCAGAATTCCGAAGGAGATTTCGATGAAACTACGCATGGCACTGGTTGCGGGCGTGGCTGGCATGGTGGGTGGCATGGCGCTGCCGGCGTCGGCCGAGACCCTCCAGGAAGTGGTCGCCGAGGTGGTTTCCACCAACCCGGACGTACTCATCGAGGTTTCCCAGCGCAAGGCGCGGGCCAGCGCCCAACGACAGGCGGAAGCGGCCTACCTCCCGTCCGTGGAACTGACCCTGGGCCAGGGATTCGAAATCACTGATAACGCGACCACCGGCGTGGACCGGCGGATGCATCGGGATGAAGCCCAGATCACCGCACGCCAGATGCTGTTTGACGGTTTTGCTGCGCGCAGCGAGCGCAAGCGCACCCATGCGCGGGTGGCGGCCCAGTCCTACACGGTCAACGCGGCGGCCCAGAACACTGCCCTGCGGGCCTCCGAGGTGTACCTGAACGTGATTCGCCAGGAAACCCTGCTCGGACTGGCTGAACAAAACTACCAGGCGCACGAAACCATTTACGACCAGATCAAACTGCGTAGCCGGACCGGTGTCGGGCGCAAGGCTGCCGAGGACCAGACCGAAGGCCGGCGTGCTCTGGCGCAGTCCAACGTGATTGCCGAGGAAAACAACCTCCGCGACGCGATGGCCAACTATATTCGGACCATCGGCCACCTGCCGCGCGGCGACCTCGAGGAGGCTCCGGCGATGGATGACCGGATGCCCGCCAGCATTGCCGAGGCAACCCAGGCGGCCATCGACAACCACCCGACCCTGCAGTCGGCCAACTGGGACATCGTCCAGGCCTGCGGTCAGTGGGAGGCGGCCCAGAGTCCGTTCTATCCCCGCTTCGACCTCGAACTGTCGCGGTCCTGGAACAACGACATCGACGGCATCGACAACATCAACGAAGACGCCCTGGCGATGGTGCGGATGCGCTACACCCTGTACAACGGCGGCCGCGACTACGCCCGGGTGCAGGAAACCGCGGACCTGATCACCGAGGCCAAGGAAATCCGCAACCGGGCATTCCGCCAGGTGGCGGAGAGCGTGCAGCTGTCGTGGAACTCGTACAAGGCGACCGAGGGTCAGCTCGGGTACCTGCGTCAGCACATGCAGTCGAGTGAAAAGACCAAGCAGGCTTACACCAAGCAGTTCAACATCGGCCAGCGCACACTGCTCGACCTTCTCGATACCGAGAACGAACTGTTCGAGTCGCAGCGTGCATTCACCAACGCCAAGTATGACCGCCTGTTCGCCCAGTACCGGATCCTGGCGGCACTCGGTCAACTGACGGACGCGCTGGGCGTGGACCTCCCCGAAGAGGCCGCCCCGCCGGAAGATCTTCCGAGTATCGACTGGCTGTCCCTCGGGCGCTGAAGCCACCCGGTTCTCCGGTTACAGAGAAACCCCGCCACCCGGCGGGGTTTCTTTTTTGTATGTCTGGAAAACTTCTCCGACGCCGTTCTTGACAAGGCTGGCAAGCCTGTGGACGAAGGTTCTCGGGGCATTGAAATTAGTATGAATATTCTAATCTTTCCGACTAATATGCGCGTCAGTTCCGGGGTTGTGCCCCGGCCTGGCGTACCCCGCGGAACATCCCCGGGGGTGGTCGCGACAACGGAGATTCTGAATCCGGGTGGCGGCTGCCATGCGCCGAATTGAACATGCAGGAGCGACCCGGAATGGGACATCAAGCTGCTTTGAAAGAAAAACTCGCGGACAACCACGCCGCGCAATTCATTCGTGAATCCGGTAACCAGATCTGGCTTGCCGGGCTCGGCGCCTACGCACGCGCCGGAGAAGAGGGGCGCGAGATTTTCGAGACCCTCGTGGCACAGGGTGAGGAACTTGAATCCCGCACGCGGGACGAGATTATCCGCCAGGTGAAAGCCACCGAGGAGACCTTCGGCGCCTTGAAGGAAAAGGCCGGTGCCGGACTCGAAAAGGTCCGTGACCGTTACGAGGAAAAACTCGCTCCGGTGCTCGAGCGTGCCCGCGCCGAGGCTGGCAGGGCTCGCGAAAAGGCGGAGACCGCCCTGGAACGGGTGGAGCGCGTGTTCGATACGCGGGTATCCGGCGCGTTGGCACGACTCGGTGTGCCGAGTGCGACGGCGGTCAGCGAACTGAACCGCAAGCTCGATGAACTCGAAGCCCGCATTCAGAGGCTCGAGTGATTGAGCAGGGTTTAAGGCGACACCGGTTCAGGCCGATTGTTTTGCCTGGCATGGAAACCATTGCCGGGAATTGCAGTCAAAGCGTCGCGAACTTGACGCAGAATTGAGGTTCGCTTGCGTGGTGGCAAGGGGGTTTTCCCGGGCACAGCGTGAAGCGAACCAACCGTGTGCAAGCCGTCCGGCCCCTCCCTCGGGTATTTCCTCGGCCCAGGGGGCCTGACGTAAAACAGGTTCCGGTCGCGCAGCAGCGCAACCCGGAACCGTTTGCCCGGTGTCCGGTTCACCCTTTTGGGTGGACGTCGGCACCGGGCTTTTTTTTGGTTCATCCCGGAACTCCGGGAACAGTGATCTTCAGGTCCGGTCAGTGGCCCCGGATGGCTTTTCCTCCCCCGTAAAGTGCGACGAGGAGCGCAGTCTCCCGGCGGAAAAAGGGCGAGGACTGTCTGAGCGCAGGCTTGCCTGCGCGAGTTCCGCAGCCCCCGCCGGGAGGCGAGCACCGCAGTGGACCCCGCATAGCGGGGCGCACGTCCCGGGGGCGCGGGGGAGTCCAGAGGGGCGCCGCGTAGCGCCCCTCTGGTGCCCGTCCGGCATGAGGACAATCAGTCCGTTCATGCAACATTCTCCGGACGGGCGTTCCGAGAACTGTTTTCTTGAGCCAGTAAGGTTTCATTCAGCAAGGCTCCCCGGCACCGGAGGGCCGCATGCCGTTCCAGTGGCGCTTCAAATCGGGATGAACTTTTTTCGCCTTGCTCCGGGACATCACCGAGGTCACTGCCGGCGACCGTTACCGGTTCAGTCCAGGTATTCCTTGCTGAGAACCAGCAGGTATTCGCGCTGCTCCTCGGCCAGGTAGGGCAGCAGCAGCGAAAGCACCTGGAACACGCCGTGGCCGATGTGGGCGAGCCGTTCCTGGCGGGTCTCGTGTATCTGCTGGTAGTTCAGCCAGAAGGTGGCCGTCATGACGATGTTGTGGGTGAGGACATCGAGTTCATCGGGGGTCGCGCGCATCATCTCCTGGCGGACCAGGCCCTCGCACAGGCCGAGTGCCGTTTCCCGCTTGCGGTTCATGATGCGTTGGAAGGGGCTGCGCAGGCGGTCGACGCGGCTGAGCAGGTCGACCAGGTTCCGGTACAGGAACCGGTAGAGGACGATGTTCTCGAAGACCATGTGCAGGTACAGCCAGAGGTCTTCCATGTCGAGGTCGCGGTCGCCGGGGTCGCCAAGCAGGTCGAGCATGGCCTCCTCGAAACGCCCGAAGAGTTCCAGCGTGATCTCGTCCTTGTTGCGAAAGTGGTAATAGAGATTGCCCGGGCTGATGTCCATTTCGTTGGCGATGTGAATCGTGGTCACGTTGGGTTCGCCGTAGGCGTTGAACAACTCGAGGCTGGTGACCAGGATGCGCTCGCGGGTTTTCATGGACGGGCCGGGAATCGCGGAGGATTTCATAGTTTAATGGATGGTGCCACATTGACAATCGGCCGGGCCACGTCGAAAGTATAGAAACCGTTGATCTCCCTGGCCGCACGCTTGGCCAGCCGGGAAACGACAGAAACAAGGCCTGCTGCATGCTGTCTTTTTTACCGCCGTTTCTTCGCGGATGTATCGTTGCCCTCATCATCGCACTGAACACGGCTTTCTGGTTCCTGCCGCTCATGCTGGCCACGTTCCTGAAGCTGGTGATTCCGATTCGCGCGTGGCAGGCGTTTTTCGGTCGGGTGTCGATCTGGATCGCCTCCATATGGATCGCGACCAACAACTTCTCCCTGTGGCTGACCCAGGCGACCGTGTGGGACGTCGAAGGGTTGGACGAACTGGATCGACGCGGCTGGTACCTGATTGCCAGCAACCACCAGTCCTGGGCCGACATCATGATCCTGCAGCGCATACTGCTCGGTCGGGTGCCTTTCCTGAAGTTTTTCCTCAAGCAGGAACTGATCTGGGTGCCGCTTCTCGGCGTGGCATGGTGGGCACTCGATTTTCCGTTCATGAAGCGCTATACGCGGGAGGAGATCGCTCGCAACCCGGAACTCAAGGGCAAGGACCTCGAGACCACGAAAAAGGCCTGTGAAAAATTCAAGCACAACCCGATCGCGATCTTCAATTTCCTCGAAGGCACCCGCTTCACGCGCCAGAAGCAACTTGGCCAGCAGTCTCCCTACAAGAACCTGCTGAAGCCCCGTGCGGGGGGGATCGGTTTCGTGTTGAGTGCCATGGGCGACCACATCTCGACGATGATCAACGTCACCATCGTCTACTGCCAGGAGGAGCCACCAGGCCTGTGGGAGTTCCTGTGCGGCCGGGTGCCGCGCATCATCGTGCGCATGCGGGTCCAGGAGATTCCCACCCAGTTCCTGGGACGCAACTACGAGGATGACGAGGCGTTTCGTCTGGCATTCCAGGAATGGGTCCGCGCGCTGTGGGAGGAGAAGGATGCCCACATCGAGGAAATCAAGGCGGTGGAGGCTGCCCGTGCGGGGCGCCCGAAGCGGCCCGGACTGCCCAATTGAACCTGCCTGCCACCCCTTCCAGGCTGAAGCCCGGGATTTGTCCCAAGCATGAGTCCTGATCAGCACGGTGGCCGCCTCTACTACGTGATCGGGCCTTCCGGTTCCGGGAAGGACAGCCTGATGCGCTACGCGCGCCAGCACCTGCTCGAGCGGCCGGTGATCTTCGCCCACCGCTATATCACGCGTGCCGTCGAACTCGAGGGCGAGAATCATATCTGCCTGACCATGGATGAGTTCGAGCAGCGGCTCGGTCACGGGCTGTTTGCCATGCACTGGGCCAGCCACGGCCTGCATTACGGCATTGGTATCGAGATCGATACCTGGATGGCGCAGGGCCTCGATGTCGTGGTCAATGGTTCCCGGGCATGGCTGCAGAAAGCCTCAGAGCGCTATCCCGACCTCGTGCCGGTACTGGTATGGGCGCCCGAGGAGGTGCTCGAAAGCCGCCTGGTGGCCCGGCAGCGGGAATGTGCGGCGGATGTGCTGCGTCGCCTGGAGCGGGCAGCCGAATACGATCATGTCGATCATCCCGCCCTGGTGCGCCTGCGCAACGACAACGGCCTGGAAGAAACCGGCGAGGCCTTTATCCGGCTTTTCGACCGCGCATGAAAAAGGCCGGCCCCTGGGGGCCGGCCTTTGTACAGCGCGACTGCCTTCAGCCCATCGGACGGATATTGATTTCCACCCGGCGGTTCTGGGCGCGGCCCTGCGGCGTGTCGTTGGAGGCACGCGGGTTACGCGGGCCCATGCCGTAGGAGTTCAGGCGTGAACGCAGCACGCCGCGACTGCCGAGATAGTCGGCAACGCTGCGCGCGCGCCGCTCGGACAGCGCCTGGTTGTACTCGAAGGAGCCCGTGCTGTCGGTGAAACCGATCACGTCGACCGCGGTACGGTCATATTCCTTCAGCACCAGGCCAACGGAATCCAGGGTCGAGTAGAAACCGCTGTTGATGTCCGCGGAGTCCGTCGCGAAGGTGATGTTGCCGGGCATGATCAGCTGGATCTGGTCACCGTTCCGGTATACCGAGACCCCGGTGCCACGCAGCTGCTCGCGCAGTTTCGCTTCCTGCACATCAAAGTAGTGGCCCACGCCGGCACCGGCAGCACCACAGGCGGCAGCGCCGATGGCGGCCTTGTCGGTCTTGTGGTCATCTGCGGCAATGGCCGCACCTGCTGCGCAGGTGGCGGCGGCAATCGCGCCGTACTTCACCGATTTCCGCATCTGTCGTTCCCCGGTGTACGGGTCCTCGGTGTACATGCTTTCGCATCCCGCGAGCAGCAACAGCATGCTCGCGGTGGCGAGTGCGGTGAGTTTCCTGTTCATGTTCATTTCTCCTCAGTAACTCTGGGTTTACGGTAGTGATCGCAATGGCGTCGTGAAATCAGGCCCAATTATACGATGATTTAGTAAATAACGAGAGTTGGATTTTGCGCCCTTTAGCGTGCGCCCTGTGCCCGGCCCGCACGCACGAACGGATTTTCGCGCATTTCCTCCCCGATCGTGGTTTCCGGGCCATGCCCGGTCACCACCACCGCTTCCTCGTCGAGACGGTAGATCCGCTCCCGGATCGACTTCTCGATCGCCGCGTGGTCACCGCCCCACAGGTCGGTACGGCCGATGGAGCGGCGGAACATGGTGTCACCCGCGATCAGCAGCTTGTGGTCCTCGAACCAGAAGCTCATG
>JBFGWM010000126.1:0-8079 GCA_041588495.1 Pseudomonadales bacterium | reverse complement strand
TGGCGCGGTTTTTCTCGTTTTCCCCGAGTTGCGGGTTGTTGCGCTCCAGCATGTCGACCAGTCGCTGCACACGGGTGGCGGGCGCCTGCAGATCGTGGGCGGCCATGTGGGCGAAGTGATAGAGGGCGGCGTGACTCTCGCGAAGCTCCTGCTCAGCCATCTTGCGGGCATGAATGTCCTGGATCGAGCCGGCCATCGCGGCGGGGGCGCCCTCGGGTCGCTCAAGCACGATGCCGCGGACCGCGAACCAGCGCCAGTCTCCACGGTTTGCCAGTCGGCACTCGGTGTCCAGTGTCGCGCCGGACTGCACGCAGTCCGCGACTGCCTCCAGCAGGCGCGGGTAATCCTCCGGATGCACCAGTTCCCTGAGGCTGGCCGTGTTCGCTTCCGGCGCGGGCTCCGGGTTGCCGAGCATCTCCAGCACCCGCGGTGACCACCACATGGCCTTGTTCCCGGCGTCGGGCCACTCCCAGACGCCGTCGCGGGAGCCGCGCACCGCGTTGTTGAAGCGCTGTTCACTGGAGGCGATCTCGGCATGCAGGCGCGATTCGAGTTCCAGCAGGTTGACCCGTTCGTCGGCCATCGCGAGGCGTCCCGACAGGATGCCGATGAGTCGCAGGGCGATGATGAACATGGGGTTGCCGACCAGCAGGTAGAGTGTCAGGGAGGTCGCTCCGTAGCGCGTGCCGAGTTGCGCCCACTCGGGAACCAGGCGGCTGAACACGATTCCCGCGATGGTGAGCCAGAACGCCACGCTGATCGCCTGCGCCTTGCGCATGTCCGTGAAAATGTGAAAGAAGAAATAGGCATACGGCATGTAGGCATACAACGGAAAAAAGATCGGCAGCGTGGGGTCATCGCTGGTCGGCCCGTAGACAAGCGACCACGTGCGCTGGGTGAACTGGAGCCAGAGCACGGTGAGGACCGCAATGGCCACGGGCTGGATGTGACGCCGGTCCCGCAGCACCAGGATGAACCCGACCAGGCAGACCAGGCCGTAGAGGTAGGGCAACAGGGTCTCACCGGGGAACGCCTCGGGCAGTTCCCGCATGATCCGCGTCGCGGCGAAAAAGTTCACCATCAAGATCGGCAACAGGACCAGCAGGCCGATTCTCCTGAACCGGGCGACAAAGTTCTTGCTGGACTCGTTGCTCGGAGTCGTCGGGGGCGGTTGTGCAGGCGTGGAATTCACCTTTCAAGGATAGGTGCCCGATGCCGGTTTTCCGAGCTCATTGCTGTTTGGCGCATGGCAGGACGCGCCGGCACCCGCAGGGCGATCATGCTATAAGAACCGGTTAAAGGATGATCCGCGGTTGCGTCGGCCGTCGCTGGAAAGGATGCTCACGTTGTCTTCGACCTTCACCATTCGCCTGCGCCTTCCCTGGCTGATCGTCATGCTGCTGTGCGGCATGGCGGGCGCCTCCCGGGTTGTCGCCGTGCCCAGCCTGGCGCCGGGTACGCCGGTGCCGGACATGCGCATCCTCATCGACGTCTCGGGCAGCATGCGCGAGACCGATCCCGAGAACCTGCGCATCCCCGCGCTCAACCTGCTGGTGGACCTGGTGCCCGACGGCAGTCACGCGGGGGTGTGGACTTTCGGTACCGACGCCAGTCCGCTGGTGCCCCTGGCCCGGGTGAACGAGGGCTGGCGCGGGACCGCGCGGAGGTTGTCCGGCGAGATTGGTTCCGAGGCGCGCTACACCGACATCGCCCAGGCCCTGGAGGCCGCCGACGAGGCCTGGCTCGACCCGGGCGTCAACCCGGCGCGCATGATCGTGCTGCTCACCGACGGCAAGGTCGATATCAGCGAGACGGTCGCAGACAGTGCGTCCAGCCGCGAGGCGATCCTGGCGCGCCTCGCGCCGCGCCTGCGTGCGGCCGGGGTGCGGGTGTACACCATCGCCCTGTCCGATGACGCCGATCTCGATCTTCTCAGCAGGCTGTCCCTGGCGACAGACGGGTTTTCCTCACTGGCGCGCAGCGCCGACGATCTGCTCGAGGTGTTCCTCTCGATCTTCACGCGGGCGGTGGAGCAGGAGGCCCTGCAGATCCGCGGGCAGGCGTTCCACGTCGATGCGTCGATCAGCGAATTCACCGCCCTTGTGTTCCGGCCGTCGAACGCTTCGGACATGGTCCTGCACGCCCCCGACGGGCTGTCGATGCGGCGTTTCGATCACCCGGACAACGTGCGCTGGCGGGACGCCGAACGCTACAACATGGTCACCGTCAGCAACCCGCGGGCGGGCGACTGGCTGCTCGAGGCCGACCTGCAGCCCGGTACGCGGGTCAACATCATCACCGCGCTGCGCATGCGCGTCGAGGGACTGCCCGGCAACCTGGTTCTCGGTGAGCGACCCACCCTGCGTGCTTGGTTGGAGCAGGACGGTGAACGGGTGACCGATGCCGAATTCCTTGACCTGTTCGATTTTGCCGTGCAGTTGCATGCGGACGGTAAAGCCGGGGTCGTCCGGGACATGGTCCGGGTGGACGGCGAAGCGGGCGTGTTCGAGACCGCCTTCGCCGGGCTCGATGCGGCGGGTGAGTACGAGGTGCGGGTTCGCGCCGATGGCGGCACCATTACCCGTGAGAAGGTGCTGCCGGTGCGCGTGGTCGGTGACCTGTTCGCGGTGACCGTCGAGGGTCCGGAGCCCGGGACGGACCGGGCCACCCTGCGGGTCACCCCCGAGCGGGGCTTCGTGGTGCTCGCGGATACCCGGGTGGAGGCCCGTGCGCTGCGTCCCGACGGTTCGTCCCTGGGCGTGAAAGGCGAGTTCGTGGCGGTGGACGGTGCGTGGCGCGTGGACGTGCCGCTGCCGCAACCCGGTGTGCACGAGGTCAGCCTGCGGATCAGCAGCCGTTCCGTGCATGGCCGGGACATCGTCGTGCACCAGGGGCCCTTTTCCTTTGGCGAGCCTGTTGCGCAGCCAACCCCCGCGCCGCCGTCCCCGGTTGTCACCAGTCCGCAGCCGCCCGCGCCGGCCGCGACGGAAGACCGTCCCTCGCTGTTGCGCCTGGTCCTGGTCATGGGGCTGCTGGGCGTCTTCGGGGGTGCGGGACTGGCGTTGGTGCTGCGCAAGCGGCGCGCCGGGCAGGCGGCTGCCGAATCCGCGCCCGCGGGCGCTGAGGCCGATCCGGCGGTGGAGGCAGGCCCTGTCGAGGATCCCGATGGCGACGAAATCGAGCTGTCCGCCCCCGCCGAGCTGGTCAAAAAAGCAGCAAAAGAGCTCGGCCTCCCGGAGCCGCCGGCGCGTGCCGGTACGCCGGTCGGCCCCGCCTACGAGGGGCGCGCCGAGGAGGTTGCCGAGGAACCGCCGGGGCCGGATGCGCGATCCGCGTCCGACGACGGGGAGGACAAAAAGGATGAGGACGTAGATTCGCCGCCCCGGCAATGACCCCCATGGGGCGGTCGGTTACAATCGACCGCATCCCCACCCATGGAACCCCGCCACTCAAGATGACCGCGCCCTTCGTTCACCTGCATCTGCATACCGATTACTCGGTGGTCGACAGCATCATCCAGGTCGGTCAGCTGGTGCGTCGGGCGGCGGACCTCGGCATGCCCGCGATCGCGGTCACCGACCAGTCCAACCTGTTCTGCCTGGTGAAATTCTACGAGCAGGCCGTGGCGGCCGGCATCAAGCCCATCTGTGGCGCCGAGGTGTGGCTGGAAGGACACGGCGAGGAGGCCCGGCCCACCCGCCTGGTGTTGCTGGTGGAGAACGACACCGGGTATCGCAACCTGGTCAGGCTGTGCAGCAGGGCGTGGCTGGAGAACCAGCAGCGCGACCGGGTCCTGGTGGCCCGGGACTGGCTGGCGGACTCAACACAGGGCCTGATCGCGCTGTCCGGCGCGATGGACGGCGAGATCGGCCAGGCCCTGCTCGAGGGCAAGCCCGGCATGGCCGGCGCCCTGCTGAAGGAAATGCAGCGCATTTTCCCCGACCGGTTCTACATCGAGGTGCAGCGGGTCGGACGGCCGCGGGAGGACGAGTACCTGCGCGCGGCGGTGCAGCTGGCGGCGTCACAGGGCTGCCCGGTGGTGGCCTCCAACGACGTGCGCTTCTTCGCGGCCGAGGACTTCGAAGCCCACGAGGCGCGGGTCTGTATCCACCAGCGCAGTGTCCTCAATGACCCGCACCGCGCGCGGGGTTACACCGAGCAGCAGTACCTGCGTTCCATGGAGGAGATGACCGATCTCTGGTCGGATCTGCCGGAAGCCGTGGAAAACACCGTGCACCTGGCGGCGCGCTGCAACTTCGAACTCGAACTCGGCAACACCAGCCTGCCGCGATTCGATATCCCGGATGGCATGACCGAGGCCGAGTTTTTCCGCAAGGAATCCGAGCGCGGCCTGATCGCGCGCCTGGAGAGCCTGTTCGAACCCGGCAGCGAGCAATTCGAGGCGGAGCGGGTGCGCTATTTCCAGCGCCTCGAGTTCGAGCTCGACATCATCACCAGCATGGATTTCGCCGGTTACTTCCTGATCGTCGCCGACTTCATCCGCTGGGCCAAGGACAACGGCGTGCCGGTCGGTCCGGGGCGCGGTTCCGGAGCCGGCTCGATCGTGGCGTGGGCGCTGCGTATCACCGACCTCGACCCCATCGAGTACGACCTGCTGTTCGAGCGCTTCCTCAATCCCGAGCGGGTCTCCATGCCTGACTTTGACGTCGACTTCTGCATGGAGGGTCGTGACCGGGTCATCCAGTACGTGACCGAGACCTACGGCCGCGACAGCGTGTCCCAGATCATCACCTTCGGCACTTTAGGCGCGCGGGCCGTGATCTACGACGTGGCGCGGGTGCAGGGCAAACCGCGGGGCCTGGCCGAGAAGATCGTCAAGTGCATTCCCAACACGGTGGGCATGACCCTGCGCCAGGCCTTCGAGGAAGAGGACAACCTGCGAGAGCTGCTGCGCGAGGACGAGGCGGCGGAGATCTGGGAAATGGCCCTGAAACTCGAGGGCCTGACCCGGCAGGTCGGCCGTCACGCGGGCGGCGTGGTCATCGCGCCGTCGGCCCTCACCGATTTCGTGCCGCTATACAGCGACAGCAGTTCCGGCGTGGTCACCCAGTTCGACAAGGACGACGTCGAGAAGGTCGGGCTGGTGAAGTTCGACTTCCTCGGCTTGCGCACCCTCACCATCATCGACTGGGCGGTGAAGGCCATCAACGCGGCGGCCGCCGAGGACGTCGCGCCGGTCGACATCGAGCATATCCCCCTCGACGACCAGGACACGTTCCGCCTGCTGCAGAGCGCGGAGACCACTGCCGTGTTCCAGCTGGAATCCCACGGCATGAAGCGCCTGATCCGGGACCTGAAGCCGTCCTGCTTCGAGGACATCGTCGCCCTGGTTGCCCTGTTCCGTCCAGGGCCGCTGGAAACGGGCATGGCCGACGACTTCGTGCAGCGCAAGCACGGCCGGCAGAAGGTGGAATACCCGCACCCGGACCTGGAGCCGGTGCTCGACACCACCTACGGCACCATCCTCTACCAGGAACAGGTCATGCAGATCGCCCAGGTGCTGGCGGGCTACACCCTCGGCGAGGCCGACGTGCTGCGCCGCGCCATGGGCAAGAAGAAAAAAGAGATCATGGATGAGCAGCGCGGCATCTTCACCTCGCGGGCCATCGAGCGAGGCGTCGACGAGTCTATCGCGCGGCCCATCTTCGACCAGATGCAGGAATTCGCCAAGTACTGTTTCAACAAGTCCCACTCCGCGGCCTACGCCCTGGTGGCCTACCAGACCGCGTGGCTCAAGGCGCACTACCCGGCGTGGTTCATGGCCGCGGTGCTGACCAGTGAAATGCATGCCAAGGAAAAGCTGGTGCCGCTGGTGGACGAGTGCCGCAACATGAAATTGCGGGTCATCGCGCCCGACGTCAACAGCGGCCAGTTCGCGTTCACCGTCAACGACGACGGCGAGATCGTCTACGGGCTCGGCGCGATCGACGGCGTCGGTCGCGGACCGGTCGGCACCCTGGTCGAGGAGCGTGAGCGGGGCGGTCCGTTCGAGAGCCTCGCCGACCTCGTACAACGGGTGAACCTGCACGCGGTCAACCGCAAGGTGTTCGAGTCGCTGATCCGCTCGGGCGCCCTCGATGCCTTTGGCGAGGACCGCGCCACCCTGATGGCCAGCCTGCCCGGATCCCTGAAGATGGCCGAGCAGGCCGCGAACAAGCGCGATGCCGGCATGGGCGACCTGTTCGGCGGCGGCTCCGAGGAGGCGGTGCGCTCGGTGCGACACACGGTCGGCCGGGTACGGCCCTGGCCGGAGCGCCGGATTCTGGAGGAAGAGAAGAAGGCCCTGGGCCTGTACCTCTCCGGGCATCCCATCGACTTCTACCGGGACGAACTGCGCCATTTCGTGCCCACGGAGATTTCCGCCCTGCGCCCGTCGCGGGAGACCCAGTACGTGGCCGGCGTGATCCACGAGATGCGCGTGCGGCGCAACCGCAGCGGTGAGCGCTGGGCCGCGCTGAAGCTGGAGGATCATGGCGGGCGTATCGACGCCACGGTGTTCGCCCGCGACTACCAGCTGTACGAGACCTACCTGAAGGAGGATGCGCTGGTGGTGATGGCGGGGGTCGTCAATCCGGACGACTACTCCGGCCTCAGCCTGCGCGTGAACAAGGTGATGGATATCGGCGAGGCCCGCCAGATGCATGCGCGGCGCCTGCTCCTGAGCCTGGACAGCGAGGGGGCGGAACAGGCCGACCCGGTGGAGCGCCTGCGCCAGATCCTGGCCACCGCCTCCGGGGCCTGTCCGGTGACGGTGCGCTTCAGGCGCCCTGGCGTGGACGCCGAGATCGACCTCGACGAACGCTGGAAGGTCATTCCAACCGATGAACTGCTCGAGGAACTGGCGGATGCCTTCGGGAGCACCCGGGTCAGCCTGCAGTACGCGGATGCCGGGCGCTGAACCGCCGGCGCGAACGCGGCGGATGTCCGCCGCGGGATTCTGGCCTAGAATACTGGCATTCCGGTCGCGCCGGTCGAGATGCCCCAAGCCATGTCGAAGATGAAGACCAGTTACCTGGATTTTGAACAGCCGATCGCGGAGCTCGACGCCAAGATCGAGGAGCTGCGGCTGGTCACCAGTGATTCGCAGGTCAACGTCTCCGATGAGATCAACCGGCTCAAGGAAAAGAGCCGCGCGCTGACCGCGGACATCTTCGGATCCCTGAGTTCCTGGCAGATTTCCCAGCTTTCGCGCCACCCGCGACGGCCCTATACCCTGGATTACGTGCCGCGCATCTTCACCGAGTTCGATGAACTGCACGGCGACCGCGAGTTCGGTGACGACCCGGCGATCGTGGGCGGCACGGCGCGCATCGACGACATTCCGGTGATGCTGATCGGCCACCAGAAGGGCCGCGAGATCGCCGAGAAAGTGCGTCGCAATTTCGGCATGCCGCGTCCCGAGGGTTACCGCAAGGCACGGCGCCTCATGGAACTGGCCGAGCGGTTCCGCCTGCCGGTGGTGACCTTCATCGACACGCCGGGCGCTTATCCCGGGATCGACGCCGAGGAGCGCGGCCAGAGCGAGGCGATCGCCACCAACCTGCTGACCATGGCCGGACTGCGCACGCCGATCGTGTCGGTGGTGATCGGCGAGGGCGGCTCCGGTGGTGCGCTGGGGATCGGCGTCTGTGACCACCTCGCGATGCTGCAGTACTCGACCTACTCGGTGATTTCCCCGGAGGGCTGTGCCTCGATCTTGTGGAAGGACTCCTCGTTTGCCGCCCAGGCCGCGGAGGCCATGGGCATCACCGCGGCCCGACTGCGCGAACTCGGACTCGTCGACCAGTTGCTGGATGAGCCCCTCGGCGGCGCACACCGGGATCCGGCCGCCATGGCCCGGGAACTCAAGGCCTGCCTGCTGAGCAGCCTCGAGCGGTTGCGTGACAGCCATCTGGACGAACTCCTCAAGCGGCGCGAGCAGCGCCTCATGGCCTACGGAATATCCGGCTGAACGGAGCGTGCGCCGCGCCCCCGGCGCAAGCCCGACGCCCCTGACCTCCATGTTCACCCCTGACTTGCTCGGAGACCGCCTGCGCGCCCTCGGCGCCACGGGCGACC
>JBFGWM010000125.1:0-8143 GCA_041588495.1 Pseudomonadales bacterium | reverse complement strand
TCCCCCGTCGACGGGAATCTCCACCGGCAGTTTGCGGTCGTCGATGGCAATACTGACCTGCACCGCGGACTTGGGCAGCAGGCAGGCGAAATGGCGAATCTTCGGATACACCGTGGGCCGCCCGCCAACCAGGCCCGTCAGGCCCGGCGCCATGCCGACCCCGGCGTGGGCGATCTCCCGCGAGAACAACACCAGGGCCTTCTTGTCGGGATGACTGGCGCCCATCTTGATCACCACCTCGCGGGTGTCGCCGTGGCACGCGTGGGGTCCGTAGGTGGCCTCGCTGCCGAGCAGCTCGATGTTCACCTCGGAAAGGGGCGCCATCCCCTGTGCGGCAAGCAGCGCTTCCACCTTGGCGATGATCGCCGCGGTGACTTTTTCCGCCTTGCGCCGCGCATCCATGCCCGCCAGCAAACAACTGGCGACGCAGCGGAAGCCGTCCTGGTAGGTGGCGGAAACCTTGTAGGTATCCGTGGGTGGCAGGCCGCGCGCACCGCGCACCCGCACGCGGTCGGGTCCGCTCTCGGTGATTTCCACGTGGGTGAAGTCGCAGGTGACGTCGGGCAGCAGGTAGGCCGCGGGATTGCCGATCTCGTAGACCAGTTGCTCGCTGACCGTGCCGCGATTGATGATGCCGCCGGTACCCTCCGGCTTGCTGATCTCGAAGCTGCCGTCCGCGCTGCATTCCGCGACCGGGAAGCCCATGTTTTCGTAACCGGGAACCGTTTCCCAGTCGGTGAACAGGCCACCGGTGCACTGGGCGCCGCACTCGATGATGTGCCCGGCGAGACTGCCCTGGGCGAGGCGGTCGTATTCATCGAGAGCCCAGCCGAACTCGTGAATGAGCGGACCGAGGGCGAGGGCGCTGTCCACCACGCGACCGGTGATGACGATGTCCGCGCCCGCGTCGAGGGCGGCGGCGATCGGGGCCGCGCCCAGGTAGGCGTTCATGGTCACGCACATGGGCGGCAGCGGGGCGCCGGTGTCCATCTCGGTGATGTCCGCCATCTTCTTGCGCAAACCGGCGACGTTGTCGCCCTGCACGACCGCCACCTTCAGGTCGATGCCACGTTCGTTGAGGAGGGCGCTCAGCGCCTTCGCGCAGGATTCCGGGTTGATGCCCCCGGCATTGGTCACCACGCGGATGCCACGTTCCGCGATCTCGCCGGCGAGGGCGGCCATCTCGCGCTTCACGAAATCGACGGCGTAGCCTTCCTCGGGGTTCTTCATGCGCGCCCCGGCCATGATCGACATGGTCACCTCGGCCAGGTACTCGAGCATCAGGTAATCGATATTGCCGCCCCGCACGAGCTGCGGCGCGGCGGTCATGGTGTCGCCCCACATGGCGCTCGCGCAGCCGATGCGCACACTTTGCGGGGTCTCTCGGTCCTTGCCGGTCATGCCTGGTCTCCGCCCGTTTGCGCCGTCAGGTTAGGCAACTTCAGGGTACAAAGCAAGCGCTTGGTTTGCAAACCCGGGAAGCTGCGATTAACCTGTCTGGCATGGTAGAAACCGCCGCCAGCACCGGGTCACCGTCGGGTTACGAGGAAGTCGTGGCGGGCCTGGTCGCGGCCGGGGAAATCACCGACCCGGCCAGCGCCCGGGGCAAGCTGCTGCGCGCCGCAACGGAGTTGTTCCGCCGCCTCGGCTACGAACGCACCACGGTCCGCGACCTGGCGCGCGAGATCGGCATCCAGTCGGGCAGCATCTTCCACCACTTCCGCAGCAAGCAGGACATTCTCCACGCGGTGATGGAGGAGAACATCCGCATCAGCACCGCCCGCCTCGAGGCCGCCCAGGCCGGCCACCGCGAACCCCGCGACCGCCTGCACGCGATTGCCTGCGCCGAACTCGAGTCCATCAACGGCGCATCCCAGGACGCCCTCAGCGTGCTGGTGTTCGAATGGCGCTGCCTGGACGACGCCAGCCGGCGCAAACTGCTCGACCTCCGCGCCGGCTACGAGCGCATCTGGATCGACGCCCTGTCCGCCCTGCGCCCCGATCTGCCCGGAGAAGAGATCTTCGTCCTGCGCCGCCTGCTTGCCGGCGCCGTGAGCTGGACCCACACCTGGTACCGGCGCGACGGACGCCTCGATCTCGACGCACTCGCCGAGCGCATCGTGCGCATGGCGGGGGTTACGGAGACCGCCTCCTGAAGCCGGCCGCGATGGTCACGGTCGCCCTGGTCACGGCCGCCGCGCTGTACCTTGCGCTGTGGCCGGTGCGCGTCGATCCCGTCGCCTGGCAACCGGACCCGCCACGCCAGTGGCCGCAGAACCGCGCGCTCGCCGCGATACAGCGGGTCGAAATCGCGGGGGGCACGGGACCGGAAGACGTCGCCATCGACGGGGAAGGGCGCGCCTGGGTCGGGCTTGCCGACGGGCGCATCCTGCGCGTCGACCCCGAAACCGGTACGCACGAGACCATCCTCAACACGGGTGGTCGTCCACTCGGCCTCGACTTCGACGCGGCGGGCAACCTGCTGGTCGCCGACGCCGGTCGCGGCTTGCTGCGCATCGACCGCGACGAACGCCTTGAAGTCCTCGCCAGCGGCGCCGGCGACCGGCCGTTCCGCTTCGTCGACGATGTCGATGTCGGCCCCGACGGACGCATTTACTTCAGCGACGCCTCCGACCGTTTCGGCTACGCGGAATACCGCCTCGACATCTTCGAGGGACGCGGCAACGGCCGCCTGCTGGTTCACGATCCGGCCACCGGTGAGACCCGCATGCTGGTGGACGGACTGCAGTTCGCCAACGGCGTGGCCGCCAGCCCGGACGGCGCGTTCGTTCTGGTCGTGGAGACCGGCCGCTACCGGGTACACCGTTACTGGCTGCGTGGCGAGCGCGCCGGGCAAAGCGAGATCTTCATCGACGGCCTGCCCGGGTTTCCCGATGGCATCTCCTCGGACGGCCAGGGCGGTTACTGGATGACCCTCGCCACCCCGCGCAGCGCGATCCTCGAGGCCCTGGCAGGCTGGCCCTCCGTGCGCCGGGTCCTTGCACGCCTGCCCCTGTCCCTGTTTCCGGGCCCGCCACTCGCGGCCCATGTGCTCGGCCTGGACGCGGACGGGAACATCCTGCACAACCTGCAGGAGCCCGACGGCAGGCCCATGGCCTACCTGACCAGCATCGAGCGCCACCAGTCACGGCTGTACCTGGGCAGCCTCCACGAATCCGCTTTCGGCATCCTCGACCTGCCGCACGGGGCGCGCGTCGATGAATGAACTGCCGACCGGTCCCGTGCTGGTGACCGGGGCCTCCGGTTTCATCGGCCAGCATTTGGTGCAACGCCTGGTCGCGGCCGGAATCCCGGCGCGGGCGTTGGTGCTGCCGGGAGAACCGGCCTGTCCGTTGTTTCCGGAACTGCAGGACCAGGTGGAGGTGGTGCGCGGTGATATCACCGATGCCGCCGCGGTGGCGGAGGCGATGCGCGGTTGCGCCACCGTGTACCATCTTGCCGCGGTGGTCGGCGACTGGGGCGGGGCCGCACTGCATGAAAAAGTCACCGTGGGAGGCACCAGTGTGCTGCTGCGTTGCGCCTCGCGCCAGGAGACACGCGTGGTGCTGGCCTCCAGCATCGTTGTGTACGGTGACCGCCTCGGCCTGGACGTGTGCGACGAGGACCACCCCCACGGGCGCGCCCAGGGTCCCTACAGCCGCGCCAAGCAGGCCCAGGAGCGACTGGCGCTGCAGGCCGCGCGGGACGATGGATTGAAGCTGTCCATCGTGCGCCCGGCGAACGTGTACGGACCGGGCAGCCAGCCCTGGGTGCACGGGGTCATCGCGGAACTGCGCCGCGGACTTCCGGCACTAGTGGGGGGCGGTGATTTCACAGCGGGGCTGGTCTGCGTCGACCATGTCGTGGAGATCCTGCTGCGCAGCGCGGCGCCGGAAGCCGCCGGGCGCATCTACAACGCCTGCGACGAGGACGGCATCACCTGGCTGCAGTATTTCCGCGACCTGGCCCGCATCGCCGGGGCGCCGCCGCCACGACCATTGCCGCGTGCCCTCGCCAGGGTCCTCGCCAGCGCGGGAGAGGGCATCTATTCCACCCTGCACCTCGCCAGCCGGCCACCCCTGACCCGCGAGGCCCTCAACCTGGTGGGCTCACGGCACCGGGTCCCGGTGACCCGCGCCCGGGAGGAACTGGGTTTCAGGCCATTCGTCGAATACCCGCAGATGATCGAGCGCATTGGCCGCTACGTGGAGCGCTGCCTCCCCGCCTGAGCCTGCCGCCGGCTCAAGAGCGAACCCGGCCTGCCGATACAGTCTGCAGGATCATTCAACGGGAGGCAGAACGGATGCTCGACCTCATTTTCAGTCGCAAGCCACGCTACACGGAACAGGAACGTTCCATCCTCGCCGACACCGCGCTGGTGCTGGATCGCATGAGCGACCACCACGTATTTGTCGACGTGCGGATCCCGGGCGTGGAAGAAACCTTCCGCAGCATGATTCTCGACGTCGATGCCGAACAGGGAACGTTCCGCATCGACGAGTTGTTCCCGGTCAACGCGAGCCCGGCGCTTCCCGCCGGCGCGCGCCTGCAGGTGGCCTGCCGCAACCGGGACGAGTCGCTGCGTTTCGAGACCCGCGTGGCCGGCATCGACCGCTCCGAGGACACACCGGCCTACGTGCTGGACATCCCCCTGGATGCGGACCGCAACCAGCGTCGCGATGCCTACCGGCTTCCGGTCGAGGGCAGCGGCGAAGTGCACGCGGTACTCGATGGCGTCAACGGTCACCCCCTGCACGCCAACGTCCTCGACCTGTCCTCGGACGGAATCCGGGTGCTCGTCGATCACGACCTGGGCGATCTCGAGGCCGGCCGCAGCGTGATCCCCGACTGCCACCTGCATCTGGGCGGCGTCGGTGACATTCACTGCAAGCTGGTGGTACGGAACCTCGAACAGGCGTCCGCCGGGCACGAGACCGGCACCGTGGTGGGGGGAAGTTTCGTCAGCCTGAACGGCTTCGAGAAGCGCCAGATCGCCGGTTACATCGCCTCGCGGCAACGGCGCATCCTGCGCATGAGCGCGGCCTGAGACAGATCCTGTTCAGGTTCCTCCGACGCTGCTGAGGGCCGCACCGCCCCCCTTCTCCTGCATCTGCGACTGGGCCAGGAACACCAGCTTCTGGGCGACCTGCTCGGGCTTTGGCCCGTCGACGTCGTCGGGAAACATGGAAGTGCCGAGCATCACCCGCACGTCGATGCGGTGAATGACGTTGTCATCCACGCCCTCGATGAAGAACGGCCGCGCGAGGTTCGCCTCGATGGCGGCCATGCGTTCGCGGAGCAGCGGGCCGTTGTCGCCGTGAAGGACCGCAACGTAGGAACTCGCATGCACCCGGCAGGCATCCAGCCCGCTGTCGACCTGGTCGGTGATGCGCGAGGCGAAATCACGGAGCAGGGTGTTGGTGCCGCGCGCCCCGAGGCGCTCGCGGATCTCCGCCAGGTTCATCTCGGCTCCGGTGCCGAAACGGAAATAGCCCAGGCAGAGGAGGCTGCTCTGGCGGCGCGCAACCGATATCGCGCTGCGCAGACGCGCCATGAAATTGCCGAAATTGAGTAGCTCGGTGATCGGATCCCGACTGCCGCCTTCCTCACCCGAGGCCTGCATGCGCTTGCGCTCGTAGGCGAAGGGCACCACGTGGGGCAACACCGTGGGCAGGCGTTCGTCCTTGTACACATATTCCTGGGCGCCACTCTGGATGGCGGTGAGCGCGAGATCGGCCTCCTTGACCCCGGTCACCGCGATCACCGCGGATTCCGGCGCTTCCCACAGGATGTTCTCGACGGTTTCCAGGCCGCGGCTGTCGGGGAGGTTGAGGTCGACCAGGATGACGTCCGGCGGTTCCTCGCGAATCATCTGCTCACATTCCGTGCGACTCGATGCGTGACGAATCCGGTAGCGGCACAGGTTCTCCGGAGCATCGAGAATCTCCTGGATCAGGCGCAGGTCGTCGGGATCGTCTTCCACAAGCAGGACGGAAAGTGTCAGCATGAAATTCGCTCGCGGGTCCGTTGGATTCGAATTTGCCGCAACACCGACGCGGTGCCGTGCGATTCCAATTCTAGCCAGTTTCGCTTCAGCTTACCGCACCACCCGGTCAATTACAGGACCGCCACGGATCCGGTTTTCTATACTGGCCTGAGCCCGGAAAGTCCGGGCGCCAGAACGGAAGTGCGCGATGAAAATTGCAATTGCCGGTGCCGGCTCGATCGGCTGTTACGTCGGCGCCTGCTGTGCAAACGCGGGCATGCAGGTGGTAATGCTGGCGCGCCCGCGCATTCGCGACGAGATTCGCGCCGGCGGCCTGCGTGCCACGGACCTCCAGGGCCGTGACTTCACGGTGCCCGCGGAGCGCCTGCAAATCGACGAGGACCCGGCCGTGTGTCGCGGCGCGGACCTGGTCATGGTCACGGTCAAGAGCCGCGACAGCGACCCCGTCGCGCGCTCCCTGGCGCCTCACCTGGAACCGGCCTGCCTGGTCGCCAGCCTGCAGAACGGCGTGCGCAACGCCGAGGTGCTGCGCAAGGCGCTGCCTGGCAACCCGGTCGCCCAGGTCATGGTGCCCTGGAACGTGGTCAACAACGGGGGCGGGCATTTTCACCGTGGCACCGAGGGTGTGCTTGCCGTCGAGCTCCCGGCCGGCCGCCGCCTGCTGGACGTGTTCCGCGACGCTGGCCTCGAGGCCAGCGGCTACACCGACATGCAGGCCGTGCTGTGGGGCAAGCTGATGCTGAATCTCAACAATGCCATCAATGCGCTGTCCGACATCCCCCTGCGTGCGCAGGTCTCGCAGCGCGCCTACCGCGAGGTACTGGCACGCTGCATCGCCGAGGCGCTGGCCGCCTGTCGCGCCGCCGGCATCCGTCCGGCGCGCACCGGCAAGATCTTTCCCGGCCTGCTGCCCTTCATGCTGCGCCTGCCGGACTGGCTGTTCCGCCGCCTGGCCTCGACGATGCTGAAGATGGACGAGAACGCGCGCTCCTCGATGTGGGAGGACATCACCCGCGGCCGGCCCACCGAGGTCGACTACCTGAACGGGGAAATCGTCCGCCTTGCGCAGGCCCACGGCCTGCCCGCGCCGGTCAACGCGCGCATCGTGCAACTGGTTCACGCGGCCGAGTCGGCCGCCGGTTCGCCGGGCCTCGCCCCGCAGCAGATGCTCGCCGACACCTGAAACGCGGAACCCGCCGTCGCCAATTGACAGGCGCATTTCATCCGGTAGAATGCGCCTTCCTCACGCCGGGTGGATAGCTCAGTTGGGAGAGCGCCGGCCTTACAAGCCGGATGTCGGGGGTTCGAACCCCTCTCCACCCACCAAGTTTCGAAGGGCACGGAGCGGTAGTTCAGCTGGTTAGAATACCGGCCTGTCACGCCGGGGGTCGCGGGTTCGAGTCCCGTCCGCTCCGCCATCGCCCTTCACCCCACCCGACATGGTTCCGATGCATGGCGCTCCGCCGTCATTCGTCATCGGACCGTAATGGTAATTTCCTGGTTTCCGTCTAAAGTTGTTTGTGATAAATCAGATTGATACAAGCAACAGTTATGGAAGACTATCAGGAAGAAATCCTGCAGCAGCATTTTGACGAAGCGGACGACGACGAGCTCTCAGAAGACGCCGTAGAAATGTAATTCCGCACCCCTGCGGATCTGCAGTCCCGTTTTGTCCGTTGTCGGCCCCGCGCCGATGGCTGACTCCGTGACCCTGCATTAATATGGTTCAGGGAGCCGGCCATGGATCTCCCTGTGCCCGTTAAGACCCGCAACGGATGCCCGCCCAATGGAACCATTCGGACAGTCCGACAGCTACGAGGCCATCTTCTTCCTGGATGACCAGGGGATTTCTGTCCGCAAGGAGATGATGTTCGCGGAGTTCGAGGCCATCCTCGATGGCGTGGTCGGCATCGGCGACGTGGCAGGTGGCGAACGCAAGGCCGCCTACGTGGTGATCAGCAACCAGCTGGAAATCCGCGCCCTGGTGTTCTTCCTGATCGGGTTCGATGCCTCGGGGTACGCCGACGAGTCCTGGAACATCCCCCTGCGCCACCTCTCGGACATCGCGTCACTGGGCCCGGACCTGGGCGGCGGTCCGGTGCGCATCGCCTGTCGCAGCGACTGTTCGATTGCATG
>JBFGWM010000124.1:0-8244 GCA_041588495.1 Pseudomonadales bacterium | reverse complement strand
TGGACGGCCCGGCGGTCATGATGGAGTCCCTGCTGGCCCTGCGCCGGGCCGGCGCCGATGCCATACTGACTTATTATGCGAAATCCGCGGCCCGGGCGCTGCGGGAGACAGGCTGAAATGAACATTCCCGGCGACGCCGGCAACGATCCGGCCGAGATCAGCGCCGAACTCAACATGGACCTCAGCGTCCCCGCCGAGGAAGTCGAAAATGACCTGGTGGAGAGCGAGGCCGGGCTGGAGAGCGTCAACCTCGGCGACTCAAAATATTTCCTCAACCGCCTTCTCAGCCACCTTCAGTTCAACCTGCGTGTTTTGCAGCAGGCGGTGACCCCGGAGCACCCGCTCCTTGAACGCCTCAAGTTCCTGCTCATCTTCAGCAGCAACATGGACGAGTTCTTCGAGATTCGCGTGGCCCAGCTCAAGCGCCAGGTGAAATTCTCCCGCGAGATCACCGAGGCTGACGGCATGCGGCCGCAGGACGTGCTGCGCGAGATCTCGCGAATCAGTCACGCCCTGGTGTCCAGCCAGTACGCCATCCTCAACGACCTGATCATTCCCGAACTCGCCGAGCAGGGCATCGAGTTCCTGCGCCGGCAGGACTGGAACGAGAAGGAGGAAAACTGGATCTACCGCTACTTCAAGAGCGAGTTGCAGCCGGTTATCAGCCCCATCGGGCTGGACCCCGCGCACCCGTTCCCGCGACTGGTGAACAAGAGCCTCAACTTCATTGTCGAACTGGACGGCAAGGATGCCTTCGGACGCGATTCCGGGATGGCCATCGTGCCCGCGCCCCGGTCCCTGCCGCGGCTGATCCGGCTGCCCCCGGAGCTTTCCGGCGACTCGGTGCATTTCATATTCCTGTCCTCGATCCTGCATAACTATGCGGACCGCCTGTTCCCGGGCATGAAGGTCAAGGGGTGCTACCAGTTCCGCATCACGCGAAACGCCGACCTCTCCGTCGACTCCGACGAGGTGGATGACCTGGCACGGGCCCTGCGCGGTGAACTGCATTCGCGGCGCTACGGGGATGCCGTGCGCCTGGAGACTGCCGATAACTGCCCACAGCACCTCATCCAGGCCCTGGTCCGCCAGTTCGACCTCGGCGATGACGAGTGGTACGAGGTCAACGGCCCGGTCAACCTGACCCGCATGTTCGCGGTCACCGGCATGAACGAGTTTGCGAACCTCAAGTTTCCCCCGTTCACCCCGGGCGTTCCCAAGTCGATGAAGAAGGGTTCCAGCGTGCTCGGCGTGATCCGCAACGAGGACATCCTCCTGCATCACCCCTATGAATCCTTCACCCCGGTGGTCGACCTGATCCGCGAAGCGGGCAAGGACCCCGATGTGCTCGCCATCAAGCAGACCCTGTACCGCACCGGCTCCGATTCGCAGATCGTCGACGCACTGGTGGAGGCGGCCAAGCGCGGCACCGAGGTCACCGCCGTGATCGAAATCCGCGCGCGCTTCGACGAGGAGGAGAACCTGACCCTCGCCAGCCGCCTGCAGGAGGCCGGAGCGGTGGTCGTCTACGGAGTGGTGAGTTACAAGACCCACGCCAAGATGATGCTCATCGTGCGCCGCGAGAAGGAGGGCCTGGTCCGCTACGCCCACCTCGGCACGGGCAACTACCATGCCGGGAACGCGCGCCTGTACACCGACTACAGCCTGCTCACCTGCGATGCCAACATCACCAACGACGTACACAAGCTGTTCCAGCAGCTGACCGGCATGGGCAAGGCCATGCGCCTCAAGGAGATCGTGCATGCGCCGTTCACCATGCAGAAACGCATGCTCGAACTGATCGGGCGCGAGGCGGAAAATGCCAAGAAGGGCAAGCCGGCGCGCATCATCCTGAAGATGAACGGCCTGACGGAGCCCAAGGTCATCAAGGCGTTGTACAAGGCCTCACGGGCAGGGGTGAAAATCGACCTGATCGTGCGCGGGATGTGCTGCCTGCGACCGGGCGTGCCCAATGTCTCCGACAACATTCGCGTACGCTCGATCATCGGGCGCTTTCTCGAACACACGCGCGTTTTCTGCTTCGAGAACAACGGCCATCCGGATGTGTTCCTGTCCAGCGCCGACTGGATGGAACGCAACCTGCTGCGCCGCGTGGAATCCTGCTTCCCGATCAAGAACACCAAGCTCGCATCGCGGGTGCAGGCCGAACTCGAGATCTACCTGGCCGACAACTGCCAGAGCTGGGAACTCCAACCCGACGGCACCTACCGCCTGAACCAGCCTGGTGATGGAGAGCGCATTTCCGCGCAGGAACGCCTGCTCGGTTTGATGTCGACCTGAGCCCCGCCCCCGGCAGCCGGGTCATACCGCCTGCAGGTTGAAACCGACCTTCTTCAGGTAGCGGGTTTCCTGGGCCAGGTCAGCGACAGTCAGCGGATGTTCGGCGAGCCAGTTCTCGGGAAACTGCAGGTTGATCTTCTTCTTGGTCACGCTGATCGAGAACACCGGCAGCGTTTCCTCGACGCGACTGTGGTGAATCAGCACGGCGAGACGCAGGACGATGCACAGCAGGCGCAACTGGTCCCGCTCCTGCTCCTGGAATTCCTCGAACTCGACCTGGGGAAACTTGCGCCGGTGTCCGCGCACCAGCAGCGCCACGGCCTGCTGGTCGATACAGGAAAACCCGGTGAGATCCGAGTTGGCGGCCAGGTAGGCCCCGTGCTTGTGAAATCCGGAGTGCGAAATCGCCAGCCCGATCTCGTGCAGGCGCACCGCCCAGCGTAACCAGTCGCGGAACTTGGGATCGGTCAGCGACCACGTGTCCTCCACCTGCGAGAGAATCACCAGTGCCGTGTGTTCCACCAGCGCCGCGTGATCGGCATCGACGTGATAGCGCTCCTGGATTGCGGATATGGTGCGCTCACGGACGTCCTCGTGATGAAAGCGCCCGACCAGATCGTAGAGCACACCCTCGCGCAGGGCGCCATCCGAAAGCTGCAGTGACTCGATGCGCAGGGCCTCAAAAGCGGCCACCAGGATCGATAATCCGGCCGGGAAAATGGGTCGCCGCTCGGGACTGAGGCCCTCGAACTGCAACCCGTCCACGTGCTTGGCCTTGAGCACCGCCTCCTGCAGTTTCGCCAGCCCTTCCCGGGTCACGCCCTCGGCGGACCAGCCCGCCGCGACCAGCGTCTGGCTGACCGACTTGATGGTTCCGGACGAGCCAATGCACTGGTCCCAGCCGTGACGCCGGTAGCGTTGCTCGATGTTGATCAGTTCCAGGCGCGCCGCCTCCACCGCGCTGCGAAAACCCTTCTCGGTGATCTCTCCTTCGGGAAAGAAACGCTGGGTATAGGACACGCAGCCCATGTGCAGGCTTTCCAGTACCTGCGGGTCGAACCACTCGCCGATGATGAACTCGGTGCTGCCGCCACCGATGTCGATCACCAGCCTGCGACCGTCGAACCCGGGCAGGCTGTGCACCACCCCGTGGTAGATCAGGCGCGCTTCCTCGCGACCGGAGATGACCTCGATGGGCAGGCCAAGAATCTGCCGCGCCCGGTAAATGAATTCCTGGCGGTTGCGCGCGGCGCGCAGGGTATTGGTCGCAACCACGCGGGTCGCCTCACGCGGCACCCCGACCAGGCGCTGGGCGAAGCGGGCGAGGCAGTCCAGTCCGCGCAGCTGGGCTTCCTCGCTGAGGCGGTTCCGCTCGTCCAGGCCCGATGCCAGCTGGATCTTTTCGCCAAGCTTGTCGACGGTGCGCACCTCGCCCTGTTCATAGCGGGCCACCACCATGTGGAAACTGTTGGAACCCAGGTCCAGGGCGGCGAGCAGGTTGGGCGCGGCGGGAGCCGCGGACTCGGAACCTGCCTCGGCATCGTCTGTCGGCAGACTGCCTGCCGGGGCCTGTTCTGTCTGTTCTTGTGTCATCACCTGCTCCCCTCACCCACACATCACAGTCTAGCCAGAATCCCCTGAATCCTCCCCGTCGCTCCTGCACCCGGCAGGTCTGCCCGCAACCGGAGCAGGTGTTGCGATCCCCAAGCCGTGTGACGATGCGTAACGCATTTCACCGGCTCTCCACGTACACGCGCCTGTACAGGGCCGTGGCCGCATCCGTCCGTCAATTTCGCGGGCCCGACCGGCATCTAGGCTCCGCACGCCGGCCGATGCTAAGATTGGCAGCAGAACCGGCCTTTTTTCGCTTGCCGGCACACAGGTAACGAAGGATTCACCAGACATGAGTGAAAACACGATCGAAGTCGGCGACGACAACTTTGACGACGAGGTGCTGAAATCGGAAAAACCGGTACTGGTCGACTACTGGGCCGAGTGGTGCGGCCCGTGCAAGATGGTCGCCCCGGTGGTCGAGGAGATCGCCGGCGAATACGCTGACCGACTGAAGGTGTGCAAACTGAATGTCGACGAGAACCAGCAGACCTCGGCCAAGTTCGGAATCCGGGGCATCCCCACGCTGATGCTGTTCAAGGGCGGCAACGTCGAGGCCACCAAGGTCGGGGCATTGTCCAAGTCCCAGCTCGCCGCGTTTCTCGACAGCAATCTCTGATCGCCGGGGCCACGGCCCCGGAAGCGGGGCCGAATCCGTGCTCGGCAGGCTGGACGAAAAGCTGGACTCCATCTAACCTGAGTGATAGATTGACTGGGTGTCGCTTCCCGCGACCGACCATCAACCACTGAATTCCTGTTTCGACTCCGTATTCTCCCCGTCCGGCACTCACGCCGGGCATCCCTGTTGTCCAACCCACTCTCGCGTAGACCATGAACCTGACTGAACTCAAGCAAAAAGCCGTACCCGAACTCATCAACATTGCCGAAAGCATGGGCCTGGAAAACCTCGCCCGCTCGCGCAAGCAGGATGTGATTTTCTCGATCCTCAAGCGCCACGCGAAGGAGGGCGAGGACATCTACGGTGACGGGGTCCTCGAGATTCTCTCCGACGGCTTCGGATTCCTGCGATCCTCGGACAGTTCCTACCTGGCGGGACCGGATGACATCTACGTGTCACCAAGCCAGATACGGCGCTTCAACCTGCGCACCGGAGACACCATTTCCGGAAAAATCCGTCCGCCGAAAGACAGTGAGCGCTACTTCGCGCTGCTCAAGGTCAGCGAGATCAATTTCGACAAGCCCGAGAACGCCAAGTCGAAGATCCTGTTCGAGAACCTGACGCCGCTGTTTCCGAAAGAACGCTTCAAGATGGAAATCGGCAACGGCAGCACCGAGGATCTGACGGCGCGCACCATCGACCTCGCGGCGCCCATTGGCAAAGGCCAGCGCGGCCTCGTCGTGTCGCCGCCGAAAGCGGGCAAGACCCTGATGCTGCAAAACATCGCGCACTCCATCGCGCGTAACAGCCCGGAGTGCTATCTCATCGTCCTGCTCATCGACGAACGGCCGGAAGAAGTGACCGAGATGCGCCGTTCGGTACGCGGAGAAGTAGTCGCCAGCACCTTCGACGAGCCGCCGGCACGCCACGTGCAGGTCGCCGACATGGTGATCGAGAAAGCCAAGCGCCTGGTCGAGCACAAGAAAGACGTGGTCATCCTGCTCGACTCCATCACCCGCCTGGCACGGGCCTACAACACCGTTGTGCCTTCGTCCGGCAAGGTGCTGACCGGTGGCGTCGATGCCCACGCGCTGGAGCGCCCGAAGCGCTTCTTCGGCGCGGCGCGGAACATCGAGGAAGGCGGCAGCCTGACGATTATCGCCACGGCGCTGGTTGATACCGGCTCCAAGATGGACGAGGTTATCTACGAGGAATTCAAGGGCACCGGCAATATGGAAATCCACCTGGATCGCCGCATTGCCGAGAAGCGCGTGTTCCCGTCCATCAACATCAACCGTTCCGGCACCCGCCGCGAGGAACTGCTGATGTCCGAGGAGGATCTCAAGAAGGTCTGGATCCTGCGCAAGCTCCTCCACCCGATGGACGAGGTCGCGGCCATCGAGTTCCTGCTCGACAAGATGAAAGACACCAAGACCAACGATGAATTCTTCGATTCCATGAAACGGAAGTCCTGATCCGCCGGGCTGCGGCAGCCGGTCCTGGCCCACATGGAATACCGCGACCTTCGAGAATTCATGGCCGCGCTCGAGGAGCGCGGCGAATTGAAGCGAATCGTCACCCCGGTACGCCCGGAACTCGAAATCACCGAGATTTGTGACCGCACCCTCAAGCGGGGCGGCCCGGCGCTGCTTTTCACCCATCCCGTAGGCCACCAGATCCCGGTCCTCGGCAACCTGTTCGGCACGCCGGAACGGGTGGCCATGGCCATGGGCCGCGAGGACCTCGCCGGGCTGCGCGAAATCGGCGAACTGCTGGCTTTTCTCAAGGAACCGGACCCGCCCAAGGGCCTGCGCGACGCATGGGAGAAACTCCCGGTGTTCAGGCAGGTTCTCAACATGGGCCCCAAGGAGGTCAGCCGCGCGGCGTGCCAGGAGGTCACATGGGAAGGCGACGACGTGGATCTCTCCAGGCTCCCGGTACAGACCTGCTGGCCCGGAGACGCCGGCCCCCTGGTGACGTGGCCGCTCGTGGTCACCCGCGGTCCGCACCGCGAGCGTCAGAACCTGGGCATCTACCGGCAGCAGGTGATCGGGCGCAACCGCCTGATCATGCGCTGGCTGTCCCACCGCGGCGGTGCGCTGGATTTCCGGGACTGGAAAGAAGCGCACCCGGGCGAGCCGTTCCCCATCGCCGTCGCCCTCGGCGCCGACCCCGCGACCATTCTCGGTGCGGTGACCCCGGTTCCGGACACCCTTTCCGAATACGCTTTTGCCGGCCTGCTGCGCGGCAACAAGACTGAGCTGGTCAGGTGCCACGGCAGCACACTGCAGGTCCCGGCCAGCGCGGAGATCGTGCTGGAGGGCGTGATCAAACCGGACGACGAGGCAGATGAAGGCCCATTCGGCGACCACACCGGCTACTACAACGAGGTCGAGCGTTTCCCCGTGTTCACGGTGGAGCGCATCACCCACCGCAGGAATCCGATTTACCACAGCACCTACACCGGGCGTCCCCCGGACGAGCCGGCGGTGCTCGGCGTGGCCCTCAACGAGGTGTTCGTGCCGATCCTGAAAAAACAGTTTCCGGAGATCCAGGACTTCTACCTGCCCCCCGAGGGCTGCTCGTACCGGCTCGCGGTGGTCACGATGAAGAAACAGTACCCCGGGCACGCCAAGCGGGTGATGTTCGGGGTGTGGTCCTTCCTGCGGCAGTTCATGTACACCAAGTTCGTACTGGTGACCGACGACGACGTCGACGCCCGCAACTGGGAGGACGTGATCTGGGCGCTCACGACCCGGGTCGACCCGGCCCGGGACACTGTACTCGTGGAGAACACCCCGATCGATTACCTGGATTTCGCGTCGCCGGTATCCGGCCTCGGCTCGAAAATGGGCATCGACGCCACCGCCAAGTGGAAAGGCGAGACCGAGCGCGAATGGGGCCGGCCCATCCGCATGTCCGGCGAGGTCGTGGAGCGCGTCGACGCCCTGTGGGATGACCTGGGTATTTTCGACGGGGAGCCGCGCAACTGACACGGACGACCCGACTCGTCCCGACAGGCTGCGGATTCCCGCGTACTATCCTTGACAGGAACCGGGCCTGTAAGAAAAACGATTGGCCACTTGCCGTCGGCCAAGTGAGGAGCGACCTTTGCCGGGATCCCTGCCCAGCCAGACCATCGATTGCGAGTTGACCGAGTCCAGTCTCGTCAACCAGGATGTCTACCGCCTCCTGCTGCGCGTGCCGGACGGACAAGCGGCCCGCTTTTATGCCGGACAATACCTCGAGATCATTTTTGCCGACGGCCAGCGCTGCGCGTTCTCCATCGGCAGCAGCCCCGCCCATACCCGCAACACCGGTGTCATCGAACTGCATTTTCGCCATGTCTCCGGCCACCCCCCGTCAGAAAGCCTGCTGGAGACGTTGCGCTCGGCCACCAGGCTGCAGGTGGAACTGCCCATGGGCGGTTGCTACCTGGAACAGGTGCCGGCCTCGCCGGTCCTGCTCATCGCGGGAAGCACGGGTTTTTCCCAGGCCAAGAGCATTATCGAGTTCCTCCTTGACCACGACCCCTGTCCGGAAACTTTCCTGTACTGGGGTGGCCGCACGGTCGAGGATCTGTACCTCGACGGTCTCCCGCGGCAGTGGGCCACGACCCACACCCACTTCATCTACCACCCGGTGGTAAGTGCGCCGGATGCCGAGATCCCCTATGGCGGCAGGCCGGGACTGGTCCACGAGGCCGTCCTGTC
>JBFGWM010000123.1:0-8414 GCA_041588495.1 Pseudomonadales bacterium | reverse complement strand
CTGGTGGTGATGCAGCCGGAGGGGCGGGCCCGGGGCCGGCTGGTGTCCCTGGTCGGTGGGGTGTTCGTGTTGCTCGCGCTCTCGGCGATGTACTGGGCAGGAAACGTGCAGGTCCTGCCACGCACGACCTTCCCGCACCAGTTGCTCACCCGGCCCTACGACATGGTCCCGCTGGTGGCCTACCTGCTGGCCATTCCCGCGCTGTTCCTGCCGCTGTACATGCGTCAGCCGACGGTGTTCACCTACACGCTGCTGGTCAGCATGATCCCGGCGCTCATGACCCAGATACACATGGCGTTCGGCTCCACCCGGCTTTATGACGCGCACTTCAATGCCGCGCATTTTCTCAAGGTGGTGAGTTACCTGGTTCCGCTGAGCGGGCTGGTGGTGGAGTACGTGCGGCAGTATTCGGAATTGCAGGAACGGGAACTGCTGTTCCGCCTGCAGGCGGAGGAATTGCGGCAGTCGAACTTCCGTCTCAACCAGGAGGTCGAGGAGCGCGCGCGGGCCGAACTGCAGATGGAACAGCAGGCCGAGGTGTTGCGGAGCACCAACGAGGAACTGGAGCAGTTTGCATTCATTGCCGCGCACGACCTGCGCGAGCCGTTGCGCAAGATCACCGTGTTCGCCACCCGCCTGGAGTCACGCCTGGCTCCCGGTGCGGATGCGCGCACGCTGACCACGGTGCACAGCATCACCGGCGCTGCCCAGCGCATGATGCAGCTGCTGGACAGCCTGCAGCAGTATTCGCGGGTGACCTCGCGGAGCGCCGGCTTCACGCGCATCTCGCTCAACCAGGTGGTCGATGATGTCATCGATGACCTGCGCATCCTGACGGATGATGCGGGCGCCACGGTGCGGCGTGACTGGCTGCCGGAAATCAGTGGCGACCCTGTGCAGCTGCGGCAGCTCTTCCTGCACCTGATCACCAATGCCGTGCAATACCGGCGTCCGGGGGTGGAGCCGGAGGTGCGGATCATCAACGAGCATGCCGAGGAAGGCATGTGCCGGATCGTCGTCCAGGACAATGGCGCGGGGATCGAGGAACGCTATTTCGAGCGGATTTTCCAGATCTTCCAGCAGTTGCAGCGCAGTGACGGGTCGACCAGCACCGGTGCGGGCCTGTCCCTGTGCCGCAAGATCTGCGAACGTCACGATGGCAGCATCGAGCTGGAAAGCGAGGTCGGGGTCGGCAGCCGCTTCATCGTCACCCTGCCGCTGAACGTCCAGGCCTCCCCGCGGACCTGAGGGGATGCGGCGGGGCGGTTAAGCCGGGGTTCAGGTACAGCCTGTCTATGCTGTCCGGACGGTGCTTCGCGGCCCCCGAAAACCCTCGTTTCGGACGGGGTTCGCGGGGACGCGCGTGGCCGCTCAAGGTTGAAACGGGCCCCGGACGGGGCCGCTCGGGTCCGGGAGGACAGCGATGGAACAGTACCAGGCGCTCGTCAACACGCTGGCGCTGACCATGGGGGTGTCATGGGCCAGCGGGATCAACCTGTACGCCGCCCTGCTGGTGCTCGGGATCGGCGGCGCGACCGGCAATATCGACCTGCCCCCGGACCTGCTGGTCCTGCAGAACCCGCTGGTGATCGGCGCGGCCGGCCTGATGTATGCCGCCGAGTTCTTCGCCGACAAGGTCCCGGGCGTGGACACCGGCTGGGACGGCCTGCACACGTTCATCCGCATCCCGGCGGGCGCCATGCTCGCGGCCGGGTCCGTGGGCGACGTGACCCCTGCCCTGGAGGTGGCTTCCGGCATCATGGGCGGCAGCATGGCGGCCGCTTCCCACTTCACCAAGGCCGGCACCCGGGTGCTGATCAACACCTCGCCGGAGCCGGTCACCAACTGGACGGCCTCCATCACCGAGGACATCGCGGTGTTCGGCGGCCTGTGGACCGCGCTGAACCACCCGTGGATCTTTCTGGGCCTGCTGGTGCTGTTCCTGGCGCTGGTCATCTGGCTGCTGCCGAAACTGTGGCGGGCAATCTGCGCGGTGTTCCGCAAGATCGGCGAGTTCCTCGGCCTTGTCGAGAAACGCCCGCCCGGGACCGTTCCGGGGCCGGAGCCCGGGGGTGGCGGGTCTGCGGGGACCGACGACCTGGACCGCCTGGCCAAGCTGAAGGCCCTCCTCGACAGCGGCGCCATCACCGAGGAGGAGTTCGCCAGCCAGAAACGGCGCCTGCTGAACGACTGAGGGGCGGTTTCCGGTGTTCAGGAGGGGTTCAGTGACATCGGCATAGCATGGAATCAAATCCTGCGGAGGATCGGGTTCATGCTCACCAGCAGCCGTGCAAAAGCCGTGTTTTCAGCCCTGTGCCTGGGCCTGTCGCTTCCGGTGCTCGCCGAGTCCCCGCCGGGGATGACCCACCACGTGCGGCCCATGGGCAGCCACGTGGGCCCCAATGCCCACCTCGGCCACCCCAACCACCAACCGCGTCACCAGGGCCTGGCGCCGCGCAATTCGTGGCCCTTCTGGCGCCAGCCGCCGCGCCAGCATTACGGCCATCCGCCGCGGAATCATTACCGCGGTCACTACCGGCACCATGCGACGCCTCACCACGGACCCGGCGCGTACCATCACAAGCCGCCCCACCACGTGGCACCGCCCCACCACGTGGCACCGCCCCACCATGGTCGCCATGACGGGTACGGATCCCGTCACGGCCGATTCGTGCAGAAGGGGCGCGTGCTGTACCTGTACGGTGATCACGGGCGCGTGGTGCGGCGGCTCAACCTCGGCCATCGCGAGAAATGGACCCGACAGCGCGGCCGGATCATCGTGTACGGCGGTCACCGCATCCGCGTGTTCGACCGCAACCTTGATCACCGCGGTAACCTGTTCGTGGGCAACGGCGTGCGCCTGGCGTTCAACCACGATCACATCGTGGTGCATCACCGTCACCATGCCGATCTCTATGACTACGACCTGCGCCACCTGAAACGCCATCGCGCGGGTTCCGGCATCCACCTCAGCTTCCACTGAGGGCGCGACTTCCTCAGGCCGGGCTTTCGCCCGGCCACCAGACGCGGATCGCCGCGCCGCCGAGGGCGCTGTCGGTGATCTCCAGGCGCCCCCCGGCAAGTTCCACGATGTCCACCACGATGGCCAGGCCGAGGCCGTGGCCGGGCGCGGACTCGTCGGCGCGCTCGCCGCGGCCGAGTATGCGGCGACGGTCAGCCGGCGAGATGCCGGGCCCGTCGTCCTCCACCGTGATGACCACGCCGCCGGCTTCCGGCGCGGCGCGCACCTCGACCTCGCGTCCGCACCACTTGCAGGCGTTCTCCACCAGGTTGCCGATGACCTCGAGCAGGTCCTGGCGGTCGCCGATGCAGTGCAGCCCCGGCGAGATGTCCACGTGGATGTGCAGGTTGCGGTCGCGGTGGATCTTGTACAGGGAGTCGCGCACCTGGCCTGCGAGTTCAGCCAGATTGACCGTTTCCCCCGCCAGCAGCCGGCCCGCCGCCCTGCCGCGACGCAGGTGATAGTCGACCAGTTCGTCCATGCGCGCCACCTGCAGTTCGATCTCCTCGCGCAGCGCCGGGTCGATATCGTGGGCGCTGAGTTCCGCGCGCACCACGGACAACGGCGTCTTCAGCCCGTGGGCGAGGTCGGACAGGGTGTTCCGGTAGCGTTCGAGCTGTTCCTGCTGGCCGCGGATGACATCGTTCAGGGCGCTGGCCAGGCTGTTGATCTCGCGCGGGTAGTCTCCCTCCAGGCGTCGCGCCTGGCCCTGCTCCAGGGCCAGCAGATCGCCCTCGATCTGGCGCAACGGCGCCAGGCCGCGGCGCAGGATCAGGCCCTGGATGAATAGCAGAAGGCCGCCGATGACGAGGACCCCGGTCAGCACGCCGAGTCGCGCGCGGAGTACCTCGCGGTGATAGGCGGAGGCGTCCTGGACGACGTAAAAATTGAGCGGCGAGAGCTCCCCGGGACCGACCTCCCAGCCCGCGGTGAAGGTGTATACGGCGTGGGAATGGGCCTGGCCCGCGTCGATGAAGGTAAACCCGGCCTGGCCGACTTCCGGCGGCGGTGGCAGGTCGAAGCCGGCCTCGGCAATGGTCGGCGACTGCCATACCGTGTGTCCGTCACCGAGGGTGATGCGTGCGTACAGGCCGGTGTTGAATGCGCGCAGGGCCGGGTCCGGCAACGCGCTGGTCACCTGGAAGCCGAGGTCGGGGTGATAGTCGACCATGGAAAGCAGGCCGTAGAACACGCCGCGCAGGCGGTCCTCGAAACTGACCCGGGCGTACTCGCGCAATGCGCGGTCGAGCATCGCGGCGCTGAGCAGGAAGAAACACAGCAGGGGAATGCTTCCGGCGACCAGCAGGCGTCCGCGCAGGCTCTGCACTCAGGTGTCCCGTGGCGTCCCGAAGCGGTAACCGCGGCCGCGCAGGGTTTCCAGGGGCCGCCGTGACTGGTCGGGGTCGATTTTCTTGCGCAGGCGGCCGATGAGGACCTCGAGCACGTTGCTGTCGCGATCGGCGTCGTCGGGATACAGGTGTTCCATGAGTTCGCTCTTCGACACCACCTCTCCCGCGTGGAGCATCAGGTACTCGAGGATCCGGTACTCGTACCCGGTCACCGCGATTTCCCCGCCATCGAGGGTCACCTGCTGGCTGCGGGTGTCGAGTTTCCAGGGCCCGAATTCCAGCACCGGGGTCGCCCATCCGGCCGAACGCCGCACCAGGGCGTTGACCCGGGCCTTGAGTTCCTCGATGTGAAAGGGCTTGGCGAGATAGTCGTCGGCGCCGGCCTCCAGGCCCTCGACCTTGTCCTGCCAGCGGTCGCGGGCGGTGAGGATCAGCACCGGGAAATCGCGATCCTCGCCGCGCAGGGTGCGGATCACCTCCATGCCGGACATGTCGGGCAGGCCGAGATCGATGACCGCCACGTCGACCGGGAACTCGCGGCCCATGTACAGGCCCTCGGTCCCGTCGGGGGCGCTGTCCACCACGAAGCCGTCCTCCTCGAAGGAGGTGGCCAGGCGCTGCCGCAGGGCGCTCTCGTCCTCGATGATCAGGATGCGCATGTCTCTCCCTCAGCAGCTGGCTCGACCAGGAAAAGAATGGACCGAAGTGTAACCGCTGTCATGGCCGCGCGGACCGCGGCCGGCCGCTCATTGTTGCAACCCGGTCGCCGGATTGACGCGGATCACCCGCACCACCCCGTCCGGCATCAGGACCTTCAGCACGTAAATGGGTTTGCCGGCGCGGTCCACGGACTGTCGGGCGCCCACCACCTTGCCGCCGGTGCTGGTCTCCACCTGGGCCATGACCATGGCCAGTGGCACGTGGCCGGCCTGCGGGCCTTCCGGGGCCGCCACGACGGCGGGCAACGGGTTGCGCGGCGCGAATGCCTGGGCGCCCTGTGCAAGGACGGGGGCGAGAGTCAGCAGCGCTGCGAGAAATACTGGGGGTTTCATGCGCGACCCATGAATCGGCTTTCGGTTCTAAGTATGGATGCTACAGGGCGGAAGATGAATCCCCGCTGAACCGCGCGGGACCACAATATCCCCAAAAATATCAGGCATTTCCGGGGCCGTCTGCGGATCCGGCTCCGGGGTCCGGCAGGTCGTCGGGCCACAGTTCGAGGGGTTCGCAGTCCGGCCGCGGGGGGTCACAGGCCGGGTCGCGGTCTTCGCCCGGGGTGTCGTGTTCGGGAACCGGGGCATCGGGGGAGAGGACATCGACTTCCATCAGGTCGCCGATCGGCAGGTCGAACAGGGATTCCACTTCGGGCCCATCGTCGCCCAGCACCGCGGCCCAGGCAGGCATCGCCAGAACCATACCCAACAGCGCGGAGATGACCATCGTGGTCCAGCGGCGATCCACCCGTGACGTGGTCAAGCCTACTCCCGCTCCATGTCCGCATACTTATAATTTCAGTGTATGGGTACTTGATATTGCACACAAACTGAGCATTTAATTAGTTTAAATTTAGCAATAAAAACAGATGGATAGGATTACAACGCAGATTTTGAATCAGGAATATACCGGGAGTGCTGAAATTCAGACCGCAGGGGGCGGGATTGGGGTCAGAAGCGCCAGGTCGCGCGGACCATCACGTTGCGTTCAATCTCGGTGACGTCGCGGTTGAGTTCCAGTTCGCGGAACTCGGTCTGGTGGCCGTCGAGCAGGTTCTGGCCGGTTACCGAGAGTTCCACGTCGGGCCGGACCGACCAGGCGAGGCGCAGGTCGAGATTCACGTACTCCTCGATGCCCCGCCCCGGGATGTCATCCGTGTAGCGGGAGATCACATCGAAGGTCCACTCCGGGCTCAGATCGACTCCGTAATGGATGCTCGCCTGGTTGCGCGGTGTGGCGTCATCGAACGGAGTCAGGTCACTGACAGCGGGATTGGTGCTCCGGGTGTTGATCTCGATGTGGCTGAACTGGCTTTTCACCCGCCAGGTGTCTGCGGGTCTCCAGTACAGGGACACTTCGAAACCGTAGGTTTCGCCCTCCGAATCGTTTTCCGCGTTGAGCGGAGCAATAAACGGATTCGGCCCGCACGGGGCCGTGGAGCAGAAAGGCGTGCCCACGTTGGTGGAGCCCAGGTGGCGATACTCGTTGACAAAGATCGCGGAGTCTATCGACAGAACCGAGTTGAAATCGACCCGGTACCCGGCCTCCCAGGCGATCAGGGATTCGTAACGGAAGTCGTCCGAACCCTGGTACTGGACCAGCGTCGGGGCTCCCGCCGGGGGCAGGGCCTGCAGGTTGAACCTGAGCCCGCGCTCGGCCCGCGACGGCGTGCGGAAGGCGCGCGACACTGCGCCCCAGATCGTCTGTCCCGGCCCGGGGTGCCACAGCACGCGCAGGTTCGGCGCCCATTCGAAATGGGTGTAGTCGTTGACCTCCATGCGCGTGCCGAGAATCAGGCGGAGACTCGCTGAAAGGCGGATTTCGTCCTGCACGAAGGCGCTGTAAACCCGCAGGGTATCCTGTTCGGGACGCAGGAAATTGAAACTGGCGTCGGTGAGGTCGTCACGGGTCTCCCGGTATCCCGCGCCCCACACGATCTCGTGGATGTCCGCGGCGGAGAACGTGTGCTGGAACTCGATGTCGACGCGGTCGCGCTGCTCATCGACGTGGATCGCGTTGCGGGTGGAGTGGTCGTAGTAAGCCTGCAGGCGGTACCGGTCGCCCCGCGCCCCTTTCCACTCACGGCTACCCATCAGGTAGAAACCGCGAAAGGTCTTGCGCTTGCTGTTCACGGCCTCCACGAACGGTGCGGCGAGGGAAGGAATGTTCAGGCTCTCGCGGGTGATCCCGTGCACGACCTCGCCCTGCAGGCTGGTCTGAACTCCCTGGTCCTCGCCATCGAAACGGAAGCCGGCGCGTTCGGAGTGCCAGTTGTCCTCATGGCTGCCGTCGAAGGCCTTGATGGCGGCATCGTAACGCTTGTGCGCGGCATAACCGCGCAGCGCCCCGGTCTTGGTCTCGATCCCCTGGCGGACATAGGCGTCCGCCCGGGTTTCGTTGCCGATCGCGGCATCGACCAGGCCCCCCGTGCTGTGGCGTGCATCGCGCGTGATGATGTTGATGATGCCATTCACCGCGTTGGCACCCCACACGGCAGAGCCCGGTCCGCGGATCACCTCGATGCGCTCGATATCGGCCATCGGGATGTCATGGAAATCCCAGAACACCCCGGAAAAGGTCGGTGTGTACAGGGTCCTCCCGTCGATCATCACCAGCAACTTGTTGGCGAAGCGCGAGGCGAATCCGCGAATCGTCACCGCCCACTGGTTGCTGGAAATGCGCGCGACCTGTACGCCGGGCGCCAGGCGCAGGGCCTCGGGGACCGAGGTCGCGCCGCTGCGCCGGATGTCCGCGCGATTGATCACGTGGATCGCTGCCGCGGTTCCGGCAACGACCTGGGGCTTTTTCGCCACGGAGATCACCCGGATGTCGAGCAACTGGTGCAGCTGGAGGTCGAAGACCGAGTGCTCGCGGGCGGTGCTCCAGCCGGAAAACGTCGCCAGGAGCAGGACGATCAGGCGGAGTGGCAGGCGTGCGGGCCCACCCGCCGGACGCCTGCGGGGGCCCTTGCCGAGGGTGCGCGCGTGCCTTTCCCGGGGAGCAATTCCCAAAGGGGCGCTTTGTGAGCCTGCGGGTGCCATCAGTTGACCCGTAACGGCGGGAAAGTAATGCGGTTTTCCCGATCCCCTCAGGATAGTTGGCCTGCCCGGCTAATCCAGTGCGGTCCGCTCGCCGGCCCTGAACCGGTGCCCTGGCGTGGTATCTAAGCTGTGGGGTGCATGCAAAGTGGATGAGGACCCGCGGGGCTGGCCGCGGCGGGGTTTCCTGCCGTCCAGGGACCCGCTCGCGCGCTTTTCACGGGAATCGGGGCTGAATGAACTCGACGCCATCGGCGCCGCCCTCCCCGACCTGCTCGCGCGAGGCGATTT
>JBFGWM010000122.1:0-8415 GCA_041588495.1 Pseudomonadales bacterium | reverse complement strand
GCCGCCGACGAAAGCGATGTCGCAGGCGGCAAACAGCATCATCAGTTCACCCATGGTGTCGCCGAGATAGATCTGGGTATCGGCACCACAGGTCTCGCCGCGGGAACGGCGGGCGACGCTGAAGCCGGCCTTCGTGCACAGGGCGGCAACCCGGTCGAAGCGCTGCGGATGGCGCGGCACCAGCACCAGCAGCAATTGCGGGCAGGTCTCGCGGATTCGCCCGAGGGCCTCAAGCACCTGCTCGTCCTCTCCCTCGTGGGTGCTGGCGGCAACCAGTACCGGACGCTCCGCGCCCCACTCGGCGCGCAGTTGCGCGGCCCTCGACTCCAGCTCATCGGCAGTCTGGATATCGAACTTGATGCTTCCGGTGACCTGTTGTCGCCGCCGCGGCAGGCCGAGGTCGTGGAAGCGATCGGCCTCGTCAGCGGTTTGCACCGCGACCTTCTCCAGGCACACCAGCATCTCGCGGGTGAGGCCACCGACCACCCCGTAACCGCGCGCCGACTTCTCCGAGAGGCGCGCATTGACCAGGTAAACCGACAGGCCACGCAGGTGGGCGTGATAGAGCATGTTGGGCCACAACTCGGTCTCCATGATCACCAGCATGCGCGGACGCACACGGTGCAGGAATCGCTTCACGGCCCCGGGGAAGTCGTAGGGCGCGTAGACGTGGAAAACCGAATCGCCAAACAGGGTGCGCACCCGCTCGGAGCCGGTCGGGGTCATCGTGGTCATGGTGATGGGGACGTCGGGCAGGGCCTCCTGCAGGCGTCGCACCAGCGGCGCGGCGGCGATCGTCTCGCCCACCGAGACGGTATGAAACCAGATTCCGTCGCGGGCCTTCTCCGGGCATGGGAAAAAACCCAGACGCTCGCCCCAGCGCTGCCGGTACTCGGGCGCCTGCAGGGCCCGCCAGGCGAGGCGCGCGAAAATCAGCGGCAGCAGGAGGTAGAAAACGACCGAATAGACAAGGCGATACATGGGCGCTCCGGGAATCCTGAGTAGCAGTATAGATTCGCGCGGGCGGGTACCCGCATGCACTATACTTTTTCGCAATCCCCGCGAGGTGGTCACATGTCAGATACGACAGAATACGACGTCTGCATCATCGGCGGCGGCATGGCCGGCATGTGGCTCCTGTTGCGCCTGCGGCAGTCCGGTTACTCGGCCATCCTGCTGGAAAAGGACGCCCTCGGCTGCGGGCAGTCGATCCGCTCCCAGGGCATCATTCACGGCGGCACCAAGTACGCACTGACCGGCTCGCTCAGTTCCGCCGCGGATGCAATCACCGACATGCCGAGCATCTGGCGCGCCTGCCTGGCCGGCGAGGGCATCATCGACCTCAGCGGCGCGGGAATCCTCTCCGAGTACCACTACCTGTGGTCGACGGGAAAGCTCGGTTCGCGCATGGCCGCCTTCTTTGCCAGCAAGGCGGTACGCGGCAAGGTCGACCCGGTCGAGGGCGATGATCTGCCCGCGGCGTTCCGCGACGAGCGCTTCAAGGGCGCCCTGTACCGCCTCAACGAGATCGTGCTCGACATTCCCTCCGTATTCCGCACCATGGCCGCCCAGGTGCCCGGCTGCGCCCTGCGTGCCGACTGCAACCTCGGCATCTTCCAGCGTGGCGAGGGTGGCAACATCGGCGAACTGCGACTCGCCGAGGGCCCCGTGATCCGCGCCCGGCGCTACGTGTTCACCGCGGGTGAAGGCAACGAGCAGCTGATGGCCCTGACCCGCCACAATGAACCGCGCATGCAGGTACGACCCCTGCACATGGTCATGGTCCGTCATCGCCACCCCTACCCGATCTACGCCCACTGCCTGGGCGGCGGCTCCAAGCCGCGGGTCACCATCACCAGCCATCCGCTGCCGGATGGCAGCTGGGTGTGGTACGCCGGCGGTGACCTCGCGGAAACCGGTGTCGACCGGGAGCCCGACGAGCAGATCCGCTACGCGAAGAAGGAACTGGCCAAGGTACTGCCGTGGATCGATCTCAGCACCGCCGACTGGGAGACCTTCCGCATCAACCGCGCGGAGCCGGCGCAATCTGCAAAGGCCCGGCCGGACACCGCGTTCACCAAAGCCGCGGACAACGTCATCGTCGCCTGGCCCACCAAGCTCGCACTGTCCCCCAACCTCGCGGACGACGTGCTCACCCTGCTGGACGAGGGCGGCATCACGCCACGGGTTCCGCAACCGGAGCCCCCGTCCGGCCTGGAGGTCGCGCCGGTCGCCACCACGGCGTGGGAAGAAGCGTTTTCGTGAGACGACTCCCGATCGCGGAAACCGGGATCGAGGTATCCGCGCTCGGCCTCGGTACCGTCAAGCTGGGCCGGGATCAGGGCGTGAAGTACCCCGAGTCGTTCCGCATCCCCGATGACCGCGAGGCGCGCAACCTGCTCGACACTGCCCGTGAACTGGGGATCAACCTGATCGACACCGCGCCCGCCTACGGGACCAGCGAGGAGCGCCTCGGCGCCTTGCTGGCGGGCCAGCGCGACGACTGGGTGATCTGTTCCAAGGTCGGCGAGGAGTTCGAGGACGGCGAATCCCGCTACGATTTCTCCGCGACCCACGTGCGCGCCAGCGTCGAGCGCAGCCTGCGGCGTCTGCGCACAGACCATATCGACATCGTGCTGGCGCACTCGGATGGCAACGATGTCCATAATATCGAGCACCACGGCGTACTCGACACGCTGCACGAACTGAAAAAGGAAGGGCTCATCGGTGCCGTCGGCATGTCCACCAAGACCGTCGACGGCGGTATTCTCGCGGCACGCCAGTCCGACGTGGTGATGGTCACCCGGCACCTCGGTTATGACGCAGAGGACCCGGTGATCGACTTCGCGGGACACCAAGGTTGCGGCGTGTTCATCAAGAAGGCGCTGGCCAGTGGCCACGCCTGCGCCGCGGGTGACGAGGCCGACCCCGTGCTGGCCAGCATGCGCTACGTGTTCGAACATCCCGCGGTCACCAGCGTCATCGTCGGAACCATCACCCCGGACCACCTGCGCCACAACGCGAACTGCGTGGCCCAGGCCCTTTCCGACACACCCTGAGCCGGTTTGCGCAAAGCCCCGCCGGCTACTATATGAACATGAGTCGCGTAACCGGCGTCGCCGGTCGTCGCAGGGAAGCACACCACTGACAGGGAGGCGGTAGCTGCATGCCCGCCAGCCGATTCCGCACAGCAATCCCGGTGGCCCTCGCCATGGCGCTCTCGCCCGCGGCACAGGCCCTGACCGAGGAGGAGATTCTCCGCCGCTTCGAGGAATACGAGCGCCGCATCGAGGCACTCGAGGCGGAGCTGCGCGCGGTCAAGGCCGGCAAAACCACCGTGGCAGCACCGGTTGCCACACCCGAACCCACCGCACAGTCCGCCAGCGATAAGAAACTCGCCCGCCTGGAACGCCAGGTCACCTCCATGCAGCGCGCGTTCCGGCAGGAGGAAGGCCGCCTGCAGCTGAACGGCTTCGCCAGCGCCGGGGTCGCCACCAGCAACGTCAGCCAGCAACTCAATACCCAGATTCACGACGACTGGGATTTCAACGCCGACAGCGTGTTCGGCCTGCAGGCCAATTTCCGGGTCAACAAGAAGACCCAGTTCGTCAGCCAGTTTGTCGCCCGCGGCGTCGACGAGGCGCGCAGCGAGGACGAGTTCGACGCCCGTGTCGAGTGGGCCTACCTGAGCTACCAGCACCGTCCCGATCTCAAGCTGCGCGCCGGGCGCCTGCGCCTGCCCATCTTCATGATCTCGGAATACCAGGAGGTCGGCTACACCTACCCGTGGGCGCGCCCGCCCAGCGAGGTGTACGGACTGGTCGGCCAGTTCACCGCCTATGACGGCTTCGACGTGCTCTACGACCTGCCACTGCGTGGCGGCTGGCACGCCAACCTGCAGGCCTACTGGGGCGGGCGCGCGTCGACTGTCCTGCTTGCGGGCTCAAGCATCGGGGTCGACCTGGACGACGCGGTGGGCGTGAACGTGCGCCTCAATTACCGCGACCTCGACCTGTTCGCGGGGTACAACCGGGCCGACCTGTCATTCAGCACACTTCCCGCTTCCCTGGCCACCGCGGAGGCTGCGCTCAACGCCTTCGCCGGTCAAACCCTGACGGTGCGTAAGGAAGACCTCACATTCAAGGCGCTGGGCTGGCATTACGATGACGGCGACTGGCTGTTCATGGGCGAGTACACGATCTTCAACATCGACGAGTGGCTGATCGACACCGAGGCCTATTACGCCACGGTCGGGCATCACTTCGGTCGTTTCCTGCCCCACTTCACGTTCGGCAAGCTGAATACCACGGACGGAAGCAACCGGATCTTCCCGGCACCCGTCGGCAATCTGCGCAACGCACCGACCTTCCTCGACGCCGAACAGAGTTCGTGGACCCTGGGCCTGCGCTACGACCACATGCCCGGCATCGCCCTCAAGTTCGAGTGGCAGCGGATTGCCGACCTCAACGGCACCGCGGGCCTGTTCACGGCACCGCCGGGCAAGGATGTCGACGTGTGGTCTTTCGTGATCGACACGGTGTTCTAGGGGGACTGCGATGAGAACGGTCCTGCACCCCCTCGCCCGGCTCGCCTTTTTTGGCCTGATGCTGACCTCGTCCGCGGCGAGGGGCGAGGTGCTGGTCATCGTGCATCCCGAGAACCAGGTCGACGCGCCCACCACGCAGCAGCTTTCTGACATTTTCCTGGGCAAGGAGCGGCTGACCCCGGACGGACGCATGGTCCAGCCGGTGGACCAGAGCGAGACCACCGCAGCCTTCCACGAGTTCCACTACAAGGTGACGGGGATGTCCAGTTCCCGGCTGCAGGCCTACTGGGCCAAGCGTATTTTCACCGGGCGGGGACAGCCTCCGCAGCGGGTCGACGACGATGCGGCCGTACTGGAGATGGTCACCACGGACCCGACGGTCATCGGGTACGTGTCGGACAAATCGGAACCTTCCGCGCGCAAGGTACGCATCCTGCTGCGCATTCCCTGAACGCCAGTCGGCGCGCCAGGCGCCGGTACGGCCGGCGCAATCAGTCCTTGTCTTTCTTCCCGTCGCGGATCTTGTCCACGATGGCGGTCGTCGACAAGTTGTCGAACGCGCTGAGAACCCGGACCTCGCCGCCATAGCCCTGCACGATGGGCGCGCCCACGACCTCATCGACGCTGGCGTAATCGCCACCCTTGACCAGGATGTCGGGGCGCAGCTTCTCCAGCAGGCGTTCCGGGGTGTCCTCGCTGAACGGCACCACCCAGTCGACGGCTTCCAATCCGGCCAGCACCGCCATGCGCCGCTCGACCGGGTTGATGGGCCGGCCGGGCCCCTTGAGCCTGGTCACCGACTCGTCGCTGTTGACCGCGACGATCAGGCGATCGCCCTGGTCCCGGGCCTGCTCCAGGTAACCGACGTGACCGGCATGGATGATGTCGAAGCAGCCGTTGGTGAAAACGATCTTCTCGCCGTGTTCGCGGGCGTCGCTGACCGCGATCTCCAGTTGTTCCTCGGTCATGACCCCGCGCTCGGAACCCGCCTCCACGGAGATCGCGCGACGCAACTCGGGGGCCGATATCGCCGCGGTACCGAGTTGGCCGACCACGATGCCGGCGGCGACGTTGGCCAGCCCGACAGAGTGAGGCAGATCCTCTCCGGCGGCGAGCGCTGCGGCCAGCACCGCGATCACGGTATCGCCCGCGCCGGTGACATCGAACACCTCGCGGGCCCGCGCCGGCAGGTGCAGTTCCGGGTGGTCGCCGCGCAGCAGTGTCATGCCGTGCTCGCCGCGGGTGATCAACAGAGCCTCGAGCTCAAGATCCTCGCGCAGCTTCTGACCTTTCTCGACCAGCACGTGTTCATCCTTGCAGGCGCCAACCACGGCCTCGAACTCGTGCAGGTTCGGGGTGATCAGGGTCGCCCCCCGGTAGATCGTGAAATCGGTGCCCTTCGGATCACACAACACCTTGGCGCCGGCCTCGCGCGCCAGGCGGATCAGTTCCTGGTGATTGCGCAGTGCGCCCTTGCCATAGTCGGACAGGATCACCACCCGCGCCGAGTCCAGGCGCTCACGGAACTTGCTGGTGAAACTGACCTCGTCGGTGTCGGCGAAGGCTTCCTCGAAGTCGAGGCGGATGAGTTGCTGGTGCCGGCTGATGACGCGCAGCTTGGTGATGGTGGGCAGGTCGCGCACGTGCTGGAAGCGACAATGAATGCCCGCCGCGGACAGGCGGGTCTCGAGCACACCGGAGGCCTCGTCCTGGCCGGTCACGGCGACCAGGGTCGCCGCGGCGCCCAGGGCCGCGATGTTGAGCGCGACGTTGCCCGCGCCGCCGGGACGGTCCTCGATGTGGTCCACCTTGACCACCGGCACCGGCGCCTCGGGGGAAATTCTCGACGTGGACCCGTGCCAGTAACGATCCAGCATCACGTCGCCGGCCACCAGGACGTGCCCCTCGTCAAATCTCGGCATACTCAGCTTCATGATCGCAGCCAACCTTCTTTGGTTCTATCCTGTTACCTGTTGCGACGCGAATCGCCGTATTCAGAAACCATAGTCAACCGCGGGGCGATGGACGACCCATCGGCGCACCGCACATCCGGCGCCTGGAAACCGGAAGTATAGGATTCAACCAGCTTGCCAGCAAAGAACGAACCGACTCCCGAGGAATTCCGCTCCCCCCGCTACTGGCCCACGTGGGCGGGAATCGGCCTCCTCTGGCTGAGCGCCCGCATGCCCTACCCGGTGCAGCTCGGCATCGGGCGCAGCATCGGCTGGCTCATGTACCTGTTCGGGCGGGACCGACGCCACATCACCGCGGTGAATCTCCGCCTGTGCTTCCCCGAGCTGTCCCCCGAGCACCGCAGCCAGTTGGTGTGCAAGACCTTCATGTCGAACGGCATCGGCCTCATCGAGACCGCCCAGGCCTGGTTTCGCGGCCCGGAGGCATTGCGCGACCGCGTCGAACTGCAGGGGCGCGAGAATCTCGACAAAGCCCTGGAGCAGGGCAAGGGAGCGATCCTGCTGGGCGCCCATTTCACCACCCTGGATCTCGGCGGTGCGCTGCTGTCCCTTTACCAGGACATCGACGTCATGTACCGGCGTCACAAGAACCCGCTGTTCGACGCGGTCATGAAGCGCGGCCGCGAAAAACTCTACGGCGCGGCATTCGAGCGCAAGGAAGTGCGTGGCGTGCTGCGCAGCCTGAAGAAGAACCGCGCCGTCTGGTATGCGCCGGACCAGGACTACGGCGCCAAGCACTCGGTTTTCGCGCCCCTGTTCGGTATCTCCGCGGCGACCATCACCGGCACCACCCGCTTCGCGCAGATGAGCGGCGCGCCGGTGGTGCCGTTCAGCCATTTTCGCAAGGAGGACGGCAGCGGTTACATCCTGCGCATCCACCCTGCCCTGGAGAACTTCCCGACCGGCGACGAGGTCGAGGACGCCACCCGCGTCAACCGCTGGCTGGAACAGGAGATCCGCACCCACCCCGACCAGTACATGTGGCTGCACCGTCGCTTCAAGACCCGTCCTCCGGGCGAACTGCGACCCTACCGGCAGAAAATCGTGAAAAAAATCCGTTCGGACCGCTACCATGCGCTGCGCGAGACCCCTGGCCGGGTACTGGTCGGGGACCGCGAGCTGCCCAAGGTGATCCTCAGCGACGACGGCCGCATCATCAAGTTCTTCCGCCAGCGCAAGCTGATCAGCTCGAACCGGCTGTTTCCACAGTCGGAAGCCTTCGTGCGCAACTCGATCGGGCTGCAGGCACTGGGCATTGCCGCGGTCAAGTGCGACAAGGTCTACCGCTGCAGCGACGAGAGCGTGGATGTGATCATGTACCCGGCCCTGCCCGGGGACGAACTCCGTGACCTGGTGGAGGCCGGACGCACGGAACTGATGGAACGCATGCCGGCCTATTTGGGACGCCTCCACGACCACGGAGTCATGTTCCGCGCCATCCACCTCGGCAACGTGCTGGTACAGCCGGACGATTCCTTCGCCCTGATCGATATATCCGATCTCGATCTCAAGGGCGGACCGTTACACGCGTTCCGGCGCGCACGGAACATCCTGCACCTGCTCAATTCAAAGGATGATCGCGCCGTGATCGACGCCTACGGGCCGGAACGGTTTACACGGGAATACATCGATGCCTGCGGAATCACGGGTTTCGGCGCAGATATCATCACCCGCTACGTGAAGTCACACCTGGAACGGTGAACCGCCGCAACCGCGGGCGGCACAAACCGATCAGAGTTCGACGAACTCCGCGCTGACCGGCGCTGCGGCGCGGTACTCGCCCTCGGGGAGCGACAGGTCAATGAGGCTGCCGGCCATCTTCTCGAGTCCGCGACGGAAGCACTCGTTGCTCTCTTCCTTCTCGCCCAGGAAAGCCAGCAGGCGACCGAGTTCGGC
>JBFGWM010000121.1:0-8472 GCA_041588495.1 Pseudomonadales bacterium | reverse complement strand
TCAGCCTGCCGGCGCCCCTGCCCTGGGGCACACCAGGCGGCGACTATGATCCGACGCCACTGGCCACGGTATCGGCCGTGCCGGGTTCGCCCACGCCGACGATCACCATGGACCTGACCGCCCTCACCCGTGACTGGGTGAACGGCGTGCTCCCGAACCAGGGTTTTATCGTGCTCTCCAATTCGCCCGGCACGCAGTTCGGCGTCGCCACCAGCGACAACGTCGACCCGGCGCAGTGGCCGAAACTGGAAATCACCTATTCCTGCCCGTGCGGGGGCAACTGCGACGTGGTCCAGTACTGCAATGCCGATTACGCCGCCGGCAACGCGGGTGCCACCTTCCCGACCATCGCCTTCGGCGGCGACGAGATCTGGGGCATCCAGTATTTACCCGCGGGAATCACCGTGCTGGGCCAGACCACCACCGGCGGTGGCGGCCTTCTGTTGGTAGACTTCGCCCTCGGCAACCTCCACCTCGCCGACCTCGACGGTTCGCCGCGGGGCTTCGCCAAGGCGCCAGTCCCCACGCCCCGCACGGTGACCTATGCGCTCACCGGCCCCTGGCAGGACTCCACGGTCATCAACGACCAGACCGCCAAGCGGATTTACCAGGTACTGCCCGACGGCACGCTGGGCGCGGACTTCGATTACGGCTGGCACACGGCCCGGGTGCTGGACCTGGGCTTCATCGACGTCACCCAGGCGGGCCTTTACGACGGCAGTATCATCGCGGTGACCGACGTCAACTGGAAGGGCACCCAGGCGGACCCCCGGCTCTACCTGTTCGATTACGCGGGCAACGACCTCAAAACCATCGACCTCAACCAGGTCCCGCCCTTCATCACCACGCCGCAGGGCGTCGCCCACCTCCCCGGCACCGACAAGGTACTGGTCGCCGACAAGCAGGGGCAGGTGAACATCTATGATCTCAATGCCGGAGCCCCAACCATACTGACCAGCTACGATGCGACGGGCCAGGGCGTTGTGCGGATCCAGGGCACCACGATCAACGCGGAAACCTGCGAACATGTCTTTGCGGACCCGGATGCCGGGGCGCTGCCCACGCCCCGGGTGAGATTTCTCGACGCGGGCCCCTGACACACGCCGCGCATGAATCAGCACCCGGTAATCCCAGGGCCGGGCTTCAGTCCGACGGCAATCCACCCGGCATCCGCGTCCCGCTGTGCCGCTGCGGCCGCGCCTCCGCAGCCGGGGCGGTCGGGGAGCGGGACGTCTACTATAATTTCACAATCAGAATTCTGTAAAATCACGCTGTTACGCGTATTGACCGAACGATCGTTCCAATTGGCATCGCGATCGTGTGAGCCCGGAAAGGACCCGACTTGAGCGCACTGGCTTCCCTGTTCTCCCCTGCCCGCGGCGTTCGCGTCGGCCCCATCGGGCTGGAATTCGCCGAGGAGGAGCTGCACATGGTGCAGCTCGAGCGTTCCCTGGCAGGCGCCATCCGCCTGCGCGCCAAGGTCCTGCAGCCCTACAACGCGCCCTTCGAAGAGTTCATGTCCGACCCGCGCATGATCCGCAACGTGGTGCAGATGGCCCTCAAGAGCGATCGCTTCAAGGGCCGCCGCGTGGTCACCGTGATGCCCCGCGGCGGGACCCGCATCCTGCCGCTCACCTACCAGGTGCGCAAGGGCGAGGACGAGGAGGAAGTCCTGGCCAACCTGATGGCGCCCCGGCTCGAAGGTGAACTCGACGAGTACGTGATCGACTACGTGCCGATCCGCGGCAGCCAGAAGGAAGGCGACCGCGTGGCGCTGGTCGCGGTGATCCCGCGCCGCGAGGTGATCCAGTTCCTCAACCTGCTCACCGCCGCCGGGCTGCAGGCCGCAGCCATCGAGATCGGCCCCACCGCCATCAAGCGCCTGGTCAGCAAGCTGGCGGAGCACGACCCCACCGGCAACATCCTGGTGGTGAACTTCGGCGCACGCAAAAGCTACCTGACCATCATCTCCGGGCGTCGCCTGATGTTCGACACCGAGTTCGACATCGGCGAACTCACCCTGGTCGAGCAGCTCGCTGCGGCACTGGAGTCGACACCGGAACAGGCCCGCCTGATGATCCGCCGCCACGGCCTGGTGCCGACCCTCGGCGGCCCCGGCAGCGAGGAGGCGGCGGTCTCCGAGACCGTCATCGAGATTCTCAAGCCGCGCCTGCTGGAAATCGTCGACGAGGTCAGCCGCGCGCTGGTCTACGCGGCGTCGGAGACCCGCGGCCTGCCGGTGCGCCACGTGTACATGCTGGGCAGCATCGCGCGCTGGCACGGCGCCGACCAGGTGTTCTCGGACCTGCTGGAACTGCCGGTCGGCATCGTGCCGGACCCCCTGGTGAGTTTCCAGGGCAGCGCCGCCGACGCGGGCAAGCCGCGCAATATCGGCCAGACGCCGCCGGAGATGGCGGTCGCCACCGGGCTCGCACTCAGGGAGCTGGAAGATGCATGACATCGACCTGATCCCGACGGATTACAGGGACTACCTGTGGAAGGTGCGCACGGCGACGCGCCTGGCAATCGTCGCCGCGGTCGTTGCCGCCCTCGGTCTCGCCGCCTGGCTCGCCCTCAAACAGTACAACACCAGCATCCGCGACGAGATGCGCCGCCTGCAGAACCAGCAGGCCCTCACCGATCAGCAACGCCTGACCGTGGAAAACCTGCGCGGCCAACTGGATCAACTGCGCCAACAGAAAAAGCTCATGGACCGCCTGCGCAGTGGCTCCGCCGCCGTGGAGATGTTCGCGGCAATCGACCGCGCCATCGAGGGCCGCAAGGTGTGGTTCCGCAAGTGGGGCTTCCGCCGCGCCATGGAACAGGTGGACCAGGCCCGGGTCGGTCTGCAGCAGAGCAGCCCCGACACCGGCTTTTTCATCGTAATTCCCCTGGGCCAGGCACAGCCCAAGTACTGGGAGATCTCCAACCACATGACCATTCGCGGCGAGGCCAGCGACCACCACGAGCTGTCGCGCTTCGTCGCCAACCTGTTCGCGCAACCGGAAATCCACGAGGTGAAGGTATTGACGGCATCGCGCCGAGACTACGGGGAGTACACCGTGGTCGAGTTCGAGATCGCCATCGTCGTGCAGCCGGGGCTGAAGAGAAGCTGACATGAAGGAACTCCTCGACCAGGTCGACCGTCGCCAGCTGGTGCTGCTCATGGGCGGGCTGGTGCTGCTGATCGTGGTGGCGATCGGCAACTACCTGGTCGCACCCGAGGTGAAGAAGTACCGCAAGGAGGCACGCTCGCTGGAGGTCATCGAGGGCATGATGCGCAACCGCCGCGACGCCAGCAGCGAGATCGCCGATCTCAGCCGCCAGATCGAGACCATCCGCAAGGAGATTCACGGCGAACTGCCGGAGATGCCGCTCAAGCAGCTGGAGGCCTTCATCATGGGCCAGCTGCAGAAGATCTCCTGGCAGAACAATGTCGAGCTCAACAACGTGAAGCCGGGTTTCAACCAGAGCATCCTGATCTTCCAGGAGATCTCCCTTTCGGTGGACGTCAGCGGCCAGTACTTCGACATCCATCGCTGGATGTGGAGCCTGAGCCAGGAGCTCGGCTTCATGGTCATCAAGCAGTTCGACATCAACCCCATCGGGTTTGTCGAGAAAGATCCGCCACTGAAACTGCAGATGAATATCGTGTTCTACCGGGAGGCCGACAAGTGACGCGCGGCATGAGCGCCATCGGCCTGGCCGCCCTGCTCGCGGCCCTGCCCTCCACGGCGGTGACCCAGACCGGGGCCGAACCCGAGCGGGACGTACCGCGCGGCACGCTGCGTCCGGCGCCGGAGCTCGGCACCAACCCGTTCTCCATGCCCAAGGGCGCAACCAGCGGCGGCCGATCCTCGGCGGGCAGCGGGGGCGTAACACTAGAGGACTACGGCCGTGACCTGCGCGCGGTGTTGGTGGGCAGGAGCGGCACGCTGGTGAACATCGGCGGTCGCGTGATCGGCGCGGGCGAGGAAGTCGAGGGCTACCGCCTGGTGTCCGTGCGCGGAGACACGGCGGTATTCCTGATCGAAGGCAGACAAGTGGAAATCAACATCGGGGAAGAGTTGCCCAATGAATAGGAACGGAAATCCCGGAACCCTGGTCGCGAGGACCTGCATGCTGTGCATGGTGCTGCTGATGACCGCCAGCCAGCCCTTGCACGGCTGGGCCGCGAACGGCGACCTGAAAATCACCCGCAAGGCGGGTGAGACCCGCGTCAGCGTGGTGTTCCGCAAGGTCGAGGTCACCGAGGTCATGGAAATGCTTTCGCGTCATGCGCGGGTCAGCATCTCCCTCGGCAAGGACATCGAGGGCGAGGTGTCGATCAACCTCTACGACGTCACCGTCGACCAGGCCATCCGCATCGTCGCCGAGTCCGCCGGTTACACGGTGGAAACCCGCAACGGGGCCTACATGGTGGTCAAGCGCGACGAGGCCGGCAAGTTCGGGGTGGGCGGACTCACCGTGACCCAGTCATTCGGCTTGCGTTATGCGGACGCCACCGCGGTATCGGCAATCGTCAAGGAATCGCTGTCGCACTTCGGCAAGGTCACCGTGCTCGCTGAACGCGGCATGCTCGTCATCCAGGACCTGCCGGACTTCATGGAACGGATCGGGCGGCTGATCCGCACGCTCGACAGGGAGCCCACGCAGATCCTGATCGAGGCCAAGATCCTGGTCGTGCAGCTCACCGACGAGTACCGCCACGGCATCGACTGGAGCCACGCCTTCACCTACGGTTCGCCGCAGGTGCCGGGCACCAACAACGTCGGCATCCGCCAACAGCAGATCGGCGCCGGGCCCAACGCGCGCGGTTTCGTGTTCGAATGGTTTACCCCCCACTTCACCGCCATCCTCGATGCACTTGAGGACGAGGGTCGCATCCGCACAATCTCCAACCCGACCCTGCTGACCATGGAGAACCAGCAGGCTCACGTGATCATCGGCAGCCGCCTCGGTTACCGGGTCACCACCACGACCAACCAGGTCACCACCGAGAGCGTGGAATTCCTCGAGTCAGGAACGATTCTCCGCGTGACGCCGTCCATCGACGGCAGCGGCAACGTGCGCCTGCAGGTGCAGCCCCAGGTCAGCGACGGGCAGATCGATCCAACCACCAATCTGCCGACACAGAATACGACCGAGGTGTCCACCACGCTGCTCATCCCCAGTGGCGAGACGGCCTTCATCGGCGGCCTCATCTCGCGGGTGCTGACCGAGGGGCGCACGGGCGTTCCCTTCCTGATGGACATTCCCGGGCTGCGCTGGTTGTTCTCGAATCATTCGCAGACCAACACCCACACCGAGACCATCGTCCTGCTCACGCCGCGCATCGTCGGGCTCGGGGAAAACACCCATCCGGATTCAAAGTACCGGGTCGACCACACCGAGCGCGTGTTCCGCCAGGAATCCCGCGACATCGACACCGACATGGACGTAGAAACCACCGTGGAGCCGAAGGTCGACGAACTCTATCGCGACGAACAGGGGACCCGCGCCACGGAGCCGCCGCCGGCGCCCCGGCCGGCCCCGGCCCCGCAGACGCGCTCGGCCCCGCCCGAGCCCGCCCCGGCGAAAACGCCTGCCATGCAGCCGGCACAGCCGATGCCACGTAACGCCCCGCCGCCCGCACAGCAGGTGCGCATGCCGCCACCGATGCCGGCGCCCGAACCGGTTGCCGAGCAGGCCGTCGTGGACGCCGAAATCGCCACCGGGCCAGTGGCACAAGTGGTCCGCGTGGAACCCCTGCGCGCCGAAGAGGTCGAGGTGCAGCCCCCCGCTAATGCCGCGGAGAATGAGGCCCGGGATGATGCGGCCGTGCGCCGGTCCCGCTGGGGCGGACGGCGCTAGGGCGGTCCCGGAAACACGCGCAGGTGTTCTACGGGCTGTGCCCGGACAAGGCGTGACGCCCCGCGCGAGCCAATGTCCCGAACCTGCAGGAGCGCGGATTCCGGCCTGATATGAACCATCTCGCCCACCTTTTCCTGTCGGGAGAACCCGGCGAACTGATGCTCGGCAACCTGCTCGGCGATTTCGTCAAGGGGCCGTTGCGGGACCAGTACGCGCCGGGAATCATGGAGGGTCTGCACCTGCACCGCTCCATCGACGCGTTCACCGACGCGCACCCGGTGTTCCAACAGAGCCGCACGCGGATTTCCCCGCCGCGACGCCGCTACAGCGGGGTCATCATCGACATCTGCTACGACCACTTCCTCGCCCGCAACTGGCACGAGTTCTGTGACGAACCACTGCGCGCGTGGTCGGCGCGGGTCACGACGTTCCTGCTCGACCACCTGGAACTCTACCCGCCGCGCCTGAAGTCCTACGTCGAGGCGTTGCCCGAGCACCGCATCCTGGAAGCCTATGGCCGCCGCGACGGCATCCGCGCCACCTTCGAACAGATGGCCGAGCGCGTCACGCGCGAGAACCCCCTCGCCGGGGCCGGCGAGGAACTGGACATGCGATATCGCGAGCTGGAAACGGATTTCCTGGATTTCTTCCCCGAACTGGCGCTGTTCACCCGCGAATGGCGGGCCGAGCGCAAGCGTTGAGGCGGGAGGTCAGACGCACAGTTCCGGGACCATGCTCCACGCCAGCGCCCAGTTTGCGTCGTCCTCAGGCCGCTCCAGGCACACGATGCCCGCGTTGCGAAACGCGACCGGTTCACGGTCCGGATTTCCGGTCAGCAGCAGTCCGGCCAGCCGCGACAGGTGCGGCAGGTGTCCGACCAGCATGACGCCGTCGCCGAGGTCCGCGAGGCGCCCGGCGATCTCACGCGGAGGATCCTTGGGCTTCAGCCCCTCGACCTCGCGCAGCCCTTCCGGCGCCTCCAGTTCACTGGCGAACGCCTGGGCGGTCTGCGCCGCGCGCAGCTTGCCGCTGTGCAGCACCACGCGCGCACCAACTCCCTGCTCGCGGGCCCACTCGGCCATGCGCTGAACGGCGGTCGCGCCCGCGGCCGACAGGGGCCGTTCCGGGTCCTCGGTCTCGGCCACCGCCTCGCCATGTTGCACCAGGTAAATTCTCACAGCCGACTCCTCCAGCCCGTACGGTACGCGGGGCAAGCGGCGCACCTATGAACAGCGTAATACCAAATCAGCCGGACACACAGACTGCTATTCTCGAAGTACGTGTTTTGAGTTGCGAATCATGTCCGGTAGGGGGACGTGAGGCCCATGCGCACACTGTACAGGTTGTTCCTCGCGCTGGTGCGCCGCCTGATGTACCAGGTGGTGCGGACCCAGGTCAGCGGGATCGAGGCGGTCGCCGCCGCGGGCCGGGAGGGCCCGATCTGCTATGCCATCGAGCGGCAGTCCCTGAGCAGCCTCGCGGTGCTGGTCGAGGAATGCGCGCGGGCGGATCTCCCGGAACCCACCAAGGCGCTCGCCGGCATCGATCACCCCAAGCGACGCGCGTGGTTCTACCTGTGGCCGCGCCGGCGCATCCGCAACCTCCCGCGCAAGCCGTTGCACAATCGCTACCTCGAACTGCTCGCGGAATGCCTGCGCGAGGAAGGCGCACGGGACGTGTTCATCGTTCCGGTCACCGTGGTCTGGGGACGTGCACCGGACCGCCCGGAATCGTTTTTCCGGCGCATCACTTCCGACGCGTGGGGCATCTCGGGACGCTTCCGCCATTTCCTGATGGTGCTGGTGCACGGGCGGCAGACCATCGTCCAGTTCGGCGAGCCGTTTTCCCTGCGTGGAGCCCTGGCGGGAGACAGCGGAGAGGCCGTGGTCATCGACCGCCTGCGCCAGCATTTCCGCAACGTGCGCACCAGCGTGGTCGGCCCCGACCTGTCCCACCGCCGCACCCTGTTCGAGGCCATCCTCACCGCGCCCGGCGTGCGTCGCGCCATCGAGGCGGAGGCGGAGAACAGCGGCAAGGAGATCTCGAAGGTCGACCGCGAGGCGTGGAAATACGTCGACGAGATCGCCTCGGACTTCTCGTGGCCGGTGTTCCAGTCGCTGTACGTGATCATCGAGTGGTTCTGGACGCGCCTGTACAAGGGCATCGAGGTGTTCAACGTGGATCGCGCCAAGCGCATCGTCGGCGAGTACGCCCCCGTGTACGTGCCCTGTCACCGCAGTCACAGCGACTACCTGCTGTCCTCCTTCGTGCTGTTCAACGAGGGCCTGCAGAGCCCCTACAAGGCCGCCGGCATCAACATGAACATGCCCCTGGTCGGCCCCCTGCTGCGCCGTGGCGGGGCGTTCTACCTGCGCCGCAGCTTCCGCGACAACCCCCTATACGGGGCGGTGTTCAACGAGTACGTGCACCAGCTGTTCAGCCGCGGCTTCCCGGTCGAGTACTACGTGGAAGGCGGCAGGAGCCGCACCGGGCGCACCCTGCAGCCGCGCCCCGGGATGCTCGCCATGACCGTGCGCAGCTTCCTGCGCGACCACGACCGCCCGCTGGCGTTCATCCCGATCTACGCCGGCTACGAGAAGATCATCGAGGAGAAGTCGT
>JBFGWM010000120.1:0-8558 GCA_041588495.1 Pseudomonadales bacterium | reverse complement strand
TTCAGAGGATTACCGTCTGCAGGCCGGCGTCGAGCAGGCTTTGCAGGTCACCGTGGGTGTGGCCCTGGAGGGTGATGAATCCGCCATTGGCCAGCTCGAGCGTGCTGTGGCCGTTGTCGACGTTGACCCCGGACACCACGTCCCCGAGGTCCAGTCCGTCGCTGTCCACGTCGAACACGTCCTCGAAGCGCAGGACATCATTGGCCAGGTCGAAGTCGGTGAGGGTGTCATGCCCGGAATTGGAAGCCAGGCTGAACACGAAGATGTCCCCACCCCCGCCACCGGTCATCGAGTCGTTGCCCCCGCCACCGGTGAGGATGTCATCCCCCTCGCCGCCGAGCAGGATGTCGTCCTGGTAGCTACCGACGAGTATGTCGTTGCCCCCGAGCCCGTCGAGTAACTGTCCCTCGCCATCGAACGCACCCTGAGCGACGATGTAATCGTGGGCCGCGGTGCCGGTCAGCACGTGCGCGTCGCCCTCGCCCTCGAAGGCCAGCGCGAGGTCAATGCTCAGCGTGGCCGACGAAGAATCGCCATTGGCGTCGGTGATCGTGTATTCGATCGTTTCCGTGGTCGGCAGCGGCTCGAGGCTGGAGGTCTGGCCTTCACAGGTGACCGAGTGCACGAAGAACGTGCTGTTGGCGCCGGACACGTCAACCTCATCGTCACTGGACAACTCGATCGGTTGCAGGACCAGGTATTGGAACGCCAGGCTACCGTCGGGATCGATGGTGGTTGTGAAGCGGTGCGCCGGGTCGCCGTCGAACTCGTCAAAACCTCCGGCGGAGATCACCCCGGTGGCGACGAACGCGCCTGAGGCGTCATACGCATACCAGCGGGCCTGTTCCGAGGAACCCTTGCCGGTGTTGTGCACGAAGCTGGACAGGGTCACGACGGTGGATTGCACCGAGGTGCCGAAATCCAGCACCAGGGCTTCCTGGTGGGACTGGGAACCGGTCGAGGACAGCGCCTGGAGATGTTCGTTGTTGCCGCTGCCGTCGTCGGAGTCGACGCCCGCACCGTGGCTCGGGTTGAACGCCAGGTTGGAGAGGTTACTGGTCAGGTCGAGTACGCCACTGGAGTCGGTGAACCACTGGGTGCCCACGGTGCCGGGTTCCAACGTCGCCAGCGCCACCAGCGTGATGCCATTGCTGAACGTCATGCTGTTGACCGGGTTCTGCTTGCTGTCATTCATGCCCGAGAAATCGGCACTCAGTTCGCAGTCCTCGAAGACCTCCCGGTACTCGATTTCGCCGGGAAAGTACTTGTAGGAACCATCCGGGAAGATGGTGAAGGTGCCGCCGTGCTCCGTGGTGACCGTGACGCCGTTCTGCAGCGTGTCGGGGTCATTGGGATCCAGGGCGACGGTCTGCTCGACTCCCTCGGCATCCGTATACGTGAACGACGAGAGGTGCGCCGGGGCGTCGCCCTCGTAGTCCGCACCGGGGCCGCCGAAGCCCAGGTTGGTACCTTCTCCGGTGATCACGTTGCCGGTGATGCACTCGTCGCCCTGGCGGCCGACGACCGCGAAGTCATCGTCGTCACGCGCGATCGGCAGGTCGTTCTCGGGCTCTTCCGGCGGTTCTTCGCCGGCCGCGGCTTCCTCTTCCTCCGTCAGGTCATCTTCCGGGGGCGGTTCGTCAAAGCTTGGTGAGATCGGGTCCGTATCGAAACCGGCTTGCGGCGTCGTCCGTTGGTTGGAACGACCCAGTATGACGAACGAGGAACCCTCGCTGTCACCGCCTCCGCCCGCACCGGGGCCTGCAGCCGTGGCTTCCAGTTCGGTGGGGTCGACGCCGGCCAGCAGGGCCTGCTGGATCGCGTCGATGTCATCGCTCACCGGCGCTGCCGTCTCCGCCTCGGCGGCCATGGCCGCAGCGTGGGCCGCGGGGTCGAAAGTCTCGCGGTCCAGCTCGGCGCGGGAATTTCGTCCGAGGTCGAGCCGGCTGCCGTCGAGGAACTCGATCGCCAGGGCGCTCATGTCCCCGGTGACCATCAGCTCGCCGCTGTAGACGGTGTCGCCGATCTTCAGTTCACGGGTGGCGCCGGAGTCCGGGTTGCGAGCCCAGGCGTGACCGACGAGAACCAATACGCTGCCGACAGCCGGGGCAAGCGGGCTGCCTGTGACGGGTGCGGAGTCTGCCATGCTGCCGCCCCTCCCGGGGGCTGGCTGCGGGTCGAGTCATGGCCCGGATACGAATCCAGTCGCGGAAGGAAATTCCTTTTATGACTCAATTAAACGGTAGCACCGGAATTGTCGACGGCGAAATAGTACTTTCGGACTAGATTTCGCGATGATTTGCACTAATCAGGAATTAGCGAACCAAAAGTGGGACAACGCCGCCAGCGCGGCAATGCGCGGGCCGGTTGCCTGCAGATTCAGGGGTCGACCGGGGTGCGTGGCGCCTTGTTGTGTTCGGCCAGCATGTTGCAGAACAGCGCGCCCTGTTCCAGGGCATCGTCCAGCGCCACGTGGGTGTGGGGCAGGTCGTCGAACCAGTGGCGGGGCAGGGAGGTCTTGGTGGTGTGGCGGTACTTCCGACGCAGCACGGCCATGGCGTAGGTCTTGATGTCCAGCGCCGCGAAGTGGAACGGGCTCTCCCCGGCGAATTTCACCAGGTACCAGAGCACGAAGGTGAAATCGAAGCCCGCCGGGTAACCGACGAACACCGGCTTGCCCGGCAGCGACTTCACCCATGCCACGTATTCCGGCATGGCTTCCTCCGGCGGTCGCGGGTTCTCGCGGGACTTTTCCCAGGCCTCCGGGAAGTCCTCCCAGAAGCGCATGGTCTTCGGGTGCTGGCCGGCGCCCGGAAGGAGTTCGAAATTGATGGAGAACGTATCCACCAGGGTCTTGTCGGCGCGGAAGGCCGCGGAGCCGATGCTGAGCATCGAGTAATCGCCCGGGATCGGGCCGTCGGTCTCGATGTCCGTGCTGACGTAGATTTCCTCGACGGGTGGGTTGGGATCTTCGCTCATCGCTTCTCGGGCCCGGGGTTGAGGGTTGTCCAGTACACAACAGCGCAGCAAATTTTGCCAGTCGCCGTGCATCCGGGTGACAATGCACCGGCACCGTTCAAGGATGTTCACGGTCCATGATCCAGCCCGTCCACGTCGCTCCCGAGGTCCTGCTGGAACGCGCCGGCAGGGGCGTGTCCGTGGTGACCGGCGGCGCGCGTCTCTCCTCCGAGTTGTTTGTGCGCTATGGAAACCTCCAGGCCGCACGCGGCCTCACCGCGTGGGAATCGCCGGACGTGCTGACCTGGCCGGCGTGGCTCGACGCGTGGTGGACCGAGGCCCTCCTGCGCGGAATCGTGGAACCCCGTCCGGTGCCCGGCGTCGGGCAGGAACACGTCGCCTGGTCGCAGGTCCTCGCCGCGGAGTCGCCGCCGCTTGCACACCTCGCCGGCGCGGTGGACGCGGCGCGCGACGCCCATCGTCTCGCCATCGAGTGGGACCTCGATCCGCACGGTCACGCCACACCGTGCAGCGAGGACACGCGGGCCTGGTTGCGCTGGGACCGGGAATACGAGGGGTGGCTGGAGCGTGCCGGCTGGCAGGATTCCGCGCGTGTCGCGGACGTGCTGGCAGACAGCGCCGCCGAATGGATTCCCTGTGACGAACTGGTGCTGTCCGGTTTCGACGAACTGACCCCGCAGCAACTGCGCGTGATTGCCGCCTTGCAGGGTGCGGGGTGCGCGGTGGAATGGCTGGAAGCCGAAGCGGTGGACGGTCGCGCGGTGCGCCTGGCCTGCGGGGATGACCGCGACGAGATCGGCCGGGCGATCGCCTGGGCGCGCCAGTGGATGGACCGTGAGCCGGAGGCACGCATCGGGATCGTCGTCCCGGACCTCGGTGCACGCCGCGAAATGCTGGAGCGGGAACTGGATCACGTCCTGGTCCCCGCCGCCGTGGCGCCGGGAGACGCATCCTGGCGTCGACCCTACAACGTCTCCCTGGGCGGTTCACTCGCGGAAACCCCGGTGGTGCGTGTCGCCCTCCGCTTGCTGGGCGTGAACCAGTCGCTGCTGCCCTTTGCCGATGCCGCCGCGTTGCTGGCCTCGCCTTTCATCGATGGCGCCACCGGGGAGCAGTTCGCGCGCGCCAGCGTCGACCGCGAACTGCGCAAAAGCGGGCAGCCCGAGGTCGCACTGGGCCGCCTGCGCGCCCTGTGCCGGGGGCATGGCTGTCCGCTTTTTGCCGCGAGCGTTGGCGCGCTCAGTGACGCATTGCGTGGCGGCGAAGGCGGGCCACGCGAACCGGAACGCTGGGCACGGGATTTTTCCGCGCTGCTGGACCGGACCGGGTGGTCACGCGGCCGCCCCCTGGACAGCGCGGAGTACCAGGCCGTGGACGCGTTCCGCGACCTGCTTGCGGACCTCGGTTCCCTCGGTGCGGTCAGCGGCCCGATGGATCGCCGGACCGCGCTCGGGCACCTGCAGCGCATGTCCGCGGCGCGCGTGTTCCAGCCGGCGTCGAGCCCGGCGCGACTGCAGGTGCTGGGTGTTTTGGAATCCGTCGGCATGCGTTTCGACCACCTGTGGGTTATGGGCCTGCACGCGGAGGCGTGGCCGCCCGCGCCACGCCCCAACCCGTTCCTGCCGCGTGCCCTGCAGGCGGAGCGGGAGATTCCGCGCAGTACCCCGGCGCGGGAACTGCGCGTCGCGCGGCAGCAGACGCGGCGCCTGCTGGAAAGCGCGGCGGACGTGGTGGTCAGTCACCCGTCCCGCGCGGGCGACGAGGTGCTGGTCTGTGCGCCGCTGGTGGCGCACCTGCCCGTCGCCGGGGACGGCGAACTCCCCGGCGCTCCGGACCCGGGCTGGCGCATGCTCATCGCTGCCGCGGCCGACCTCGAGGGAATTCAGTGTGAGACCGCCCCGCCCGTTCATCCGGGTGCGGTGAAGGGCGGCAGCGGGGTGCTGTCCTGGCAGTCGAACTGCCCGTTCCATGCCTTTGCCACGTACCGGCTGGGTGCGCAGGAACTGGGGGTGGTGGACGTGGGGCTCGATGCGATGCGCAAGGGGTCCCTGGTGCATCGTGCACTGGAATTGTTCTGGACCGGGCTCGATGGCTCCGCGGAGCTCGCGGCCCTTGGTGAGGCCGGGACCGCGCAGCGCGTCGCGGAATCAGTTGATGTCGCGCTGCACGAGTTCGCGAAGGAATACCCGCAGATCGTCACCGAGGGGTTCCGCCGCGTGGAACGCAGTCGCCTGTGCCGTCTCCTCGCGGAGTGGGTCGCCCTCGAACGCGAACGTGCGCCGTTCCGGGTGCTGGGGCTGGAACAGCGTTGCGAGGTGCGAGTCGGTGACATCCAGCTCAACGTCACCATCGACCGCCTCGATGCACTGGCCGATGGCGAGCGGGTGGTGGTCGATTACAAGACCGGGCGGGTGAACGCGGTGGACTGGTTCGGCGAGCGGCCCGCCGCGCCGCAACTGCCGCTTTACAGCGAGGCGCTGGATGAACCCGTGGCGGCGGTGGCGTTCGGCATGGTGCGCGCCGACGGCGTCACCTTCAGCGGGGTGGGGCGTGCGGATGGTATTGCCCCCGGGATCGAGGCGAGCCTTGAACTCAAGGCCTGCGGCCAGTCCTGGGACGAAGTGCGCCGCGACTGGCGCACGGCCCTGGCGGCCCTGGCGGAGGAGTTCGTGGCGGGAGACGCGCGGGTCGACCCGCGGGAATATCCGAAGACCTGCCGTTATTGCGAGCTGGGTGGCTTGTGCCGGGTGGGCGAAAAACTGCGTGGGCCGGTGGCGGGGGAAGACGATGACTGAACCGGCTGATCACGCGGTACGCTGCCGTGCCGTCGATGACTGCAGCACATCTTTCCTGGTCCGGGCCCCGGCCGGTTCCGGCAAGACCGGGCTGCTGACCCAGCGCTTCCTGGCGCTGCTGGCGCGGGTGGATGATCCCGAGGAAATCATTGCCATCACCTTCACCCGCAAGGCGGCGGGGGAGATGCGCAACCGCATCGTGCGCGCCCTGGAAGCGGTCGCCACCGGCGCCACGCCGCCGGAACAGGCCCACGAGCGCCGTTATTTCGACCTCGCCCGGCTGGCGCTGGCGCGCGACGCGGAGCGCGGATGGGGACTGGTCGACAATCCCGGGCGCCTGCGGGTGATGACCATCGACAGCCTGTGCGCGTCCCTCGCGCGGCAGATGCCGGTGCTTTCCGGGTTCGGTTCCCAGCCGGGAATCGTGGAGGACGCGCAACCGCTTTACCTGGAGGCCGCCCGGCGCACCCTCGAATGCCTCGAGGGCGGGCCGCAATGGTCGGAGCCGGTGGAATGCCTGCTCGGCCATCTCGACAACCAGGCGGTGCGCCTGGTGGAACTGCTCGCCGGCCTGCTGGCGCGTCGCGAGCAATGGCTGCGCCACGTCGCGGTGGGCACCAATGCGCGCCTGGAGCGGGAGGCGCTGGAAACCGCGTTCGGGGATTACGTCGGGGCCCGGCTGGAAGATGTTGTAAAGCGGATTTCGCCCGAAATTGCCGACAAGATCGTCGAAATTGCGCGATATGCCGGGAAAAGTTCTGAGAACGACCTGGTCCTGGGACTTGCGGACCTGGCCGTTCTGCCCCCGCCTGAACCCGGCCAACTGGCCGCCTGGCAGGGCATTGCGGCGCTCTTCCTGACCCAGAACGGGACCTGGCGCAAGCGCATCGACGCCGCGCTCGGCTTCCCGCCGCCGAGCAAGGCGAAAGGTGATGAAAAGCTGGCCCGCGAAGCGGGGAAGGCGCTGCATGGCGAGGTCATCGACGTGCTTTCCGCGGACCCGGGATTGCTGGCCGCGCTGCGCCGCGTGCAGGGTCTGCCGGAATGCGGTTTCGCCGACGCCCAGTGGGCGGTCCTGCGCGCGTTGCTGGACCTGCTGCGCATCGCCGCCGCCCAGTTGCTCGGCCTGTTCCAGGAGTCCGGGCAGGTGGATTTCGCGCAGATGGCGCATGCCGCGTGCCAGGCCCTGGGTGCCCCGGGCGAGCCCTCGGAACTGGCCCTGCGGCTGGACTACCAGGTCCGCCACCTGCTGGTGGACGAGTTCCAGGACACCTCCCAGACCCAGTTCAACCTGCTCGAGGCGCTGACTGCCGGCTGGACCCCGGATGACGGACGCACCCTGTTCCTGGTCGGCGACCCCATGCAGTCGATTTACCGTTTCCGCGAGGCCGAGGTCGGATTGTTCCAGGTGGCGCGGGAGCGGGGCATCGGTGAGGTCCGGCCGGAGTCCCTCGAACTGACCGTGAACTTCCGTTCGGGCGCCGACGTGGTCGGGTGGGTCAACGAGAGTTTTCCCGGCATCCTGCCGGCGGCGGATGACCAGGCCGAGGGCGCGGTGCGCTTCGTGCCGGCCGTTGCCAGTCGCGGGGCAGGGTCCGGCACTGCCGTGACCGTGCACCCGTTCCTCGGCAGGCTGGACCAGGCCGAGGCCGAAACGGTGGTGGGACTGGTGCGGGACGCGAAAGCGCGCAACCCGCAGGGGTCGGTGGGAATCCTGGTGCGTGGTCGCGGACACCTGCGCCACATTCTCCCCGCGTTGCGCGCAGCGGGGATCGGTTACCGGGCCGTGGACATCGATCCCCTGGCCGGGCGTCCCGCGGTGATCGACCTGCTGTCCCTGTCCTGCGCGCTCCTGCACCCGGCCGACCGCGTGGCGTGGCTCAGCGTCCTGCGCGCGCCGTGGTGCGGTCTCGATCTTGCCGACCTGCTTGCACTTGCCGGTGAGGATCTGAAGGCGCCGTTGCCATCCCTGCTGCAGGCGGAGGGCGCGTTGGCCGCGCTGAGCGCGGACGGGCGCATGCGCCTCGACCGCGTGGCCCCGGTACTGCTCGCGGCCCTGGGCGGGCGCCAGCGGCGGCCGCTGCGATCCTGGGTCGAGGGCGCCTGGCTGGGCCTGGGTGGTCCGGCCGTCGCGGGGGGTGCCGCCGGACTCGAGGATGCCGAGGTCTTCCTGCAGATGCTGGAGGGGTTCGAGCCCGGAGAGTGGCCCGACGCCGCGGAGCTGCGGCGGCGCATCGAGAAGCTCTATGCCCTGCCGGACGCCGGTACGGACGATTCGGTCCAGGTCATGACCCTGCACAAATCCAAGGGACTGGAGTTCGATACCGTGATCATGCCTGGTCTCGGCAAGTGGACCAGTGGTAATGACGCGCCGGTCCTGCGCTGGCTCGAACTGCCCGGCAGGGGCGGCGCGCCGGACCTGCTGCTGGCGCCGATCAAGGCCACGGGCTCCGGCGGCGACGGGCATTACGCGCTGCTGGCCGAGCTCGACAAGCAGCGTGAGCGCCTGGAGGCGGGGCGGGTGCTCTACGTTGGCGTCACGCGCGCCTGCGATGAACTGCACCTGCTCGGACACGTTTCGGTTTCAGTCAAAGACGGCAAGCCGCCGGCACTGGGCAGCCCGGCTGCCGGCAGCCTCCTGGCCCAGTTGTGGCCGGCGGTGGCGGACCGTTTCGCGGCGCGCCTCGACGACTGGCGCCCGCCCGCCGGCGAGGCCTCGGCCGGTGTCGTGGACCCGCACGCGCCGTTGCGCAGGCTCCCTGCCGACTGGCGGTTGCCGGCCCC